>JAWWBH010000085.1:0-10908 GCA_033721075.1 Christiangramia sp.
CACGACGAGGGGATGGCCACTTATTTCAGACAATACCTTCAGGGTTTCATGAAGGAGTGGATAGAGGAAAATCCTAAACCTGATGGTAGCGAATACAGTCTTTACAGGGATGGTTTAAAAATCTATACCAGCATCGACTCAAAAATGCAGGAATATGCTGAAAAGGCGGTAAAAGAACATATAGCCCATCTTCAAAAGGAATTTGACAGGCAAAATAAGAGCAATCCCATCGCACCTTTCCGTGACATTGATAAAAGCGAAGTATCGGGAATAGTGGAGAGTGCGATGAAAAGATCAGAAAGATGGCGCAAAATGAAGGCTCAGGGAAAATCGGAGGAAGAAATTAGAAAGTCCTTTACCGAAGAGGCCGAAATGCGAATTTTTAGCTGGAACGGGACAATCGATACAGTAATGACTCCCAGGGATTCTATTCTTTACTATAAATCCTTTTTACAGGCTGGAATGATGTCTATGGTACCTCAAACAGGGGAAGTGAAAGCCTGGGTTGGTGGTACTAATTTCAAGCATTTTAAGTATGATCATGTTAAACAGGGCAGAAGGCAGGTAGGTTCTACATTTAAGCCTTTCGTTTATGCAACTGCTATAGATCAGCTTAAATTTTCGCCTTGTGACACCTTGCCTAAATCCAGATTCACGATTGAGGCAGGCAAACATGGCAATCAAAATGACTGGTCTCCTAAGAATGCAGGTAATTCAGATTATGAAGGCATGGTCTCACTGAAAAGTGCGCTGGCACAATCCATCAATACAGTAACGGCGAGGTTGATAGATAAGACCGGACCGCGGCCGGTAATAGATCTTGTTGATAAACTGGGGATAGAAACCGATAATATTCCCGCAGTTCCATCAATAGCACTTGGAGTAGCAGATATTAGTCTGTTCGAGATGGTTTCTGCATTCAGCACTTTTGCCAATCAGGGGGTTTATGTAAAACCTGTGGTAGTAAACAGAATTGAAGATAAGAACGGTACCGTTTTATATCAGCATGTTCCGGAAACTCGTGATGTGCTTAGTAAGGAAGCAGCCTATGTCACTGTAAATCTGCTTGAGGGTGTAACCCAGTATGGTTCTGGAGTACGCCTTAGGGGAACCTGGGCAAAGGGCCGACAGGATTATGATAGAGCCGTAACAGGCTATCCTTATGATTTTAAAAATCCTATAGCTGGTAAAACCGGGACTACCCAGAACCAGAGTGATGGTTGGTTTATAGGCATGGTACCCGATCTTGCCACCGGGGTTTGGGTTGGTGCTGAAGATCGCTCAGTGCATTTTCCCACCATTACATATGGACAGGGTGCTACCATGGCATTGCCTATCTGGGGAATGTATATGAAAGATGTGTATGCCGATGATGATCTTAAAGTCTCCCAGGAGCAATTTGAACGTCCCGAGAACCTTAGTATTGAAGTGAATTGCAAAAATTATGGTAATTCCCCGGATACTGATAATTCAGTTCCGGACGAGCTTGATTTTTAGACTTTTCTCAATAAAAGCATATAAAATTTCTTAATTATTCAATAAGTCTGGCTGCTATCCATTGTAGCCAGCTTTTTATTTTCGTATTTTCGGGTAAAATTCTGAAAAAATGATCATAAAAACGGTTGATAATGTACAGGAGGCTCTCAAAGGAGTAAAGGATGGGATGACCTTTATGCTTGGTGGATTCGGTCTTTGCGGAATCCCCGAAAATGCCATATCTGAACTGGTACGCCTTGATGTGAAAAACCTCACCTGTATCTCAAACAATGCCGGGGTAGATGACTTTGGCCTCGGACTTCTACTACACAAAAAACAGATTGATAAGATGGTTTCTTCCTATGTGGGAGAGAATGAGATCTTCGAAAGGCAGATGCTTAGCGGAGAGTTGGACGTGGAATTAATTCCACAGGGAACACTGGCTGCAAGATGTCAGGCAGCTCAACAAGGGTTTCCTGCAATCTATACGCCCGCCGGTTATGGTACCGAGGTAGCCCAGGGTAAAGAAACCCGCGAATTCAATGGGAAAATGTATGTATTGGAAGAAGCTTTTAAAGCAGATTTCGCTTTTGTAAAAGCCTGGAAAGGGGATAAGGCCGGAAACCTTATTTTCAAGGGAACAGCCAGGAATTTTAATCCGGTAATGTGTGGTTCAGCAAAAATAACTGTCGCTGAGGTAGAAGAACTTGTGGAGCCGGGAGAACTTGATCCTAATCAAATTCATATTCCCGGAATCTTCGTACAAAGGATTTTCCAGGGAAAGAATTATGAGAAGAGGATTGAACAACGTACTGTAAGACAGAAATAAATTTGAAAATTAATCAATTTGAAAATTTGAAATTTGAGGAATGATAAACAGAATATTATAGTTGATAGAACTTTCGAGTTTTCTCTAAATATTATTCTGTTTACTGAAATTTTAAGGAAGGATAAGAAGTTTGAGCTAGCCTCGCAATTGTTTAGAAGCGGAACTTCAATAGGAGCAAATGTAAAAGAGGCTCAAAACGCTGAAAGTAAGGCTGATTTTATTCACAAATTCAAGATTGCTGCCAAGGAAGCTGATGAAACTATCTACTGGTTAGACTTATGTCTAAAATCTGATATCCTGCCAAGTCCGGATATAGATCTCTTAGAGGAAGCGAATAATATCATTAAAATTATTTCAAAAATAATAAGCTCGACTAAAAAATTTTGATTCTCAAATTGTCTAATTTTCAAATTACCAAATTATAAGTAATGCTAGATAAAAACGGAATAGCACAAAGAATAGCCAAGGAGGTTAAGGATGGTTACTATGTGAACCTTGGGATTGGAATTCCAACACTCGTTGCAAATTTTGTACGAGATGATATCCAGGTGGAATTTCAGAGCGAAAATGGAATATTAGGGATGGGTCCTTTTCCATATGAAGGCGAAGAGGATGCCGACCTTATAAATGCTGGAAAGCAAACAATAACCGCCTTACCGGGTGCCAGTTTCTTCGATTCGGCCACAAGTTTTGGGATGATTCGCGGTCAACATGTGGATTTAACCATTCTTGGAGCAATGGAAGTTGCCGAAAATGGTGATATCGCCAACTGGAAAATTCCGGGAAAAATGGTAAAGGGAATGGGAGGCGCCATGGATCTGGTAGCTTCTGCTGAAAATATCATTGTTGCGATGATGCATACTAACAAAGCGGGTAAATCAAAGCTTCTTAAAAGATGTAGCCTTCCGTTGACAGGTGTAGGTTGTGTAACCAAAATAGTTACTAATCTGGCTGTTATGGAAGTTACAGATGATGGCTTTAAACTACTGGAAAGAGCCCCTGGAGTAAGTGTGGAAGATATAAAGACAGCTACCGAAGGAAGACTTGTGGTAGAAGGAGATATTCCCGAGATGAAACTTGATTAAAAAAAGCCGGAAAGTTTCCGGCCTTTTTTTAGGTTAAAGAAGTTGAGCTTTCTTCAATATTTATAAGAAAATCTATGGCTTCATCCTGAGATATTAATTTTCCCCTTGAATTTGCCTGGGAGAAATACTCATACCATCCAACATTTTTCAGATTGCTTTCCAGGACCTCCACCTCACTTGCAGAGGGCATTTTCCAAACTGTCATATAACGATAATCACTTCTGTATGGGGTGTGTTCATCGTTCCTGGCCCAACCAAGATTTTCAACGCCACTGGCCTTCATGTTCTTTATACGGCCTTTCATATCTTCCATCAGCTTCCGTCTCTCATCATGACCCAGTTTCATCCATTTAGTAGTAACGTTCCACATTTCAATGTATAGATACATAGTATTGATTTTTGGTTAAAAAATTCTTTAGTACTATATAAAGGTAACATACAAAAAAGAAGAAAATCTTAATATTTCCTTATAAAATAGTGGGTTATTAGTGTTTTATGTCAAAATCACCTTGAAAAAATAAACGCTATAAAGAACGAATTTCAGTTACTTTTAATGGGCCCAATTCATAGCCTGCTCCTAAAAGCTCTTTTTTTAGTTCTTCAACTTTATCCTTATTTTGATTTGCCTTATTCACCTTAGCCATAGTTAATAAAGCTTCTGGTTCAAATGTTTTATTAGTAACATGCGCTGTAATAATGCGCAAGGCTTCTTCTTTATTTCCTTGATGTAATGTAGCCAAAGCCAATAATTGGTATGTTTCAGGTGTAGCCCTGTTCTCTACTTCCTGTTTCGCAAGCTCCAGTGCAGTAGTATTATTTCCGTAATCTTCGGCATAAAGTTCAATTTTGTAGGAATTGTACATGACACCATAGGCAGGATTATCTATTAATTTCCAGAATTTATTCATATTAGAATTCCTTACTTTTTCATCATTGAGGAATTCAGCTATTTCAGCTTTTAATAAATATATATCAGGAGAGTTATGGCTAACAAGTATCGAATCGAGGATTCGTATTGCTTCGGCTCCGTTTTTTTCATGGGAATACACGATCCAGGCAATTCCCTTTTTCGCATATGCATTGGATGCATCGATCTCCAGGGTTTTTATATAATGCTCATAGCTATCCTCAATTCTGCCAGCATGACCATAATAATCGGCAAGATTGGAATAGACCCATAACATAAGATCTCTGTTTTTACTTTCTTCTGCCTTCTCCTTAGCCTTCTCCATGAACATGATAGTACGGTCCAGATCTCCTTTATAATCGTTCCACTTGGCTGCACGGATCATATAATTGAAGTCATAAGGGTCTGCAAAAAGCTTTTGAATACTATCTGCTTTTTTGTAATTCCCTAGCTCCATATGAACATCAAAAAGTAAGTGTTGATTAACAGTAAGATTTTTACCCAATACTGCTGCGGAATCTGCGTAAATCAATGCTTCTTTAAACCGGTGTTGTGAAATATAATTTCTCGCTAAAGAGCGGTAATATTTATCCTTATCAATATTTGCAATTTCTACCGCTTTCTCGAGAGATCGCTGGGCCTTTTTTAAATATGCAATATCACCGGTAGATTCAAAGAACATATTGTACTGTCCCGCTACGGCTCCAAAACTAGGAAGCTCGATACTGTCCCTGGTGATTTTTGAGTTCCATAATTCAAAATACGGCGAGGTGGTACTTGCTTCCTGAACCGCCAGATACTGGTCGTAATCCTGAGGATCAGACACTTTTTCGTCTGAGCCCTGATCACAGCTAATTGCCAGGATAGATAATAATAAAATAAGGATATTGGTTTTCATGTTTTCTGGTTATTAGGAAAATAAAAAGACTGTCTCAAAGTATTTTTTCATCTTCAATACGTCCTGCCGCTATCTGAAGTACATTCAGTTTAATTCCGGCTCCGTTTTCAAGACAGTCTTCTATTTCAATTTATTTTATTCCGGCGCTCCGATATAAGGGAAACTTCCTGTGATATTATCTGCAGTTAAAGCAACACCATCTGTAACCAGCTGAGGCAATCCTCCTTCGCCGTTAAAACGCGCACCCGTTTCTCCACCAAATAACAGGATAAGGGATACATCTATCACATCATCCTGAAGTGTTCTTCCGGTAAGACCAACAGCTCCATCAAAATTTGGTGCCCCGCTCCCAGGATTAAAATATGTTGTGGGTGCATCTGGTGCAACTTCAAGGACATCTGCAGAAAGTACTGTTGTAAGTACAGCTGCCGATACCGGGTTTGGATTATCCATTGAAGTTGGTTCTGGTCCGTTTAGAATATCTCCAAGAATATTTGGTTCAAAATTGATGTCTGCAGGATCTGCGCCTAAAGCTACTGCATATGCATCGTGTAAGCCTTCCAGCTGGGCTTGAAATGAAGCCTGAAATGCTGCCTGCATTTCTGAAGGAATAGTAGTATTATGCATATTCTTTATTTCTGCACTACTACTAAGAACTGTATTAATTCCAGGTCTCCCCAGATGATCAACCTGACTGTATGTACCACTAAAATCTGCTGTGTTTGGCATTTCAGAAATCATACTGTCATCATCATTGCTACAACCTACAGTCATAATACTTATAGAGATGGCTGCGAACAAGATATTTATATTACGTATTTTCATAATTCTGTATTTTAAAATTTGATTAACTATTGCTTACGATTAGTGGTTACCCATGTTTTATACACCGGAATTCCCAATACATTTTGAGCCGAAGGAGTTCCAAGCAATGAGTTTGGTACTTCTACAACTATAGAGAGGGTGTTAGAACCATCGAAAGTATCTGTTCCCGGAACATTAAACCCGGAATTGTCCTCAGAAGAAGGCGCAACCACTTCGTTAAATCTTACGAAGTCAAAGTAAAAAGGATCCTGTCTTGGACCGGCAAAGAGAGAGACTCCATTTGAAGTAGTTTCTGTAATTGCGGAATTAGAAGAAATCTCCACACTTCCTAAAAGATCGTCTGTACTTACCTGGCTATTAAGTCCTGTTGACTGAGGGGTAAAAGGGCCAAAGAAATACATCATCCCATCTTTTGGAATAGCCTGGATAACCCTGTCTTCCACAAGGTCCCCGTCAAGATCGATATTGATCTCTACAAGTACATCTTCGTCAAAAGATCCATAGGTAAGGGATGGCATTACATTAGATTGTACATCAACCACAAATACAGTATTGTCTGATCCGGTTGTTGGTTCAAAAGCATAGAAATCAGCGATGTCTGCAGATGAACCTGCTACTCCAGGAGCATCTACGTGATCTGCTGCAATAAAGATCACCGCAGATAATGCTATTCCTAAAACGGCGAAAAGCTTAATTTTTTTCATAAGTCTTGTTATTTAGATTTTTAAAACTATTTCGTTTTAATTCAATCTATATACGTCTTATGAGCAGGCCAGGGTTTCTGAAATGCCGTTAAGCTTTTGTTAAAGAAATTTTGTAGGTTTTTCACAATGGGTTTAATTCCCGATTGAAGCTTGACAAGGTTGAAGTTTAATCTACTGAAATGATCTCGGAATCGTCCAGAAGAGGCTCCTGCCTGAGTTTTAAAATAACCTGCGCTATTGCAAGTACATCCCGCTCACAATATTTGACGATACGTTCAATTTCTCCTTTTTCGTAGTATACTTCCCTAACCATGGATCCATCGATGTCATCTTTTGGAGAAGGGATGCCAAGTACGTGGGTAAGCAATTTAAGAGAAGTGTAATGCTTAAAATCTCCGAATTTCCACAATTCCAGTGTGTCCAGGTGAGGTACTTCCCATGGCTTCTTTCCGAAAAGGTTTAGCTTTGAAGGCAAACGCATATTATGGATCAGCATTCTTCTGGCGATATAGGGAAAATCGAATTCCTTTCCATTATGGGCGCAAAGTAAATGATAGGGCTGAAAGAAATACTCTTCGAGCAATGCCGTAAAATCCCTGAGTAGCTTTTCTTCTTCTCCCTTGAAGCTGGTGAGCCTGAAATTTCGTTTTTCATTTCTCAAGCTGAAAACCCCGACAGAGATGCAGATGATCTTTCCGAATTCGCTCCATATTCCAGCCCTTTCGTAGAATTCTTCAGCAGTGAAATCATCCTTCCGCTGGTATTTGGATTTCTCTTCCCAGAGTTGCTTTTTCTCCTCGCTGAGGTCTGAATAATTTCTGAATTCGGGAACAGTTTCTATATCCAGAAACAGGATGTTCTCCAGGTTTAGTTTATGAAGCATGGTCTAACATGTTATAGGCCTCATCAATATACATATAAAAATCCTTGTAATGTTTATCCCCCTTCTTCTTACGGATAAGCTTTCGGCCAAGCCTTACTATCACCAGATCATCTTCGGGGATCATTATAACGTACTGGCCTAAAACTCCTCTCATATAGAAGATCTCTTTGTCTTTATAATCGCTTAACCAGAAGCCATATCCATAGTAAGGGGAGTCCTCAAACCTGGGTTCAGTAGCCAGGGCTATAAAAGATGAATCAAGGAGCTGTTTCCCTTTCCATTCACCATAATTTTTGAACAGTTTCCCAAATTTTCCAAAATTACGGGCATTACTGGAGATACAGCAATAGGCTTTTTCCATTTCATTTTCCTCACTGTCAAGTTGCCAAAGGGCATCATCATTCATTCCTAAAGGTTTCCAGAAGCTCTGGCTTAGATAACTACTAAGGCTTTTCCCGGTTGCTTTTTCAATCACCATACCCAGCAATTCTGTGTTTCCGCTAAGATATTCGAATTCCTTACCTGGTTCTTCAACCACCTCTAATTCCAGGATCTGCTCCCTTATATCTTTAGTAAAATAAGCTCGTGCCGTTGAGCCAAAAGGATTATAATAATTCTCATTCCAGTTGAGTCCGGAAGACATGGAAGAAAGATCACCTATAGTTAGTCTTTGGTCAAACTGAGGGAAAAAATCGGCTACAGGCTGATTGATATTTTCGAGATATCCATCCTGAATGGCTTTGAACATTAAGGCCGTAACTATGCTTTTTGCCATGGAAAAAGAGTTGGTTTTAGAATCTTTTTCATAAGCATTATAATATTTCTCAAACCAGATACTGTCATTCTTAATAATTAGGAAAGCTGCTGTCTTAAGTTCCTGATTAAGACTGTCCAGGGTTGTAGTTGCTTTTACATCATTATATTCCCTGTGTAATGGCCATTCCTGAATGCTATCGGAATTCTCGATAACATGATTTTCAAAATAAGGGTAGTCGTCTATAAATGCCGTTTTATGACCGGTAAGATAAGTGGTGCTTACTGCTTTGAAAATATACCCATAACCAAGCACATATAGAATAAGGGAGGCAAAAAGTAAAAATCCTATGAATATTAACAGATACCGAACCAGTTTCTTCATAGGATGAATTTAATGAATTTTTAGAATAGACTTCGCTGGGCTGGAGGATTTTCAAGGTCCAGAAGCCATTTTTTGCGGTGCAGGCCTCCGGCGTATCCGGTAAGGGATCCGTCGCTGCCAATCACCCGATGGCAGGGGACTATGATCCATAAAGGATTTTTCCCATTTGCTGAAGCAACGGCTCTTATGGCTTTTTCATCCCCAAGGGCTCTGGATAATTCCAGGTAGGAAGTAGTTGTTCCATACGGGATCTCGAGTAATTTGTTCCATACCTTTTTCTGAAAATCGGTCCCCTTTGGATTGAGCTTTAGATCAAAATCCTTCAATTCCCCCTCGAAATAGGAGGCTAACTGGTCTGCCGCAGATTTTAATTCTGAAGGCATTTCTTTAGAAACGGGATCATCCGTATCAAGAATTTTTAAATAGGAAAGTCCGGCTGAATCGCCACCCAATTCAGCAATTCCCAGTGGAGTTTTAATTCTGGCTGTTTTCATTGGTTTCTTCTTCTTCCTGGTCCTCGGTTTCCTGGTCCTGTTTTCTCTGGATCAATCCAAGGCGTTTTGCGCGACGTTCCCAGTTCTTACGGGCAAGCATCTGCATATCTTCCACACTGTCGCTCTCATCCATTATTTCGAGTCCCAGAAGAGTTTCAATGATATCTTCCATAGTAACGATCCCCGTTACGTTCCCAAATTCATCGACTATCATGGAGATATGCGCTCGCTTTTGTACAAATATCTCAAAGAGTTCCGGGATTGGGGTGTTATCTTTTGTTACCAGGATCTCTCTTTTGATACTGCTTAAAGGTTGTTTTCCTTTTTCATCGATCATTTGCTCCAGTACGTCATCTTTCAGGATAAATCCGGTAATATGGTTGGATTTGTCCCTATAAATAGGGATTCGGGAGAATTTCAGGTTTCTATGACTATTGTGAAAATCTTCCAGCGACATTCGTTCATCTTCAGTAATAGCGACCGAAAATGGCGTCATTACGTCCTTGGCTTCTACAGATTTGAATACAAGTAAATTTTTGATCACCGTGGTTTCGCTTTCTTCAAAAACTCCTTCCTCTTCGGCTGCATCGGTAATTGCGGCAAATTCTTCCCTGCTCATACTGCTAACGTGCGCCGATTTACCTATTAGTTTTGTGGTTAACATCATCAGCCAGAGAATGCCGGTATACTTTAACGGAAAGATCATGATTGTAAGAGACCTGGCCGTGAAATTACCCAGTCTTTGCCAGTAGGTCGCTCCTATGGTCTTCGGGATGATCTCTGAAAGTACCAGGATAGCCATGGTCATTATCGCTGAAACGATTCCAACCGCATTTCCGCCATCTCCAAAGGTCTTTTCGGCCTGGACCCCCACAAGGATCGCCCCCACCGTATGAGCCACGGTGTTTATAGTGAGTATGGCAATTAACGGCTTATCGATATCCTGCTTCAGGTGAGCAAGAATCTTGGCATATTGCTTTCCTTCTTTTCTCTTTATCTTTATGTAGGAAGGAGTAATGCTGAGTAATGCCGCCTCCAGGATAGAACACATAAATGAAAAGAAGATCGAAAGTGCAGCAAAAATGAATAATAAGCCCATACGCTTAATTGACTGTTTGACTGGCTAATTTAGAGATTCTGAAAACAAATTTTTCAAAAGAAATTATAAAAGCCTAACTAAAACAGCCTTTTCATTCGAAAAGGCTGCGAAAGAAATGTCAATTTATTATCAGGAAATCAGTTTTACTGCTTCTTTGGCGAAATAACTGGCGATCATATCGGCACCGGCACGTTTGATGGCGGTGAGTTGTTCTAGCATCACAGCATCATGATCGAGCCAGCCTTTTTCTGCAGCAGCTTTTATCATGGCATATTCTCCGCTTACCTGGTACACGGCCACCGGAACATTCACGGCATTTTTGATGTCGCGCACAATGTCAAGGTAACAAAGCCCGGGTTTTACCATCACTATATCGGCTCCTTCCTCGATATCCATTAAGGTTTCGCGGATAGCTTCCCCGCGATTGGCGGGATCCATCTGGTAGGTCTTTTTATCTTTGGGGATATTCTTTGCATCTACGGGTGCCGAATCTAAAGCATCACGAAAAGGGCCATAAAATGCCGAAGCATATTTAGCGCTATAACTTAGAATTCCGGTATCGTGAAAACC
>JAWWBH010000086.1:0-10862 GCA_033721075.1 Christiangramia sp.
ATAATCACCATTCATACCAACCTTCAGCGTGGTTAAACCCACATTATAACTGTAGATATTCGCCCGGGCAAGGAAACCTTTTTCAATAAGGGACTTTATCGAATCTCCAACGATAAGCTCCCGGTAGTTGTCTTTCATAGGAAGCTTTATATTAGAGCTTAAAGGAGTGGCGGTCACTCCAAGAATAAAGCACTTCTCAAAAAATTTGAACAGCTTTCTGAAGGAATTGTAATGAGCCTCATCGATGATCACAAGGCCAATGTCCTGAATCTCGAGTTTTTCATCGTTCAGGCGGTTATTAAGGGTTTCCACCATTGCAACAAAACACATATAATCATCCTGATCTGGCAGTTCCTTTACCTTGCTGTTTATGATCTTATTCCGCACGCCAAAGCCGGAAAGCATCTTTGATGTTTGCCTGCAAAGTTCAATCCTGTGGGTCAGGATAAGAACCTTCTTATTGGTCCTTTGAATATACTCCCGTGTGATCTGGGAGAAGATTACAGTTTTACCACCACCTGTGGGGAGCTGATAAAGAAGGTTATACCTTTCGGGATGTTCATCTATAACCCCGAATATCTTATTTATATCCTTCTGTTGATAGTCATAAAGTTTCTTGTCTACTTTCTTTTTTTCAATGCCAAATGTTTCTACCGCCATAAATTCCTTTGAGTAAGCAATTTTGCAAAAATAAGGCATTTTTAAGCTTTACTCAAAAAATAGGGGAATAATCTCCCCCCATTAAAAATGACAATGACTTAAAAATATTGTAAATTTAACTTAGTGCAGAAATTCCTCCTAAACTTACTTTATCCCTTCATAATAAAGTAACTGCCGAATATCCCCCCAATTATTAATAACTAAAAATTTGAAGGTTTGGCTTCAGGAAATAAATTGTTTGATAAATATATCTCAATTTTGATGGGATGTGAACTTTTCAGTGGAATGTCCAACGACCACTGGAGAGAGTTACTGGTAAATTTTCATGAGGAAAAATGGCCAAAAGAAACCTGCCTGGTTAATCATCAAAAATTTCTGTTCCATTTCTATATTATCGTTTCGGGTCGCATCAAGATGTATAATGTAGATGAGTTCAGCGAAAAGGAACATACCCTATTCCTCCTGAAGGAATCTGATGTATTCGATCTTTTCTGCCTTATGGATGGAACCAAGCATCATGTATATTATGAATGCCTGGACAATATTAAGGTGCTTGCAATTCCCATGGATAAGCTCAGGATATGGTTAAAAAATAATCCTGTGCATTACCAGAACTTCCTGTCATATGCCGGTAAGATGATGAGAATGCTGGAGAGCAATGTATCCCAGTTGATTTTCACCGATATCTCCACGAGATTATTAAGATTGCTTGTAAATAATGTAAACCATAACTCCAAGCAACTGGAACATATCAATGATTTGCCAAATAAGGAAATAGCCAATCTTATTGGATCTACGAGGGCTGTTGTAAACAGGCATCTTCAAAGACTCAAAAAGAATGGTTCTATTAAAATAGCGAGAAAGCAAGTAGAGATAAAGGATATATCAATTCTTTTAAGAGAACTTGAGAATCAGAATAAAAAATTATAAAATATTGTAGTTGTGCTACTTAAGTAGTTTACACTTCTTTTAATCCTGTCTATCTTGCTACCTCATTCAATAAATTATTCATCAATTAAAACTTTACATCATGAAAAAGTTCATCACTTTAATGTTAGCAGTAGCTGGATGTATCTTCGCATCTAACGCACAGGTTATTCAACTGGAAAAAGTTGAATTATCAGATTTTAAACCAACCGCACAGATAGTCTTTGAAGACTACGCCAACGGAGTTATCAAAGTAAAAGAAAACCATGCCAAACAATTTCAGTCTAATGCCATTAAATTTCTGGTAGAAAATTTTGACATCAACAGATTTATGAGAGAAGCCGGAGAGGATACTGATCAGGTAAATATAACTGTAAAAAGCAGCAATGGTCTGTTACTCGCTTCTTATGACAAAAATGGAGAGCTTGTTAAAACTTACCAAAAATTTAAAGACATACCATTACCTCCAGCAATTCGTAACCAGGTATATGCCCAATACGAAGGTTGGACCATGACAAAAAATAAATATGTCGCTTCTGGTATGGAAGACAAAATTGATAAGGAAAAATATCTTGTTCAGCTTGAAAGAGGAAAAGATAAAGAGAATTTGAAAATTACTCCTACAAGTGCCGCCGGTACTGGCATTGCAGCGATTATTGAAAAACAATAGTTAAACTTTACTACTTGCGCACCGGAGACGAATCTTCTCTTGTGCGCAAGATTTATTTTAAGGCTGTGTGAAATTTTAAGCGTCTGTCCAACCTCATTAGACAGAAAGTGTTAAAATGTAATAGTAGTTAATAATGGTAGATCTCTCAGATCACTAATCACAAAGTTAACGCTAAACTTTTCACACAGCCTTTCTTTATTTATTCAAATAAATCTGAAGACAGGTATCGATCTCCCCGATCACATACAATACTTACCACCAGTCCGCTTTCCAGTTCCTCGCACAATCTTATAGCAGCAGATGCGGCTCCACCACTACTCATCCCGGCAAATATACCCTCTTCTTCTGCCAGCCTTCGACTCATAAGAACAGATTCCTGCTCACTAACCTCAATCGTACGGTCAACCTTTTTGGGGTTGAATATTTTTGGCAGATAAGCTTCGGGCCATTTCCTAATTCCCGGTATACGTGAATCATCAGTTGGTTGCACTCCCACAATCTGGATATCCTCATTCTTCTCCTTTAAAAATGTACTGGTTCCCATAATAGTTCCTGTGGTACCCATGGAGGAAACAAAATGAGTGATCTTATGGCCTGTATCATCCCATATCTCAGGACCCGTGGTTTGATAATGAGCTTTCCAGTTGTCATCGTTTCCAAACTGATTAAGCATAAAATAATCACCAGATTTCATTTTATCCTCTGCATAATCCCTGGATCCCTCAATTCCATCATCGGCACTGGTAAGAATAACCCTGGCTCCATAGGCTCTCATCGTTTGAACACGTTCTACTGTAGAATTCTCGGGCATTACAAGTTCTATATCCAAACCAAAAACACCAGCGATCATTGCCAGCGCTATGCCTGTATTACCGCTTGTAGCTTCAATTAGTTTAGTTTTTTTATCTATGTCCCCGCGTTCAAGTGCACTCTTGATCATATTGTAAGCAGGCCTGTCTTTAACACTGCCCCCGGGATTCTGACCTTCAAGTTTGAAATAAAGCTCCACTCCCGGCTTAGTCATTATTCGCTGTGCCTTCACCAATGGTGTATTTCCTACAAGGTTTAGGATTGAATCGTTCATTTATCTGCTGTATTTTTTATATTTATTTGAGGAGTATGTGAAACCATTGAATTTGCAGGTACAGATTTTGTTAACCAAACGTTACCTCCAATAACACTATTTTCTCCTATTACTGTTTCCCCTCCTAAAATAGTAGCATTTGCATATATGGTAACATTCCTTTTGATGGTAGGATGTCGTTTAATATTCCTTAAATTTCGGTCTACGGTAAGGGCTCCTAAAGTAACTCCCTGGTATATTTTGACATTATCTTCAATGATGGCCGTTTCTCCAATTACCACCCCGGTAGCGTGATCAATAAAAAAGGAATCACCAATTTTGGCACCGGGGTTAATATCGGTACCCGTTAGGCTATGAGCACATTCTGTCATTAACCTTGGAACTAGAGGCAGTCCAAACTTGTAAAACTCATGACTAAGCCTGTAAATGGCAATTGCAAAAAAGCCTGGATAAGAAAGATAAACTTCTTCAACCGAGTTAGCTGCCGGATCATTTTTAGCAATAGCCTGGGCATCAAGATTCAGTTTTTTCAAAATTCCCGGTAGCATTTCAACATATTCGCTCCAGATATCCTGACAGGGTGAGCCGGGTTCCCAGCAAACTAATTTGGCGAGGACTTCAAAATCCATCCCTAATTCCATTAGATTATCCCTCACCGGGGTTTGTTTATCAAAGAGGGTATGAAAAAGCTTATGGGTGAATTTTTCGGTTTTTTCTTTTACGCTCAGATTGAGATTAGGAAGATTCTTCTGTTCTTCTATCTGTGATATTATTTCTTCAATTTTCATAGCTGACTATTATTGTCAATCAAATTTACTTAATTCAAATGAACTCAGAAAGGCATTGAAACAGTCATATCATGAATTATCAACCCGGACCTCCTAGTTAAATTTTTACTAAGAAAAAAACAACCTATAGATTCCTGAATTAAATTAGATAGAAACTAAAAGACCATAAAATGGCACAGGAAAAAAAATCGCAAAAAGCTCAAAAGAGCCCTCAAAAGCAGGCTCCCAAAGCAAAACCAAGTAAGCCTAAAAAGTAATTTTTAGTGTAGAGACTTAGTTTTTTTCAGGCCACCTCTAAAGGGTGGCTTTATTTTTTGGGTCATAAGCATTTACATTTTTTGGGTGAAACTTAACGCATTCTTGTTATTTCAGTCTTTTCAAACATTGTAATTTCAACATACTAATCTAAATCATCATTATATTATGTCTGATAATAATTCTTCCGGCTCTCTTGGCTGGCCTTCAGTATGGGCCCTGGCAGCTGGAGGAATGGTAGGTGGTGGAATATACACCGCCCTTGGTGTTGTAGTAGCCGTTGCAGGTCAGTGGGCCTGGCTAAGTTTTGTGATAAGCGGTATTATTGCATGTTCCAGTGCCTACTGTTATATAGTTCTTGCAAATAAATTTGAAGAAAGTGGAGGTGCATTCACCTATTTAAGGGAAGTGAATAAAGAGGGAATCGCGGGAAGTCTATCCTGGTTGTTACTTCTAGGTTATGTTCTAACCATGGCCGTATATGCTTTTGCTTTTGGCCATTATCTATCCTATTCATTCAACGGTGGTCCATTGATCACAAGGCTTTGTGCCATAGGTATAATGCTTGCCCTCGTAAGTCTTAATCTTGCCGGGGTTACCAAAACCAAAAAGGTAGAAATAGCTATTGTTAGCTTAAATTTACTGGCTCTTATCGGGCTTGCCATATTAGGTTTCTTGCAATGGGATACCCTGAAGCTGGTATCTGGGATCGAACCAAGACCTTTATGGAGTGCTCCTATTGGAGCCGCCAGTATTTTTATGGCTTATGAAGGCTTCCAGCTACTTACTTATGAGTATGATGAAATAAAAAAGCCTAAAGAGATATTAAAGCCTACTATAATGGCTGCGGTAGTATTTGTAATCATAATATACGCTATTGTTGCCGTAGGAGCTGTAATGCTTGCCGGAAGTCTTGCCATAATTGCTCAAAAACAGGTCTCATTATCGGTTGCTGCCAGAAGTGCCCTTGGTTTGCCTGGTTTAATTGCCATGACCGTTGCCGCAGTATTTGCTACTGCCGCAGCGATAAATTCTACTTTATTTTCCAGTGCAAAACTTTCAAAAAGGGTGGCAGACGATCAGGAGCTACCTTCTTTTTTTAAAAAGACAAAAAATAATGTACCGTACAGGGCGGTAATCCTTTTAGGTATACTCTCAACTGTGCTTGCTGTGATAGGAAAGCTTTCCTCATTAGTAGAGGCTGCCAGTCTTATATTCCTTATAACCTTTGGTGTGGTGAATATCATAGCCTTAAAATTCATTAAAAAGGGAAGAAAATGGATCTCCTGGGTTGGCATTATTTTTTCCGGCCTGGTTATTCTAATCTTATTGATGAGACTTTCAGTAGTTGCTCCCGTCCAGCTGGGAATTCTGCTGCTTCTGGCACTATTTATAATTCTTGGCAGACCAGTACTTGTGAAAAAATACTCCAGTAATTCCTAAAACTCAAAGATGAAAAAAGTCATTTCAAATATTTTTTGCCTTTTAATTATTCTTTTTACAATGGGATGCTCAAAAAAATCTCAAAAAACCTATGAGGCTCAATTAAGAATCCTTAATGCGACCCTGGATGATATCCAGGTACAGGTGGAATCCTCAAATAAAGATAAATTCAAGCATCAAATAGAAATTAAAGGGAATGGTTCATCAGGATACATAAGTCTTCCTGGAGAAGTTTATGACCTCAGGATTAATTCCCAACAGAAATTTTTGTTGAACAAAAAAGCGGGCCTGGCACCTCAGGAAAAATACACTGCTATTATTTATGGTAAACCTGAATTCTCATCAAAAGTAAATGAAGCAAGCTTTACACATAAACTACATTATGTGTTCGAAGGGGCCGAAAACCATACAAAGAATGGTTTTCTTCCTTCTCATAGCCTTTTCAGGGATAAAATAAAGCTTAAAAAGGGTATTAGCAGCTTAAGGGCTTTTCATGCTGCTGTCGGGATATCGCCCATCAAGATAAATATTAAAGCAGACAAGAAATCTCAAAAACTCACAAAAGGCCTGGCTTATGGCAAACCTGAGGTTGGAAAGCACTTTAAAGCAGGAAGCAAAAAGGTAGAGGTTTATTTAAAAGGTTCAATGAAACCTATTATTGAAAAAGATTATACCTTTAAATCTCAAAAAGCATATCTTATCGTTTTTCTGGAAAAACAGGAGGGTCTGGGAATAGAAATCCTGGAAAACTAAATTACCTTATCAAGGAGAAATGCCCTTTCCTATCCGGAAAACCAGAGATCCTGATCAAATACCAGTAATCATCGGCAGGCAGATTCTTACCCTGAAACTGTCCTTTCCAGCTAAAACCAACCCCATTTCCCATTTTCAGAAGTTTACCGTATCGATCAAAAATATGGATCCTGGAACTTTCAAAATACTCCACACCCTTTAATTCAAAACTGTCATTATAGCCATCATTATTAGGGCTTATGAATTTTGGAACTACAATATGCGGAAATTCCTGACTTTCAGTTTTACAATCTGCAAGATCTTTTATGAAGGCTGTATAGATACCCCCAGGCAGGTATTCAAAAAAATTAGAGGCCTGGTAATTCTCACCATCAATCGAGAAAAGGAATTCTCCCTGAAATTCGGGAATAATAGTGACCGATCCTTCTTCAGAAACGACCTCTGAAATTCCCGCCTCCGGCGCAGCTTCAACCGTAAAAACCTTAACTGAGGAACAATCATTCTGGTTCGTGATTTCTACCGAATAAGTCCCGGGTGAATCAATCATAATACTTTGTGTGGTTTCTCCAGAATTCCACATATAATCCAGCCCGGAAAGACCAGCATCCAAAGAAATTTCTGAACCCGGACATATTTGTAGAAGCTCATCACTAACCTGGGGAACTTCATTTATTGTAAGTCGTACTGCTGTTCTACCGCTTGGTGAACAATCGGTTCCTGTATTTCTGGCCTCTGCATAATAAACTCCGGCGGTTTGTGCCAGAAAAACAGAGGTTTCTGAAGCCAGTAAATCCCCTCCGGAAGAAGCATCATACCAGTAAACACTTTCACCCTGGGCTGCTGATACACTTAAGGAAGGAATCTCTTCATCGCTGCATATGGTGATATCCCCATTACTTACCGGTGCCTGCGGAAGTCTTATCACTTCAATAAGAAAAGGTTGTGAAGCAGAGCTACACTCATTAGAAGAAAGATTCGCCGCATCTTCCGCAACCTTCACCCTGAAATATTTCGTACTGGAAATCGAGCTCTCCATATAATCTGAAGAGTTTGCACCCTGAATGTTCTGCCAGTTTTCACCATCAGCACTACTCTGCCACTGAAAAAAATGCTGTTCATAAACAGAATTATCTGGTGTAGCCTGTAATGAAAGTCCAACCGGCGTATCTTCTTCGCAAACGGTATAAACGCCTTCAGTTCCTTTATCTGCAGATAAAGTTGTGAGGTCCCCGCAAGATCTAAAAATGATATCATCTATGGCCAGGTCATTTCCGCAGCCTCCATTTCCGTTATTAAACATTTTAAGGATCACTGTATCCTGGCCGGGTTCGGTTGAAAAAGTAAGAGCATACTGCTCCCATTTAGGTGAAGAACTGGAGTTGATATCACCGGTATCGCCTGCTTTCAATAGCACCGAATCGGTTTCATCCCAGATCTCAAAACGTACATTGATTGGAATATCACCTCCGGGACAGACCCCGGTATTACTTCTATGCACATTCATTAGGAATGCTGAAAACTCATATGTAGTATTTGCACATAAACCTGATATCTCCGTCATGTAGAATCTGCCAGCGGTATAATCGGCATTTACTATCAGAGCTCTGCCATTTGAAATGGTGGTAGGAGGAAATGAATTATACCAGGTGGCAAACCTGGTTCCTATCTGGTCTGAAATTGTATACTCTCCATCATTAGGATCACCTCCATCAACAAAAGTATAATTTGTTACGCCTGGTGACAGTTCTTCTCCGGTCCCCGTACCCGTGCCAAAATCCTCATGGAAAATTGCATCGCCTTTACTCCCAGTGCAAAAGCCCAGCTGTGCCTGTACCTGCAGGCCAATTAAAAAGCAAAAAAGTAGTGAAAAGACTTTCATGCGAAAAATTATAAGAAACGGTCCATTAGTCTGTTAAATTTATAGCTATTAGCCCAGTTCTGCGCTTCGGCCTCTCCCCCAATTTTATGGATACGCTGTAGAAATTCAATAGAGATACCCTTTTCAATAACAAAATTGACAGCCTGCTCATAAGATTTGAACATACTTTTTTGAAAGGCCTCAGTTATATTGTCCTTGTCTTTTGAGTGAGCCTGGGCAATCTCAATATTATAAAGCATTACATCTGCAAGGGAATGAGGTTCCATTTCCAGTTTTAAAAAATGCTTGATAAGCTTCTGTGCCACCGACCTTCTCTTCCTGGGTTTCCGGCTACTTACAGGGAAATATTCCTTTGAAATCTTGAATTTTGCCTCTTTTACCAGCTTTTCTTCATTGGGATTGAACACAAAGTTATAATAGACCCTAACATCATCAAAGCGTTCGTAAAGATCCATAATTTGTTCCTCAAGATCCTCCTTTTTGAGGGATTTTACATATTTCTTAAAAGCACGCTTACTCATGGGGTTTATTTTAATCTACTCACTTTTTCCTGAAGCTTTTCTGAAATATCAAGCAACCACTCTAACTGACCTGTTATAAGATGAGCTTCCTGAAGCAAATGTCTTTTATCCTTTTCGATATTTCGTTTTCCTGCTTCGATCTCCTCATCTCTTTCCCGCGCCAGTTTGTCATATTTCTTGCGGAGGGATTTACCTGCTACCGAAATTTCCGGATTGATACCTTCCCGAAGCTTCTTTCCCTCCAGAATATTTATTGTATTCTTTAAATTGGCTGAAATCGCTGTATTATATGCTTCAAAATCTGATGATGCACTGGTTGTGGGATGTGTTCTTATATATGTTCCCATAGATGCCAGGGCCGAAAGAAAGGTATGATTCAATTCAACAATCTCATATATGAGGCCCACACTCTTTTGACGGGATTTAGGTTCCTGTGTCATCCGCTGAAAGGCTCCGCTAAGGTTTCCCATTTCGAGAAATGCTCTTTTTCGGCTAAGTTTATAAGTAAGCGGGAGCTTATCCTTTTTATGATAATACCAGTCAATTTCAGCAAGGTAAACCATATTAGCCTTTACAGATTCAGCGATCACACTGTTTATATTCTGCAGCTCCCATTTTGGCCAGAAAATAAGGTTACCAAGAGCTGCCAGTCCCGCTCCTGCCAGGGTGTCCAGTATTCGATACTGGATCACATCAAGAACATCAGGTTTTAAAAGGGCATAGATAAAGATTATACTCAGAGTTATAAATATTGCCGCCGTGGTATAGTTACGTTGTATAAGGGAAAATGCCAGTGTTAGAGAAAGCAAACCTAATATAGCATATACTGTGCTGTTTTGAGTTAAAAAGACTATGGCGATCGCCAGCGCGCCGCCAATAAGGGTACCAATAATTCGTTTCCTTGTTCTTTGTTTGGTAAGCCCGTAGTTGGGTCTCATTATTACCACGATAGTCAGCAGGATCCAGTAGGAGTTCTGAACAGAAAAGTAAGAGCCCATCAGGTATCCGATAAGGACTACCAGGGACAGCCTGAGAGAATGTCTGAAAATCGCAGAATTAAAGTTGAAATTGGTCGCCAGGGTCCTGAAGCTGTAATCCTGATGGCTTAGAAACTTACGAAACTCCTTTGTTTTATAGACCAGTTTTTTATTCGCTTCCAGATTACGGAGAATCCTGTCGATATTATTTAATTTCTGAGCCTGCTTCGCCTGATAATCGAATAGGTTTCGCAATAATAGCAAAGCTTCCCTTTTTTGACTTATATCAACTTTATCCCTCAATTCAAAAAGGACTTCCTTTGTTGATCTAACATATTCAGGGATCACATTTTCGGGCAATTCAGAGTTCCTGTATAGGGAAAAGGCAATATGGTCTAACTGTTCTGCCATTTTTTGCGTCAACCGGATAAAAACATTCAATTCATCACGGTGATCTTTAAGTGCTTCCTTCATCTTCTGGTATTCCAGAGGATTAGCCATGGCCAGCTCCAGTATATCTACCAGGTCAATAAAAATCAACAACCTGTTCCTTGTATAACCAGAATTCCCGGAGGAGCGACGGGAACTTATCAAAATCTCGCGCAGGCTTTCATGATGTTCATTAAGATCGGCCTGCTTTATGAATATTTCTTTCTGTACTTCTTCTATATCTGAACTCTCCATTAAAAGCCTGGCCCGTAGCCTTAAATATTCTGCCGTTAATTCCATGGTTTCCGCGAGCAACTGTTCGGTGGCACGCTTCGGCCTTATAAAATACCAGCTTAGACTTATCAAAAGATACCAGAGTCCACCAGAGGCTATAAGCAAGGCTTTTTGCCAAATTTCAATTCCTGAAGAAATATTAGCAAAACTTAGCACCACCGCCAGGAGACCGGAAAAAGTTA
>JAWWBH010000087.1:0-10759 GCA_033721075.1 Christiangramia sp.
AAATACCTTGTTCTTATTTACATACTTTCTAGAAAAGGAATATTACGGACTGGTTAGTTTCCTGCTATCGGCTGCGAATCTTATCTGGCCATTTCTTGTTTTTGGTGTTCATAGTACTCTTATAAAGTTTTTTACTTCTTATAGAACAAGAGGAGACCAGGACCGTTTACTTAATCTGGTTCTTGTAATCCCCTTGATAGCGGCATTGGTGCTAGGGAGTCTGGGACTGGTCTTTTATGGTCATCTGTTAGATTATTTTGAAGGAGAGAACAACCTGGTACAGCCTTATGTATGGCTCATCTTTCTCATTGCTCTTGCCACGGCATATTTTGAAGTGTTTTTTTCATGGTCCAAGATCTATTATAAAAGCACTTTTGGAAACATGATGAAAGAAGTATTTCATAGGCTTTGTATCAGTTTATTACTTCTGGCGGTCTACTTTAAATTGATAAGCGTTGAGTTCTTTATTTACGGGGTGTCGGGAGTATTCGTCCTCAGAGCCATTCTAATGGCTATGTATGCATTTTCCCTGCACAGGCCTAGACTCGCCTTTAAATTCCCTAAAAACCTTTCTCCTGTTCTTAAATACTCTTCTCTTATCCTTTTAGCTGCATCGGTAGCTACAGTTCTACTTGATCTTGATAAAGTTATGATAGAATATTATCTACCTATAGAAAATGTTGCCATCTATGGGATTGCGGTTTATATCGCAACTGTGATTTCAGTGCCCCAAAAGGCTATGCACCAAATCACTAACCCGTTAACGGCAGAAATGCTGAATAACAGGGATAAGTCCGGACTTAAAGATATTTATGAAAAAAGCTCTTTAAACCTCCTGATCGTAAGCGCATTGATATTCATACTTATTATCACCAATATAAATTCCCTGTATGAGCTGATACCAGATGAATACAGTATAAGCATTCTGGTAGTTTTATTAATATCCCTGGTTAAATTGTATGACAATTTCCTGGGTAACAATAATAGTATTCTTTTTAATTCAGATTATTATAGACTGGTACTGGGGGTTGGAGTTTTTCTAGTGGTAGTAGCTTTTGTACTAAATCTTATATTTATTCCTGAATTTGGGATCGAAGGTGCTGCAATGGCAAGTTTCCTTGCTTTTTCACTCTATAATAGTTCAAAAATCTTTATAGTTTTCAGTAAATTCAAAATCCATCCATTCACTTTCAATACATTGTGGATATTCCTTTTAACTGCTTTATTTAGTTTTGGGTTCTATTTTCTGGATTTTCCTTTTCACCCAATTCTCGCTATTTTTTTTAAAGGCAGCATCACTGTGATTCTTTATATTTTCCTGGTATATCGTTTTGCATTTTCGAAGGATATAAATCAAATTATAGAGAGGTTTATCAAAAGGTCCTAGAACGAGAAAACCCCATCAGCGTGGGAGCTTCAGGGGTTTTCCAACTAACCAACCAAAAAATTAAATTATGAACTTGTCATCAATTATATTTATTCCATATTTCGTGCCGAACTTCTTGATCTTGAGGAATTTTTTGATCTAACTGCTCCCGATCTTGAAGTTCCGGAAGAAGATCTGCTTCTAACTGATGAGTTTCTATGCGTATTTTGACGTTGCATAGAAGGATTCCTTTCAGAACTTCTACCTGATCTTTCAAAAGACATGCTACGGGTAATTCTTGAAGGTGATTCAACCTGGGGACTACTTTTTCGGGTATTTTGAACCGGAGTTTTAACTGATCTGTGCTCATACGATCTCTCCTTTTTTTCAATATTTCCAGTATTTGAAGATCTACCTCTGGAATTGGTACTTCTTTCAGTACGGGAAGAATACAGCTTGCTTCTGCTTTCGTCATTTCTGCTTAGAGTTCTTCTTTCGCTTCTATCAGAATAAACCTTGGCTCTGGGATTGTCATTTTGGCCAACGGTATTTCTTTCAGAATAAGCTCTGGTCCTGTCAGTACTATTTGATGATCTAACTGATTCATTTCTATTGGTATAAGATTTACTTCTGGCGACGTTCTGCCTGGAACGGGCAATATTGTCGTTAGATCTGGTGCGTACCTGGCTCAGGTCACGTTTGCTAGCAGTCTTCGATCCGTAATTATATGATCTTATGCGATCGGAAGGTCTATAAAAATTCCTTCTTCCATTATTTTTTACATAGTAATTATTATAAACGCTAACATACTTATTATATGAAATCCTGTGCGGTTGATAGTATGCTCTGTAAGGCCTGTTAAAAACTATACTTACATTAACATGAGGCCTGGTATAATATCTATGCCAAGGTCTGTGCACATAATGCCTGTTATAATGATTAATAAAACCACTATAGTGCGAGAAATGATGATGGTGGTCGTAATGTAAATGTAAATTTCCTATGCGGGAAATACGTCCAAAATTATTATAACTAATAAAAACATTTCCTGCCTGAATGATTCTTCCGTAATAATCATAATAAACTGGAACGGTTTCTATCTGTATCACTGCTCCATAATCATCATACTGAACATAGGGATCATAATTATATCCGGAGTTGTAGCTAATATTTGTATGTGGAGTTGAAATATGTACAGAATTGCCTCTCCTGAATTCCGGATTGAAATAAAAGTCGAATTCACCATTTGGGTAAACCGCAAATTCTACTCCGCCTTCAATAAAAATGAATGAATCGTTATAATAATTATTGGTTGGGTTAGAATTTACGGATGCCGATACTGACCATCCGATAAATATGAATGCGAACAATAAGGTCAAGTTTCTCATGAAAGTAGCGTATTTAATTAAGAACATTTTTCCAATTAAATACAAAGCACGTGCCAAAGTCCTTATAGAGCGGCTTCAGCGATGTTTAACTACGATATTTTAATATTAAAACACTTAAAATGAGGTATTTAATATTATTTCAATTTTTGTTTAAGATAATTAGCAGTATAGGATTCCTTTATTTTTATCAGCTCTTCAGGTGTGCCTTCACCAAGGATGTGCCCTCCATTTTCACCGCCTTCCAGGCCAAGATCTATAACATGGTCAGAACACTTCACAAGATCCATGTTATGTTCTATCACTATAACAGTATGTCCTTTTGATATTAGGGCATTGAAAGATTTAAGTAATTTTTTGATATCGTGGAAATGTAGTCCCGTAGTAGGCTCATCAAATATAAACAGCGCCTTGGATTTGGTATTTCCCTTAACCAAAAATGAAGCAAGTTTTATTCGCTGGGCTTCACCACCAGATAGGGTAGAGGAGCTCTGTCCCAGTTGAACATATCCTAAACCAACATCTCGTAAGGGTTTTAGTTTTTTTACGATTTTCTCCTGCCCGTGCTGATCAAAGAAAGCAGTTGCATCATCGATGGTCATATTGAGAATATCATCGATGTTCTTATCCTCAAATGTGACCTCTAAAACTTCTTTTTTGAAACGCTTTCCATTGCATGTTTCACATTCCAGGTGAACATCTGCCATAAACTGCATCTCAATGGTTACTTCACCTTCACCTTTGCAGGTCTCACATCTTCCGCCATCAACATTAAAAGAAAAATGCTTGGCTTTAAATCCGCGTAGTTTTGCCAAACGCTGGTCTGCAAACAGGTTTCTTATATCATCATAAGCTTTAATATAGGTTACGGGGTTAGACCTAGAAGACCTGCCAATAGGATTCTGATCTACAAATTCAACCGACCCCAGCTTTTTCAGGTCTCCTTCAATACCATTAAACTGACCGGCTTTTTCCCCGTAACCCCCAATTTCCTTTTGCACGGCAGGATAAAGGATTTTCCTTACCAGAGTACTTTTTCCGCTTCCGGAAACACCGGTTATCGCTGTAAATACCCCTAATGGGAATTCAACATCTATATTCTTCAAATTGTTTTCCCTTGCACCAAGAACGCTGATCTTACTTTTAGAGGTACGACGCTTTTCAGGTACTTCAATTTGCATTTTACCATTCAGGTAGCTGGCAGTGAGGGAGTCAGATTTTAATATATCCTGCATGGTCCCGGTAGCTACCACATGGCCGCCATTGGTTCCCGCTTCGGGTCCAATATCTATGATTTCATCAGCCGCATTCATGATCTCTTCGTCATGTTCTACAACGATAACGGTATTTCCCAGATCCCGAAGATGCTTTAATACCCCGATTAATTTTTCAGTATCCTTGGGATGAAGACCAATAGAAGGTTCATCCAGGATATACATTGATCCAACAAGACTACTTCCTAATGATGTTGCAAGGTTGATACGCTGGGATTCACCTCCAGATAATGTATTGGATTTCCTGTTGAGTGTTAAATAATCCAGGCCTACATTAGAAAGGAACTGAAGACGGTTTCTTATCTCAGTCAATAGCCTTTTAGCGATCTTCTCATCGCTTTCATTAAGTTCCAGATCATTAAAAAATGCTCTTACCTTATCCAGAGGTTTTTCAACCAGATCGGTAATACTGTGATCACTGATCCTGACATATTGGGCTTCCGGTCTTAATCTCTTTCCTTTACAGGTAGAACATTTTGTCTTGCCGCGGTAACGGGATAGCATTACCCTGTTCTGAATCTTGTAGGCCTTGCTTTCAAGAAATTCGAAGAACTGGTTGATACCTTCAAAATATTCATTGCCATTCCAAACCAGGTCTTTCTGCTCTTCAGTGAGTTCAAAATAGGGTTTATGGATAGGAAAATCGAATTTATGTGAATTATTGACCAGTTGATCCCGGTACCAGCTCATACTTTCGCCACGCCAGGGAAAAATAGCATTTTCATAGATAGAAAGTCCTGTGTTTGGGATCACCAGGTCTTCATCTATACCAATCACATCACCATATCCTTCACATTTTGGACAAGCTCCATAGGGGTTATTGAAACTGAACAAATGAACATTTGGTTCAAGAAAACTTATCCCGTCCAGTTCAAATTTATTGCTGAAATGCCTCTGGCTGTTATCGGAAAGCTTTTCTATGAATAGTTCTCCCTTTCCCTCAAAAAAGGCTGCTTCAACAGCATCGGCCAGACGATTGTAAAAATCTTCATCATCTTTGGTAATGATCCTGTCTACGACCAGCCAGGTATTATCATCGTGAGCCTTACTAAAGTCGGTTTCATCAATCCTGTGAACTTCATTATCTATTTTGATCCGGCTATATCCTTGCTGTGCCAGGATCTTTATCTTTTTTTCAAGGGATCGGCCTTCTTCCACATGAATAGGGGCGAGAAGCAGCAATTTTTCCCTTTCAGGAAAGTCTTTTACGTAATTTATTACGTCTGTTACCGTATCCTTCTTTACTTCATTTCCTGAAATTGGTGAGTAGGTTTTACCTATCCGGGCATAAAGTAATTTGAGGTAATCGTAGATCTCTGTAGAAGTTCCTACGGTGGACCTTGGATTGGTAGAATTCACCTTTTGCTCAATAGCTATAGCAGGGGCGATCCCTTTGATATAATCAACCTTCGGTTTATTGAGTCTTCCCAGGAACTGCCTGGCATAAGAACTTAAACTCTCAACATATCTTCGCTGGCCTTCTGCATAAAGCGTATCAAAAGCCAGGCTGGATTTTCCCGATCCTGAAAGCCCTGTAATCACCACAAGTTTATTTCGGGGGATGATGGTATTAATATTTTTAAGGTTGTGCAGTTTTGCACCCTTGATTATGATGTTCTTTTTAGGGTCGGCTTTGGTAATATCTACTATCATTCCTGATTCTGGTAAAACGGCAAAGGTACTCAATATGAGGCGGGAAAGAAAGCAGCGAAAAACTTATAGTATTGTTAAAAATTTAAGTTTTTATTTGTATTTCTCAGTTTTATCTTGCTATATTTGAAGCACAACAACCGAAATCTGATTAGCCTATAGAACACAGTTACTTTTAAAACTAAATAACCTAACCCTCAGGAAGCCCTAAATTCCTGTACAATAAAGTAACTGTTATGAATAACACTAAGGTAACTGACGCTTCGCTCGTACGTGATTATCTTGATGGAAATGAAAATGCCCTTGGCGCACTCATCAATCGTCACCAACATCGTATTTACAGTTTTATTTTCTCTAAAGTCTTTGATAAGGATATCGCTGAAGATATTTTTCAGGACACCTTTATTAAGGTGATTCGGACTTTAAAGAGAGGAAAGTACAATGAAGAAGGTAAATTTCTTCCCTGGGTAATGCGAATCTCCCACAATCTTGTAATAGACCATTTCAGAAGAAATAAAAGAATGCCTAAGTTTGATAACAGCGGCGACTTCAATATATTTTCTGTTTTAAGTGATGATGATCTTAATGCTGAAAAGCAACTAATAAAAGATCAGATCGAATCGGACGTTCAGGAACTCATAAAAGAACTTCCCGAAGATCAACTGGAAGTTTTAACAATGCGTATCTACAAAGATATGAGCTTTAAGGAAATCTCTGAACGTACGGGAGTTAGCATAAATACTGCCCTGGGAAGAATGAGATATGCGCTTATTAATTTACGGAAGATCATAGAAAAGAGAAATTTGATTTTAACCAATTAATCGAACAATATCCCCCCGTTTGTTGCGTTATTCTATAAAACCATCAAAAAATAATATCAAATGGGGAAACTTTACTTTAAAAAACCTTCGAAAGAAGGAAAAATTAATCATCCACAACCAAAAAAAGAGACGATTCAGTTTCTTTTGAATTATTCAAAAGCACTGAGTGTAGTTGAGTACAAGAAGATGAAGTTT
Organism: Christiangramia sp.; assembly: GCA_033721075.1. Classification (GTDB taxonomy): domain Bacteria; phylum Bacteroidota; class Bacteroidia; order Flavobacteriales; family Flavobacteriaceae; genus Christiangramia. The sequence goes on from JAWWBH010000087.1 coordinate 6,692, forward strand.
GAAACGCTTCTGAATTAAATGGATATAAAGGCCTGTTTTATTAGCCAACAGGCCTTTTTTTATTTTTTCTTTTTCAGGTATTCCTGGATTACACTTTTTCTTCCTATAGTTTTTGTGATGATATCTTTTTCAAGATCCCATCCGCGCGCTGGTGAATACTGTCTTCCATACCAGATAATTTGTAGATGAAGTTTATTCCATAGATCTTTTGGGAACAGGCGTTTAGCATCCTTTTCGGTTTGGCTAACGTTTTTTCCATTGCTCAAATTCCAGCGATACATTAATCTGTGTATATGGGTGTCTACCGGGAATGCGGGAACATTAAAAGCCTGGGCCATCACTACACTCGCCGTTTTATGACCTACTGCAGGTAATTCTTCCAGTGCTTCCATATCTGCTGGAACCTCTCCGTTATATTTTTCTATAAGAATTTTGGAAAGACCATGTATGCCTTTAGATTTCATTGGTGATAACCCAACCGGTTTGATGATCTCCCTAATTTCCTCTACCGAAAGTTTTACCATTTTAAAAGGGTTATCGGCTATTTTAAAAAGATTGGGAGTTATCTGGTTGACTTTTACATCTGTACTTTGAGCCGAAAGTAATACTGCTATCAATAGAGTGTAAGGATCTTTGTGATCAAGAGGAATTGGGATTTCCGGATATATATCATTTAACGTATCAATAACGAATGTAACCTTTTCCTGTTTGGTCATAAAACTTTAAATTTAGAGCAAAAGTAACAATTATGACAACATTGAAAGAAGGGGATAAGGCTCCCGATTTTAAAGCCGAAGACCAGGATGGAAATGAAATTAAACTTTCAGACTATAAAGGAAAAAAATTAGTGCTCTTCTTTTATCCGAAAGCCAGTACTCCTGGTTGCACTGCAGAAGCCTGTAACTTAAGCGATAACTTTGAACTTATGCAAAAGAAAGGCTATGAGATACTAGGGGTTAGCGCCGATTCGAAGAAGAGACAGCAGAACTTTAAAAATAAGTATGATTTTCCGTATCCCTTACTAGCTGATGAAGATAAAAAGGTAATTAATGCTTATGGAGTATGGGGACCTAAAAAGTTTATGGGGAAGGAGTACGATGGTATTCATCGAACAACTTTTATCATTGATGAAAATGGTAAAATCGAAGAGGTTATCAAAAAGGTGAATACAAAAGATCATGCTGAGCAGATCCTGGAAGAGTAGTCAGCTTATTCCAAAATAAAAAAGCGAATAGAATCTATTCGCTTTTTTTTATGCTTGCGGTTTTTATTGTTGCGAGACTATCACAATTCTCTATTTCCAGTTCTATAAGTTTATCATCTTCTTTACCAGAAATAAAATAGATATTACAAGGATCTGTGTGGGTTAAACTTTTGTCAAAGTCCACATCACCGCTTTCCAGGATTTCTGATACCATAGCAGTATCCAGGTCATTTTCCTTGAAGAACACAAGAGAACTATTTGAAAAAGCACGTTTCTTGATCTTAATATTCTTAAGTACCCTTGCATTTGGCGAATAATCACAGGAAGCTTTTTTTCCTCCTAAAAAGAAGATCAAAATAACTATTCCAAAAAAAAGTCCCAGGCCATAATATCCAAGGCGATGAATAAGTTTCATATACTAAAAGATCAACAGGTTAATGTCGCGATAGGAAAGATTAAACCATTCAGCAATAGATTTATTGGTCAAAATTCCGTGGTAAAAATACAAACCACTTCTTAAACCACGATCAAATCTTAAGGTATTTTCCAGTCCACCTTCTTCTGCAATATGCAAGAGATAAGGAGTGAAGATGTTACTTATTGATAGCGAGGAAGTTCTCGCATATCGGGAAGGGATATTGGGAACACAATAATGAATCACGTCGTGTTTTGTAAATATTGGTTCATCGTGAGAAGTTATTTCGCTTGTTTCCACGCAACCTCCCATATCTATGCTTACATCAATTATAACCGCACCGCGCTTCATCGATCTAACCATATCTTCGGTGACAAGAACCGGGGAGCGGTCTTTTCCTCTAACTGCACCAATAACTACATCTGCACGTTTTAAGGCCTTTAAAAGATTCTTTGGCTGGATGGTACTTGTATAAAAAGTATTCCCAAGGTTCGCCTGTATATTCCTCAGTTTGGTCAGGGAACTGTCAAATACCTTTACGCTGGCTCCAAGGCCTATGGCAGAGCGTGCGGCAAATTCACCTACGGTTCCGGCTCCAATAATTACTATTTCCACTGGTGGAACGCCGCTTATGTTGCCGAACATAAGTCCGTTGCCTTCTTCATGATTGCTCATGATCTCTGAAGAGATTAAGACTGAAGCGGTTCCAGCTATTTCGCTTAAAGCTCTTACAATTGGATAGCTTCCATCATCATCCCTGATGAATTCGAATCCCAGGGCAGTGATTCTTTTTTCAGCAAGTTTTTGAAAGTACTCTTTACACTGGGTTTTGATCTGCAGAGCAGAAATAAGTATGGTTTGAGGATTTATATATTCCAGTTCTTCAGCCGAAGGGGGTTCAATTTTAAGAATGATAGGGCAGGAAAACACTTTCTTAGTGTCTTTGGTAATTTCTGCTCCGGCATCAGAATAATCCTTGTCACTAAACCGGGCCCATTTCCCGGCACCCGACTCGATCATGACTCTATGACCATGTGCCGTTATAGCAGCTACAGCATCCGGACTCAAACAGATACGTTTTTCCTGGTAGGCTGTTTCTTTTGGAATTCCTATGAAAAGCTGACCTCTACTCTTGTATATTTCAAGGGTTTCTTCCTGTGGTATTAGTTGTTCCTTGGTAAAAGGTGAAACCTGCTGTTTTCCCATATAGCTATGTTAAAGCAGTTAAATTACAACTAAATTTATAAAAAGAATAAAAAGGATTATAGTTTACGGTAATAGTCTTCCAGGATAACATTCGATGGCTCTTCATCTTTTTCCGTTTCATCTTCTTCCTGAAAGTTTTTGATCTCTTTCATGTCCTTATCTGAAATAGGAGAGAAAACGGATATTTCTGTTTCTTCCAGTTCCGATAGATCAATACCATAGACACGATCAAAAATTTTGATCCTTACTAAATACACAATAGAAAGTATGATTATAAAAAAGGGAGCAAGGTAAATTAAACCATTAATGTCCATAAAAATACTGGTATCCATATAAACATCTTCGTAAAAAGCTACTACTAACTGGAAAGCATACATGCCGGTTGGAATAAGTATGGCGTGATACCACCAGTGCTTACAGGTAAAGAACCAGATAAGAAGAAGAAATAAAGGAGTGATTTTGCCTAGGTATGTCCATGCGGCCGTAAGCACATTTTCATAGTACTTACTTTCATAGGTAAAAATAGAATTTTCCCAAACAGGTGTGCTTGGGAAAATTTCGTATAGATAAAATAAATAAGGTGAAAATGCTATTGACAGAGCAATGATACTACCCAGCAGCAGGTACTTTGATTGTTCTTCTGTCGACCGCTTGTTTTTGAATTTCATCTTTTTTAGTGTCATTGTCTGAAGTTGAAGTTACAAAAAAACTTGCTCCAAATATTGCGGCTGCGAAAAGTAGTGCTTTTAGTTTCATCGGTAATAGGTTTTTAAGATTGGTAATTCGTTTTGTTTTCTAGAACAAACATATAACAACTTAAAATCCTATAAATTAAAACATTAGTCGTACCTTTGCGGCCTTTTTTGAGCCATATCATGGCTAAAAAATCGCTTAAAAAACTTTAAATATGTTAGTTTAAACTTATTTATAAATCGTTCAATGAATTAAATTAAAAAAATTCACTTTATAAATCTGCTCCAAAAGTAATAAAATTCTTACAATTATTTTTACGCTGTGATTTTGTCAAAAATCAATTTTATTAACAAAACTTTAACTTTCTGGTATTCTCAGATTCGACCTCCAAAAGCAGTTTTTGGGTGTTTTCCCCCAATAATCTTTCTACTTTTTCGGGCCATTCAATCAAATTCCATCCATCGGAATCCAGGTAATCCTCAATACCAATGTCCAAAGCCTCTGTGTCATCTTCGATTCGGTAAAAATCGAAATGAAATACAGGACCTTC
>JAWWBH010000088.1:0-10731 GCA_033721075.1 Christiangramia sp.
GATGTTTTCGGTCTTACGCATTATTTCCTGCTTATCATAATTTTCAAGCTCAGCATACACATTAATAATTCCACCAGCGTTAATAAGGAAGTCTGGAGCATACACGATTCCTTTTTTCTGAAGAATTCCCCCATGGGCAACCTCATCTGCCAGCTGGTTATTTGCAGCACCTGCAATAATATCCACTTTTAACCTTTCGATGGTTTCATCATTTACAGTGGCTCCAAGTGCACAAGGAGCATAAATATCCACATCAGCTGAATAAATATCTCTTCCATTAAAGATTTGTGCCCCATATTTTCTACTTACTTCCTGAAGACGGTCTTCATTGATATCACTGATAAACACTTCAGCACCGTCGCCGGTAAGATATTCTACCAGGGTTTCTCCAACATGTCCTATTCCCTGAACCATTACTTTCTTGCCTTCAAGATTATCGTTTCCATACTTGAATTTAGCAGATGCCTTTAGTCCCATAAAAACACCATAGGCAGTAATAGGAGAAGGATTCCCGGCACCTCCTTTAGATTCAGAAATTCCGGTCACATATGGAGTCACTTCTCTTACAGAATCCATATCTGAAGTTTCCATTCCCACATCTTCTGCAGTGATATATTTACCTCCAAGAGAATGTACAAACTCACCAAACCTTTTCATAAGCTCCGGGCTCTTATCTTTCTTGGCATCCCCAATGATCACTGCTTTTCCTCCACCCAGATTCAAACCTGTGATGGCACTCTTAAAGGTCATCCCTCGAGAAAGACGCAACACATCATTTAAGGCCTCCCATTCACTGGTGTAATTCCACATACGGGTACCTCCAAGAGCAGGTCCTAAAACCGTATTATGAATACCAATAATTGCCTTTAAACCTGTATCTTTGTCGTTGCAAAAAACGATCTGTTCATGATCGTCGAAAGATACCTGCCCAAATACCGGAGCAGATTTTTTTAGTTCTTTTGCATTTAGAACGTCAACTTGCATAGTTTGATGATTTTAAATTTAATGGATTTCTGAATATATCAAAAAATCCGCCGCAAAAATAATAATATTTTAAATTGAAGAGTTTAAATACGTGTTAAATTACGTATTCCTCAAAAATTCGATCATTCTGAATGAAAAACCTTCAGCATCTCAATAAATATTTCTATAAGTATAAATGGAGGCTATTGATTGGCCTTATAATTACCATCGCGGCAAGAATCTTTGCCATTTATTACATTCCGCTCATCGGTAGGAGTACAGTAGTGATCGAAAAATACATCAATGGCACGATCACTGACATTTCAGTAGTAAAAAATGAACTGGCCTATAACATCCTTCTTATAGTTGGAACCACCTTGATCTCTGCATTTTTCACTTTTCTTATGCGGCAAACCTTCATAGTGGTTTCGAGGCATATGGAATACGACCTTAAGAATGAAGTTTTTCAGCATTACCAGGATCTCTCCCTCAATTTTTATAAAAAGAACCGTACCGGCGACCTGATGAACAGGATAAGCGAAGATGTTTCTAAAGTAAGATTATATCTGGGGCCGGCTATCATGTATAGTGTCACCACCTTTACTTCAACAGTGGTAGTACTAATTTTCATGATCCAGGCCGCACCAGAGTTAACGCTGTATACCGTAATCCCTCTTCCTATTCTGGCCTATGCTATTTATAAACTGAGTGTTGCAATCCACCAGCGGAGTACCGTTGTGCAGCAATATTTATCCAAACTAAACACTTTTACCCAGGAAAGTTTTAGTGGAATCGCCGTAATAAAATCTTATGGCATTGAACCTCAGACCAATTCTAATTTTACCGATCTCTCCAACGGAAGCAGGGATAAAAATATAGATCTAGTAAAGGTCCAGGCCTTCTTTTTTCCCCTGATGGTACTGCTTATCGGGATCAGTAATATTATTGTGATCTATTTTGGGGGAAGGCAGATAATATCTGGACAGATACAAAATATCGATGTACTGGTAGAATTCATTTTATATGTGAATATGCTTACCTGGCCGGTAGCCTCGATTGGATGGGTGACATCCCTTGTACAACAGGCTGAAGCTTCACAGGAACGTATCAATGAATTTCTTGGTGAAAAACCAGAGATCACCAATCCCAAAACAGAACCTGATACGATCAACGGTACTATTGAATTCAGAAACGTCAGTTTCACCTATGATGACACGAACATTACCGCACTAAAGAATGTTTCCTTCAATGTTAAAAAAGGAGAAACCCTGGCGATAATAGGAAAAACAGGTTCCGGAAAATCCACGATCCTGGAGCTCATAGGTCGACTTTATGATATTGATAACGGTGAAATTCTTATTGACGGCCGGAACATACATGAACTCAACCTTGAGAGTTTACGTAACAGTATAGGCTATGTGCCTCAGGATGCATTCCTTTTTAGCGATACGATTAAGAACAATATCAAATTTGGCAAAACAGAAGCGACCGAAAAGGAGATCATTGAGGCTGCGAAAAATGCATCGGTACATAAAAATATTATAGGCTTCAGCAAAGGTTATGAGACCGTACTGGGTGAAAGAGGGATCACACTTTCAGGAGGGCAAAAACAAAGGGTCTCCATAGCCAGGGCTATTATTCATGATCCGGAGATCTTATTGTTTGATGACTGCCTTTCAGCAGTTGACACTGAGACAGAAGAGGAAATCCTTAACAACCTGTTCCAGATAACCAAGGACAAAACCACTATCATCGTGAGTCACAGGATCTCCTCTGCCAAGAATGCCGATAAAATCATTATCCTCGAAGATGGCCAGATAGTTCAGGAAGGTACACACCAGCAGCTCTTGAACACCAGGGGTTATTACAAAGAACTCTATGCAAAACAGTTAAATGAAAAAGAAATGTGAAAATTTTTTGTTAGATGTTAAAATTTTTTAGATTTTTGGACTCGACAATAACAAACCATTAAAGAATCTATTTATGAGCGACAAGGGAATGATGGAGAAAGAAGAAATATTCTCTAAAGTTTTAAGAGCCGGCAGAAGAACTTATTTTTTCGATGTAAGATCCACCCGGGCAGATGATTATTATCTTACTATCACTGAAAGTAAGAAGTTCACAAATGATGACGGTTCTTTCTATTACAAAAAGCACAAGATCTATCTCTACAAGGAAGATTTTGATGGTTTTAGGGAGATCCTTGGAGAGATGACCAACTTTATCATCAACGAAAAAGGAGAAGAGGTGATAAGTGAACGTCATCAAAAGGATTTCAAAAAAGAGTATGACGAGGAGAACGATGAGAAAACACCGTCAAACTCTTCTAATCCAGAAAAATTTACTGATGTAAGTTTTGACGATATTTAATTAGAATCTTATCAGATATTTCAAACCGTCCCAAATAAGGACGGTTTTTTTTATCTTAGACTTTCCAAATATAAAACTATGAGAAACCTTATTATCTTCTTTATTATTTTATCAACTACTATTATGCAGGCTCAGCAGGAAGAGGTCTCCCTGGATTATTATCTGCCAGATGACGTCTCCTATAATCCTGAAATCCCTACACCACAGGAAGTGATTGGCTTCGTACCGGGCGAATGGCATGTAAGTCATGACAGGCTTTTAATGTATATGAACAAACTTGCAGAGGTCTCGCCGCGAATACAAATAGAAAATCGCGGATTTACTTATGAAGGCCGCCAACTGGTCTTGCTAACCATTTCATCTGAGGATAATCTAGAAAATATTGAAGAGATCAGAAAAAACCATGTAGCCCTTGTAGAGGAAAATTCAGAATCTATAAACACTGAAGAAATGCCCATTGTGATCAACCAGGGGTTCTCCATTCATGGTAATGAGCCCAGCGGTTCGAATGCTGCATTGCTTTACACCTATTACCTTGCGGCGGCACAGGGTGAAAAAATTGAAAATGCCCTGGAAAAAACTGTAATCCTCCTTGATCCTTCCTTTAATCCAGATGGATTGCAGAGATTTGCCTATTGGGCGAATACAAACAAGAGTGAAAATATTAATCCCGATCCTCAGGACAGGGAATATAATGAGGTATGGCCAGGCGGAAGAACCAATCATTACTGGTTTGATATGAACCGGGATTGGCTGCCGGTTCAGCTACCCGAATCCCAGGCCAGGATCGCTACCTTTCATAAATGGTATCCAAATATCCTGACTGACCATCATGAGATGGGGTCTAATTCTACCTTCTTCTTTCAGCCGGGTATTCCTTCAAGGACGCATCCGCTTACCCCACAGAAAAACCAGGACCTTACCAAAGAGATAGGTACTTATCACGCTGCAGCACTAGATGAAATAGGCTCTCTATATTATACTGAAGAGAATTATGATGATTTTTATTACGGAAAAGGTTCCACTTTTCCCGATATCAATGGAAGTATTGGAATTTTATTCGAGCAGGGAAGTTCAAGGGGCCATGCCCAGGAGACTGATAATGGCTTACTCACATTCCCCTTCACTATTAGAAATCAGTTCACAGCTGCATTATCTACCTTAGAAGCTGCTCAAAAGATGAGAACAGATCTTCTTGATTATCAGAGAAATTTCTATAAGAACGCCAGGGAATCTGCGGGAAATGGCGCCTATGCATTTGGGAATTCCAAAGACCCGGCAAGTGCCTACAAACTTGCAGAGATACTTAAAAGACATCAGATTGAAGTGCATGAACTTTCCTCAAGTTTCAATGAAAATGGAAAACAATTCGAAAAAGGTTCGGCATATATAGTTCCTAAGAATCAACGCCAGCACCGACTTGTTAAGGCGATGTTTGAAAAAAGGACCAAATTTGAGGATAGCCTTTTTTATGATATTTCTGCCTGGACCTTGCCGTTAGCCTTTAACCTTGATTATACGGAGGATGTCTCTATGAGAAATGCGGGTGAAAAGATAGAAGAGCTTAAGATGCCTTCTCCACAATTACCCGAAGAAAGCGATTATGCCTATCTACTTAACTGGAATAATTATTTTGCCCCGAAGGCTCTTAACCAGATCCTGGAAAAAGGTCTCAGGGCGAAGGTAGCCATGGAAAATTTCAGTCTTGATTCTAAGAATTATGGCTATGGTACCATAATGGTCCCTGTACAGAACCAGAAACTGGACAAAGCTGAATTGCATAACTTTTTAAGCGAGGTTTCCAAAGAAAGCGGTGTGGAGATCACGGCCATAGGAACCGGAATGACAGCAGGTATCAACCTTGGAAGCAATCAATTCAGGGCTCTTGAACCTCAAAAAGTAGCCATTGTTGTTGGCGGATCTGTCACCCCTTACGATGCCGGTGAGATATGGCACCTATTTGACCAGCGCTACGATATGAAAATAACCAAACTGGATGTGAGCGATCTGGACGATTCAGATCTAAGTGAGTACACAGATATTATAATTCCTAATTCCCGAGGAGGACTTGATAAGAAATATGCCGAGAAACTAAAGGAGTGGACAAAAGATGGCGGGACACTTATCGCTTATAGAAACGCAGTTGATTGGATGAAAAAGAACGATCTGGTGGAATTTGAAACCAAAAAGAATGAAATTACCGCGAAAGATATAAGTTTTGAGGAGCAGGGTGATTTTAAAGGCGCACAGCATATAGGAGGAGCCATTTTTGAAGCTAAAATTGACAGGAGTCATCCTATTGCCTTCGGATACAAAAATGACAGGCTGGCGTTGTTTAGAAATACCACAATTTTCATGAAGCCAGACGAGCAGAGCTACAACAACCCTATACAGTATACAGAGAAGCCTTTGTTAAGCGGTTATATAAGCAAACCTAACCTTGATTCCATAGCCAACACGGTTCCTTTCAAGCATAAAGATCTTGGCCGTGGTGATGTAATGCTATTTACAGATAATACCAACTTCAGGGCATTCTGGTATGGCACCAATAAACTGCTTATGAATGCCATTTTCTTCGGAAAGGAGATGTAAAAAAGCATTCATAGTTTAGGGAAATTTTAATAGTCTTGTATCAAATTTGGATAACTTTGTAAAAGACTAAGCTGATCCAGAAAGTCCGAAAGTCTGTTTTTCGGACTTTCTGGTTTATAAGAAATACTCTTCTGTATGCTAAAAATTACCCTCACGTGAAATTTTCAGGATTCAAAAGCTGGTTACAGAACGAAAGGTTTTTAAAGTATTTGAGTGCTTTTTCCTTCCTGTTAAGTTTCATTATAATCCTGGTTGCCATATTTGACCTTGGTTTTAAACACGGAAAATATGAAGAGGAACAGCTGAGGGATTTTTATTTCATTGCCCTATCAGTAGGGTTAATTTTTATTCTGGTACGGCATTTTATATTCAAACTAAAACATCGGCTTAAAGTAAAGATTTTCGATTCTGCCTTTGGGATACTCCTTGGTTCATTGTTAATAATGAGGATCGATGTTATCAGGGAGAACTTTATTCTTCTCGAATTCCTGAACCAAATGGGCTATGTCTATCTTGCGGTCCTTATTTATTTTATAAGGGAATTTTCAACCTTTGAGTTGAGCTTTAACCGTACCTTGTTAAATCCTGCCCAGCTATTCATAGCCAGTTTTCTATCACTGATCTTTATTGGCACTGCACTCCTGATGCTCCCCAAAGCCACAGTGACGGATATTAGTTTTTTGGATGCGCTTTTCACAGCAACCAGTTCTGTTTGCGTCACAGGCCTGATAGTTGTTGATACAGGCTCATATTTTACCGTATTCGGGCAAACGATCATTCTGCTGTTGATGCAATTAGGAGGGCTTGGAATAATGACATTCGCCAGTTATTTCAGTTATTTTTTCAGGGGGCAGACTTCATATGAAAATCAGATAATGCTGAAAGACGTGACCCGCTCAGAAAAGATTGGAGAAGTTCTTAGTGTGCTGAAAAAAATAGTCTTCATAACCGCACTTGTGGAGTTCATTGGTTTTTTACTTATATATTTCAGTCTCAGTAAAAATGAGATAGCTGAGATATCTGACCGCCTTTTCTTTTCAGTATTTCATGCGGTAAGTGGATTTTGTAACGCAGGTTTTTCTACGCTGGAGCAAAGTCTTTATGACCCCGCATTTCGCTTCAATTATCCCTTACATTTAATAATTGCCTTCCTTTTTATCCTCGGAGGAATTGGTTTTCCGATCCTTCTCAACCTTTACAGGTATGTGATCTATTTATTCAAGAACAAGCTATTGCATATAACTAAAAAAAGAGAGTCTGTGCATTCGCCCTGGGTTATTAATCTGAATACCAGGATAGTGATATTTACCACCACGGTCTTATTAATAACAGGAACTATGATATTCTATTTTTTTGAATACAATAACACTCTTGCTGAACATAGTTGGTTTGGAAAAATAGTTACCTCCTTTTTTGGTGCATCCACTCCTCGAACCGCTGGTTTCAATACAGTGGATACAGGTGCTTTGAATTTCAGCACCTTGATGATGATTTTTCTCCTTATGTGGATCGGGGCTTCACCGGCCTCTACCGGAGGAGGGATTAAGACCAGCACAATAGCAGTGGCTACGCTTAATTTTCTTAGTCTGGCGAAGGGAAAGGACAGGATTGAGGTCTATAAAAGAGAAATAGCAGAATCAACCATTAGAAGGGCATTCGCCATCATATCATTATCTTTAATGGTAATTGGGATATCGATATTTATGATCGCTTCCTTTGACGGAGACAAAAGCCTGCTGAGTATAGCTTTCGAGGCATTTTCAGCTTACAGTACCGTGGGCCTTACCACCGGCATCACTGGCAGCCTATCCTCACCCTCTAAACTGGTTATAATATTCACCATGTTCATAGGAAGGGTAAGCATGTTAACCATCATGATTGCGATGCTAAGAAGGGTAAGACATATGAATTACCGTTATCCAAAAGACGAAATCTTAATCAATTAATAAGAGAATGAAATATATAATCATCGGTTTAGGAAAATTCGGATCAGCATTGGGAGAAAAGCTAACCGAAATGGGTAATGAGGTTATAGGCGTTGATGTAAGAATGAATAAGATCGAAAGTATCAAGGAAAAGATCACTCACGCCATAAATCTGGATGCAACCGATCCCGAGGCAGTAGGTAATTTACCTTTAAAGGATGCTGATGTGGTAATCATTGCTATCGGCGAAAATACAGGGTCTAATATAATGGCCGCAGCACTCATGCAAAAAATGCATGTAAAAAGGATTATTGGGCGTGTAGTTGATCCACTTCAGAAAACCGTACTGGAAGCAATGGGAATCGACGAGATCATACATCCCGAAGAAGAAACAGCTGAAAGGTGGGCCAAGAGACTAAATCTTGAGGGTGTGGTTGATAGTTTTGAACTTGACGGCAGCTACAGTATCGTTGAGACCAGGATCCCTAAAGAATATCATGATAAGACCATAAAGGAATTAGGAATAAAGGATCAATTCAATATCATTGTTCTTACCACCATGAAAGTGACAAATGAAAAGAATGATATGGGGGTGGATACTAACCGGTCTGAGGTTCAGGGAATAGCGAGGGCAGACACAAAGTTATATAAGGACGAGATTATGGTTCTTTATGGCCATAATAAGGACATTAAAAAATTACTTGACGAACATAGAAAGTTTAAGGAAGGTATGTAATTAACCAATTTGAAGGCCATTAGGAACTTTTTGATCGGGGCTTAACAGAACTACATCCTTGTTTTCTCCCATCACCCCTAGTACAAGACATTCACTTTTAAAACCGGCTATCTTCTTTACAGGAAAATTCACTACCGCAATGATTTGCCTGCCATGCAGTTCCTCCTGGGTATACCTACGTGTGATCTGGGCTGAAGACATTTTTTCACCTATATCATCCCCAAAGTCTATTTTTAGCTTATAGGCAGGATTTCTTGCTTCCGGAAATGCTTCAGCAGAAATAATCGTACCAACCCGCATCTGTACTTTTTCGAAATCATTCCATTGGATCTCTTCCATATTGATAATTTAAGATGATCAAAATAGAGAATATTCAGGATTATTTCGGCTTTAATCTTTAATTTTATGAAAAAAGATGGCACGTACTGCTTCAAATATGATTGAACTGGGAACCAGGGCCCCCGATTTTAAACTGATGGACACCATTACAGATCACCTTTATACCCTGGATGACGTAAGGGGTGAACGGGGAACCTTGGTAATGTTCCTGTGTAACCACTGCCCATTTGTTAAGCACGTGAATGATGAAATAGTGCACTTAGCAAACGATTATCGTCCACTGGGATTTGGCTCGGTTGCCATTATGAGCAATGATATTGAATCCTATCCCGAAGACAGGCCAGAAAGAATGAAAGAAGTGGCTGCAAAACACCAGTATTCATTTCCTTATCTCTTTGACGGAACCCAGGAAATCGCAAAGGCATATGATGCCGCATGCACGCCCGATTTCTTCCTTTTTGATGATGAACTAAAACTTATCTATCGCGGGCAGATGGACGATAGCAGGCCCGGCAATGGCTTGCATCCCAATGGCAGGGACCTTAGAGAAGCTATGGATGCGGTTTTGAATAATCGTAAGGTTTCTCCTTTGCAAAAGCCCAGTATAGGCTGTAATATAAAATGGAAAAATTAATTTAACCAAATCTTAAATTTCCCCGAACTTATTTTTACTAACTTTAATAACCTATAGATTTAATAGGTTTTTATTAATAATTAAAAAATAATTGATTATGAGCGAGTTGAAATTAGGAGACAAAGCCCCGAACTTTGATGCAGAAACTTCCGAAGGGAAGATAAATTTCTATGATTACCTGGGAGATAGCTGGGGAGTCCTCTTCTCCCACCCAGCAGACTACACCCCTGTGTGTACCACTGAACTGGGAACGGTGGCAAACTATAAGAAGGAGTTTGAAAAGCGCAATGTGAAAGTGCTGGCCCTGAGTGTTGACGGACTGGAATCACATAAAGGCTGGATAAAGGATATCAATGAAACCCAGAATACCACGGTAAATTTCCCCATTATCGCCGATGAAGATAAAAAAGTATCAAATCTTTACGGGATGATCCATCCAAAAGCTGATGACACCCAAACGGTAAGATCGGTGTATGTGGTAGGGCCAGATAAGACAATCAAATTAATGATCACCTATCCTGCCAGTACCGGAAGGAATTTCGATGAAATTTTAAGGGTAATAGATTCTCTTCAATTAACAGCCTATAACAAAGTGGCAACCCCCGCCAATTGGAAACACGGAGAGGATGTGGTTATCAGCCCTTCTGTAAGCAACGAAGAGGCCGATAAAATGTTCCCTAAAGGTTATAAGACAGTGAAACCCTATCTTAGAATGACACCTCAACCTGAATTGAAGAAGTAAGGTTTATTTTAAAAAAGGCCGGATTTATTTCCAGCCTTTTTTAATTAAAATATTCTCAATATGAGCATAATGATGTTCACTATGCCAGGCATACATTCCCAGAAGCTTTAATAGCCCGACCTTATTTCCTGTCTCCGGATGGACAAACTCCTTTTCAAAATCTGATAAATTAAGGCTTTTCAATAGAAACACCCATTTTGCATGCAAACCTTTAAGAAAAGAAAGTGAATATTCGACGGGTGCCGAAATGCTATCTTCCAGCTTTGCAAACAGATCCTGATTATAGGCTTTGATGGTTGGAGTATCTTCTGTAAGCGTCCATTTAAACCTGAGTAGAGCGTTCATATGACTATCTGCAATATGATGAACCAGCTGTCTAATGGTCCAGCCGCCAGTACGGTAAGGAGTATCCAGTTGTTCATTATCCAGA
>JAWWBH010000089.1:0-10539 GCA_033721075.1 Christiangramia sp.
TCTTTTGAAAACTTTACCGGGTTTAGAAGCTAGCAGGGAAAGCAGTTCAAACTCCTTTCTTGGCAGGGCCATTTCTTCTCCTTCCTGAACTATTTTATACTCTTCCCTGTTGATGGTTATACCTCCCAATTTAACAATATTAGAGGAATTATCATCTTCCCTGTATCTCCTTAACAGAGCCTTTACCTTACTAACAAGCACTTTTGGCTTGATTGGTTTGGTAATATAATCATCTGCTCCGGCATCGAAACCAGCCATTTGAGAATAGTCTTCTCCCCTGGCTGTTAGAAAAGTAATGATGGTATCTTCCAAATCTGGTATCTTCCTGATCTGTTCACAGGCTTCGATGCCATCCATTTCAGGCATCATAACATCAAGGATTATAAGATGAGGCTTGTTCTTTTTTGCAAGTTTTACTGCATCGGCTCCATTATCTGCAGTAATAACGTTATAACCTTCCGAAGAAAGATTATAACCCACAATTTCCAGGATATCCGGCTCATCATCAACCAGTAAAATTTGAATGTCTTTTTTCTTCATAATGAATCGTGCTGTATTAAAAGTGCCATAAAATTAACCATTAATTTGAATTTTAGCGGCCTCACGTAAATGGTAACGTTAACCTAACATTATAATGACAAATGATTAATCCTGAGATAATACAGGCTTTACAAAGCCGCCTTTAATTTGCAGCGAGATTTATAGCAAAAAAAGGAAATGAAAAATTACGTATTACTCGCACTAATATTATTTGTATCAACTTTGAAAGCCCAGGATCCCCAAACAGGTTCCATTGCAGGAAAGTTAACCGATCGGGAAATGAACGGTGAACCTCTGCCATTTGCAAATGTAATCATCAAAGGCACCTCTACAGGAACTACTTCAGATTATGATGGTTTATATCAACTAAAAGGAATGGATCCAGGAACCTACACAGTAGTTTTTAGCTTTGTAGGCTATGAGACACTGGAAGTGCCAAATGTAGTTGTTGAAGCAGGTAAGGTTACTGAAGTGAATACCGATCTTGGCTCGAGCGCTGCCTCTCTTGAAGAAGTGGTTATCTCAACGGTAGCAAGGCGTGATTCTGAAGTTGCCCTGTTAATAGAACAGAAGAATTCTGTTGAAATAAAAGAAAGTATTGGAGCGAGAGAGCTAGCCAAACTTGGAGTCTCTGATGCCGCAACCGCCACTACAAAAATTTCGGGAGTTACGAGCAGTGAGGCTTCAGGAGACATTTTCGTTAGAGGGCTGGGTGACCGTTACCTTTATACTACTTTAAACGGACTTCCAATTCCTTCTGATGATGTGGAAAGAAAGAATATCGATCTTGGATTATTCCCTACCAGGGTAATTCAAAACGTGAGTATAAGCAAGGCATATTCTTCTGAGAATTCGGCCGACCAGGCTTCTGGAACCATTGATATAACATCCAGGGAACTATCCGGAACGGAAGAACTTGACCTCGGACTTCAATTGGGGGTTAATACCAATGCTGTAGGAGAATTCAGTAATTTTAAAGTATCTCCAAACCAGGACGACGTTTATTTTGGATTTTACGATCAGGCGATCCCGATCCAGCATTCCCTTAACAATCAAACCTGGAATACACAAACCGATCCTTTTCCCCTAAATCGCAAATATTCTATCACTGCAGGTAAGAAATTTGGAGAAAATCTAAAAGTATTATTAACGGCCTCTCAATCGGCAAAATTTGAATATAATAAGGGTATTTTCAGGGAGTACAGGAGTAATAACCTGTATGATTATTTCACCGATGTGGAGAATTTTTCAAAAACCGACAATACTACCGGATTGTTGGATATAATCTATGAGGTGGATGACAACAACCGTTTCAAGGCTACCAGTTTATTCATCAACAAACTTACTGATGAAGTATATGAGGCAGGACGTAATGGAGAAGGGGTTGTATTTGAAGAGACCACACCAAGTGAAAACCTGAATCAATTTGTTCGTGACCAGAATATCAAACAAACCCGACTCTGGGTGAACCAGTTACATGGATATCATGAATTCCTGGATGGCAAAAATGAGCTGGACTGGGCGCTGGGATATAATATCGTAAATGCCGACGAGCCTAATCGAATTCGTAACGAAGTGAATTTTGATGGCGAAGATTTTGTTCAGCTTGCAAGAACCGGAGGTTATCAGCAACGAAAATCTTCACAGAAGATAGATGATACAGAATTGAATGCCTTTTTAGAAGACAGGTATAACCTCGTAAAGGATGAGGAGGCTGGAAAGAATATTTTTGTTCAGGCAGGAGCTAATTACAGAAACAAGGAAAGAGATTTCATTTCCCGCTTCTTTGGCGCTGATGAGGTAGAACTGAACAGTGTGAACCCTCCTTCTATAGATAATATAACAGCTGTTTTCACTACTGAAAATTTTGAGAACGGGACCTTAGATTTTAACCGCCTTACTCCAGACAGGTATAATGCAATCCTGGAATCTTATGCAGGCTTTGCTAATTTCAATTATGGAGTTGGAAAATGGAATATCAATCTGGGAGCAAGATACCAGCACGATGATCTTGATATCGTCTTTGACGTGAACAACTATCCTGCTAACAAACCGGAATTCTCATTCAAATCTTATGATAACATATATCCGAATCTTAATATAAAGTTCGCCCCAAACGAGGATTCCAATATCAGACTTGCAGCTAGTAGAACTATTACCCTACCGGAATTCAAGGAGATCGCTCCATTTGAATATGTATCTCAAACAGGACAGGTTACCAGGGGTAACCCGGACCTGAATGCTTCCACCAACCTCAACTTTGATCTTAAATATGAATTTTTCCCAAGCTCAGGGCAGTTGATCTCATTAACCGGTTTTTACAAAAGGATTGATGAGCCTATCAACCGGGTTCAGGACAGAGGTTCTGCCGGGGTGTTCTCATATTTCAATGCCGGGGAAAGGGCGAACATTTATGGCCTTGAACTGGAAACCAGGATGGATGTGATCGAAAATGAAGCCGAAAAAGGGATAGACATGGCAATTTCTTTTAATGCCTCAAGAATGTGGCATGAACAGGACCTGAAGGAGGTTTATAATGATAATGGCACTTTTATAAGGACCTTCAGATATAATGGTAAATCTAAAGTTGGATTACAGGGAGCATCAGACTGGATCTTTAACGGATCGGTAAACATTTCTAACGAAACTGAAAATCCGTTCAGGGCATCTCTAGTAGCTAACTACGCTTCAGATAAGATATATGCACTTGGAGCTCCGGAAGTACAGACTCAGAATGATGTATTCTATAACGACGAGATCATCGAAAAAGGTTTTGTAACCCTGGATGCCATTATTTCAAAAGAACTTAACGACAACTGGCAACTCCAATTTAAAGGCCAGAATCTTTTAAACCCAGAAATTGAAAGAGTACAGGCAATCAGGCCAAGCTCTACAGGAGTTGAAAGCCTCGAAACCGTTAGGTCATATACCAGGGGAGCTATATTAAGCCTTGGTGTAAACTATTCATTCTAATCTCAATTATTTATTAACCAAATATTTATTAACCATTCAAAACCCGATTTTGAATTTTAAACCAAAAAAAATGAAAAACGTAACTAAAAAATTTATACTTCTTTTTGGAGTAAGCCTTAGCCTCTTAACCATAGGCTGTAGCAACGAACCGGTAATTGACCCAATAGATGATGGGACTGGGAATCAAGCCGAAGGAACAGACCTTAACGGCTCAGTTGAAGAAGACAGAACTTTGGATCCTTCAAAAACTTACAGCCTTACCGGAGTACTATCTGTAGAATCTGGAGCGACCCTAACCATTCCTGCCGGAACTCAGATTGTCGCCAAGGACGACACAGATGCGACTGATGTTTATATTGTTGTTCAGCAGGGAGCTAATATCGAGATCAACGGTACTTCTTCTGCTCCCGTGGTTATGTCATCCGCAAGTGGCCAGTCCGGTAGCTGGGGAGGTCTTGTGATCGCCGGTAACGCGGTTACTACAGAAGGAGTTGCCGCTACCGCAGAAGTTGGAGGAATCATATACGGAGGCAGTGATGCTAATGATAGTTCTGGTTCTATCAACTACCTGGTATTATCTGATGCCGGCGCACAGATCAACTCTGAATCACAATATAACGGTCTTTCCCTTTATGCTGTTGGTGCAGGAACCACTATACAAAACGTTGCGATCCTTAATGGAGCCGATGACGGTGTTGAGTTCTTCGGCGGCTCGGCTTCTGTGACAAACCTTTACCTTGAGAACAATGAAGATGATGCTGTAGACTGGACAGAAGGCTGGGATGGTTCAGTGACCAACACTTACGTGCTTCACTCAATTGCTAATTTCTCTACAGCTATTGAAGCAGACGGTGTGGACAATAATCCTAAATTCACAAACTTTACTGCTGTATCCACTACAGGAGGGACCGCACTTCAGTTCAAGAAAAACTCCGGTGCTACTATTACAGGTCTGTCTCTTTCAGGATATGATACTTCTGTAGACATCGTTGAACAGGGAAGAACAGATCTTTCAAACATACAGTTAAATGGAGCTGAAGCAGAGTCTGTAAAAGCATATTCAGGCGCTCAAACCGTATCTGCCTCCAGCTTCGACTGGATCACAAATCGCGGACAGGTCTCGGTACTTCCGGAAAGCATTGACAATGACCTTAGCCTTGATGCTAATACAGAATATGTAATTAGCAGTGTGGTTTCAGTCGAAGAGGGAGCTACTCTTACAATTCCTGCTGGAACCAAGATCACAGCAAGATCTGATGATAACGCTTCAGGAACCAATATCTATATAGTCGTTCAGAAAGGCGGAATGATCGATATTCAGGGAACTGAATCGAATCCCGTAGTAATGTCTTCTACATCAGGTACAGCTGGTAGCTGGGGAGGACTTGTGATCGCGGGTAAGGCCATCACTACTGAAGGTATTGATGCCACTGCTGAAGTTGGTGGAATCATTTACGGAGGTGACAATGCTTCTGATAATTCCGGATCTATAAGTTATCTGATCCTTTCTGACGCAGGAGCTCAGATCAATGCTGAATCTCAGTATAATGGACTTTCCCTTTATGCTGTTGGATCTGGAACCACCATTGAAAATGTTGCAATTTTAAATGGTAAAGATGATGGTGTTGAATTCTTTGGAGGATCGGCCTCTATTACCAATCTTTATCTAAAAGATAATGAAGACGATGCAGTAGACTGGACAGAAGGATGGGACGGAAAGATCACCAATACTTATGTTTTACATACCATAGAGAATTTCTCTACAGCCATCGAAGCAGATGGGGTGAATAACATGCCCAGAATCGAGAACTTCACGGCGGTTTCTCAAACAGGAGGTACCGCACTTCAATTTAAAAAACAGTCGGGCGCGACTATCACCGGCCTTTCACTTTCAGGATACGAAACGATACTGGATATCACTGAAACAGGAAGAACCGATCTATCAGGAATACAGATAGAAGGTGCAGATGCAACTTTAGATACCTCTTTTGATGTAGATGCAACTGTTGATGTAAGTACCTTTGACTGGGCTAATTAAAAAAACAGCTTATTTGTAATAATTTGAATTTCAGACAATAGCCAAAAAACCGGACTGCGATGGCAGTTCGGTTTTTATTTATATAATTTTTAAACTTTCAGCATTTTTATTGGCAAGATTTTTGAATTTTTATTTGTAAGTTTGTTGAAATCTCTATTGTAAAGGATGAAGAAAAAGTACTTACTCGCTTTCTTACTTGTTGGATTACTGACGATTGCGGCTCCTGCAGTTGCTCAGGATTCTTCTCGTGCTCTACAACGAACAGAGACTCCTATAGAGGGATTATCCATTTATCCTAACCCGGTAACCGGTGGAAAAGTTTATATCTCATCCACCAGAAATCAGGATAAGATCATCGAGATCTTCAACGTTCTTGGTAAATCTGTGTACAAAACCAGGATAAGAGGCAGGGAAATGGATGTTTCCACTTTAACTCCGGGTATATACATACTTAAGATACAGGAAGGAAAAGCTAAAGCCACCAGAAAACTGGTAGTGAAATAAAGTATTATACCTTTAATTTTTAGTCAGCTTCTGTTTCAGAGGCTTTTTTTATTCCTTAATTTTGGATAAAACTTTCCTTATCCTCTATGCTTCAAGAAAGAATTTTTCAGATCACCAACGAAAAAGAGTTCGAGGTTTTATGTATGGAAGTTTTTCGGTATCAATTCAATAATAATAGTGTTTACAAACAATTCTGCCAACTTATCCATAGATCACCAGAAAGGGTCAACTCTTATATCGACATCCCTTTTCTACCGATCGAATTTTTCAAAAGCAGGAAAGTAATATCTGGCGATAAGCCTTCACAGATCACTTTTACCAGTAGTGGTACCACAGGTAATTCAACGAGCAAACATTATGTTACAGATCTCCGGCTTTATGAAAAGAGTTTCCTAACGGCTTTTAAGAGCTTTTACGGGAATCCTTCAGAATATATCTTTCTGGCTCTTCTTCCCTCCTATCTGGAAAGAAAAGGTTCTTCTTTGATCTATATGGTAGACTCACTTATTAAAAGTTCAAACAATCCCGAAAGCGGATTTTACCTCAATAACCTTGAAGAACTCGCATCTAAACTCACAGAAGTAGATAAAAAAGGCAGCAAGGTCTTTTTAATAGGCGTCTCATTCGCCTTATTAGATCTTATGGAACAATATGATTTCGAATTGGAGAATACTATCATCATGGAAACCGGCGGAATGAAAGGACGCCGTAAAGAAATGATAAGAGAAGAACTTCATGCTCACCTAAAAAAAGGATTTGGAGTAAAATCTATTCATAGTGAATATGGAATGACTGAATTATTATCACAGGCTTATTCCAAAGGCAATGGTATTTTTGAATGTCCTCCGTGGATGAGGATCCTAATCCGGGATCCGGAAGATGCTCTCTCTTATCAAGAAGATGGGAAAACCGGAGGAATAAACCTAATCGATCTTGCCAATATAAATTCCTGCTCTTTTATTGCAACTCAGGACCTTGGAAAAAGGAAAAATAACAATCTGGAGATCCTCGGAAGATTTGATAATAGTGACATTAGAGGATGTAACCTTCTTTTATTATAATTTTTTTGAAATTTATTTAGATTGATTGTAAAGAAGGAAAAAAAATAGCGACCCATAAAATGCAGATATCTATGATACTCAAATCATTATCTGCAGGCTAAGTGAAATTTTTCATATTAGATTGGTTAGTTAGTTGCAAACCCCTTAGGCGCCCGCTTAAGGGGTTTTGTATTTTAAACTACCCTAATAATATAGGTATTCTTCTTACCCTTGTTCAGGATCACATATTTATCATTAATAAGGTCTTCAGTAGTAATGGTATAATCTTCTTTTACTTTTTCCTTATTAACAGATACAGAATTTTCCTTCAGGGCTCTTCTAGCTTCGCCATTTGAATTTAAAAAACCGGTTTTGGCCGCAAGGGCGCCAATCATATCCAGTCCGTTTTCAATTTCAGCCTTCTCCACCTCAGCCTGTGGTACGCCTTCAAAAACATCCAGAAATGTAGTTTCATTCAGTTTCCTGAAATCATCGGCAGTACTTTTTCCAAATAGGACCTGCGAAGCAGTGACCGCATTTTCATATTCCTCTTCGTTATGTACAGTAATGGTAACTTCTTTTGCCAGTCTCTTTTGTAGTTGCCTCATGTGGGGAGCCTCCTTATGATCTGTGATAAGACCTTCTATTTCTTCCTTATCAAGAAAAGTAAAGATCCTGATATATTTCTCAGCATCTTCATCACTTGTATTCAACCAGTATTGATAGAATTTATAAGGAGAGGTACGTTTTGCATCCAGCCATATATTTCCGCCTTCACTTTTACCAAATTTACTTCCATCGCTCTTGGTGATCAAAGGACAGGTAAGTGCATATGCTTTGCCTCCAGCCTTTCTTCGAACAAGTTCGGTACCAGTGGTGATGTTACCCCACTGATCACTTCCTCCCATTTGCAGCGTACAATCCATTTTATCAAACAGGTGATAGAAATCGTATCCCTGAACCAGCTGGTACGTAAACTCCGTAAAAGACATACCCTCGGTTCCCTCACCAGAGATTCGGTTCTTTACAGAATCCTTAGCCATCATATAATTCACCGTAATGTGCTTCCCAACATCACGAATGAATTCAAGAAAACTGATCTCTTTCATCCAGTCATAGTTATTCACCATCAACGCATCATTCTCCTTCCCGCTTTTGAAATCAAGGAACTGAGAAAGCTGATTTTTCACACATTCCTGGTTGTGTCTCAAAGTTTCCTCATCAAGCAAATTTCTTTCACTGGATTTACCACTGGGATCTCCTATCATTCCGGTTGCTCCCCCAACCAGGGCAATAGGCTTATGGCCGCTCCTTTGCAAATGTGCCAACAGCATAATTGGCACCAGGTTCCCTATATGTAAAGAATCGGCAGTTGGATCAAAACCAACATAAGCCGCTCTCATTTTTTCGTTAAGATGTTCTTCAGTTCCGGGCATGGCATCATGTAACATTCCACGCCAACGAAGTTCTTCCACCAGGTTCTTAATCATTTGTTCCAAATTATTTTCCTTACTTCTATAATTCTAGTTTATCAGGTAAAATCCCAATTTTCATAAAGATTATACAATGATTTACTTTACAAAATTTCAATTCTTTTTAAAAGCAGCCGTAAAGATACCATAAAGCTTTATTTTTCCTAAGTGCTTTAGCTATATTTACCGCATGATTCTGGTTACAGGCGGAACAGGTTTAGTTGGCACACATCTCTTATATGAGTTAGTGCAGAAAAATGAAAAAATTCGGGCGACAGTACGCCCCTCCAGCGATATAAGGGCTGTTAGAAAGGTCTTTGGCTATTATTCAGGAAAGGCTGAAGCCGATCATTTCTTCAACAAGATAGACTGGCTAACAGCAGAGATCAATGACGTTCCTGCACTTACCAAGGCATTTGAGGGTGTTGAATATGTTTATCATTGCGCCGCCCTTATTTCTTTTGATCCTTCCGATGAAAAAAAACTTCGAAAAATAAATATTGAAGGCACTGCCAATATCGTAAACCTTTGTATAGCCAAAAAGATCAAAAAACTATGCTATGTAAGTAGTGTGGCAGCTATAGGACACGGCCCGAACAATTCCCATATAGATGAAAATGCCAAATGGAACCCTGAAGAAAACCATAATGATTATGCAATCTCAAAATACGGGGCAGAGATAGAAGTCTGGAGAGGAACCCAGGAAGGAATTGATACGGTAATTGTAAATCCGGGAATAATTATTGGCCCTGGTTTCTGGGATAGTGGTAGTGGAAAAATATTCAGCAGAATTGATAAAGGGTTGAAATTCCATTTCCCAAAGGTGAGCGGATTCGTTGGAGTAAATGACGTAGTGGAAGCCATGATTCGCCTAATGAATTCAGATATTAAAAATGAAAAATTCATTTTAGTTTCTGAAAATCTAAGTTTTGAGTATGTTCTTAAAACTACTGCAGAGTATCTGAACAAACCCACACCAAACAGGCAGCTCAAGAAATGGATGGTAATAACTGGGTGGATATTTCAGAAGGTCGGAAGCTGGTTTGGAGGAAAAAGAGAGATTACCAGGGATTCTATAAAAGGCCTGTATTCAAAAACCTACTATAATAGCTCTAAAATTTCAGAAGCCATCAACATGGAATTTACTCCTATGACTGAAGTCCTAAAGAAGACGGCCAACTTTTATAATAAAGAATCTAAAAAGGAACATTAATCCTGCAAAGAGTCCAATTCTCTTATGATCGAAGCCGGTGGAGGTAAAAGACTGTCATTCTCCTCCCTGGTTCCAATTGAATCTTTTATTTCTGTTTTTAAGGAATCTACATCCACATTTAGAGAATCCAGGGACCTCAATGAATCTTTTTCTGCCATCTTAAGGCTATCCTCTCTTTTGATCTCCACTTCCCTTAAAGAGTCTAACCTGCTTTTCATACGTTGTATCCGCGCTTTTACGCTGTCATAAATGCGCTCATACTGTGTATATTGCTCAGCATAATAATTATTACTCCTTTCAAACTGCAGGCTATCAATCTCGAACTTTTTATAAATGTATTCATCTGGCCTGATTCCTGTTTTCTCCAGCTTGAACTTATTATAATTCCGCGCTGCATGAAGAAGTGACAATTCAGTAAGCACCTCTATCATCTTATCTTCGGGAATTAGGTCATCTGGTTTCTCGGTCTTATTCAGGTTCTGGCAGGATACTGATATAACCAGCAGCAGCAATAAGGAAACAATATTTTTAAGCTTAACGGTCAAAAGTGATTCGTTCTGCGATTTTAGAAAAAGGCTGATGTTTAAAATTCTTGTAGACTAGATTTCCATTCACAAATGTATGGGTAACCCTTGATTTAAAAGTAGTGCCTTCGAATGGCGACCATTTACATTTGGAGAAAATATTATCAGGCTGTACCGCCCAGGGAGAATTAAGATCCACCAAAACAAGATCGGCCTTATAGCCTTCTCTTATAAA
>JAWWBH010000090.1:0-10405 GCA_033721075.1 Christiangramia sp.
ACTGAATTTTACGGCTCCGACATAATTTGAGATCTTGATGAAATCAGTTTTGGTAGAAAGGAATTTGATTGTCTCCACATCTGGATTAAAGGTGGTATCCAGTCTTCGGTAAAGCTTCAATATAAACTGATTGTCATAGGTGATAATGGTTTGCCTGTGTTCGGTATTCACCAGTTCTGTACGTGGATCTTCTTCAAGTTCCTTAAGTGCTGCTTTTTCAGAAGAGAATTCCAGTTCGCCTGAAGCAGATTTAGATCTTTTAGAGGAACGGAATCCTTCGATCAAATAATCACGGAAATCTTCAGAATAAACAGAATCGAACAAAAATCCCTTCTCTTTTCCTATTCTTAGTTCAGCGATAATACCTCTCTTTGGAATTTCATTTAGAACGTTCTCATTTTCCTCCGCCACAAAGGAAACCGGGAGTTGATAAAGCTCAGGTAAGCCCTCGTTATAAACTACCTCAAGTATCAGTATCCTTGTAGGCAGTTCTTTGATCTTTATTTCCACCGATTCTTTAACCGATATTTCCTGCAATGTCCTTCCGCCACTTTCAAACCATCTACGATTATTAAGATAGGGTGGTAAGATCTGGGCAGAAAGCTTCTGCAGGGTTCTGTTCTTTAAAAGATTGGTCCATTTATCTATTTTTAGAACCGGTATTTTGCTTTCTCCTTTAACTCTTTCCCTTTCCTGTTCAAGAACGAACCAGTAATAACCATAAGGAGATAGCGTAAATAAATAAGGTCTTTCAGTGATCTTGGGAAACTTATTATGACTAAAAGCCTCTATAGGGGTATAGCCTTTGAATTCCTCCAGATCCAGTTCGGCCGGTTGTGAGAATCTTGAAAGATTTGCAAGCACAAGTATTTTTTCGTCTTCATAAGACCTGGTAAAGGCAAGTATCTTGGAATTGGAGGGGGAAAGGAATTCAATATCCCCCCTGCCAAAGGCTTTGAATTTTTTCCGCATTCCAATGATCCTTTTCATCCACCATAAGAGGGAGGAAGAGATCATTTGCTGCGTCTCCACATTGATAGATTCGTATTTGTATTCCGGATCGATTATTAGTGGCAGGTATAATTTCTGAGGATTGGCAAGTGAGAATCCTGCATTCCTGTCAGATGTCCATTGCATAGGTGTTCTTACACCATCACGATCACCCAGATAGAAATTATCTCCCATTCCTATTTCATCTCCATAATAGATTATTGGTGTTCCCGGAAGCGAGAAAAGAAGCACATTCATAAGCTCTATCTTACTCCGGTTATTATCAAGTAAAGGAGCAAGGCGATGCCTGATCCCTACATTGATCTTGGCTTGTGGGTCCTTGGTATATACCTTATACATATAATCCCTTTCCTCATCGGTGACCATCTCAAGGGTAAGTTCATCATGATTTCTTAAGAAGATTCCCCACTGGCAGTTTTCAGGAATTTCGGGTGTTTGATCTATGATATCAATAATAGGGTAGCGATCTTCCATTTTCACTGCCATGAACATACGAGGCATAATGGGGAAATGGTAGTTCATATGACATTCATCGCCATCTCCAAAATAAGCGGCTGAATCTTCTGGCCACATATTTGCTTCAGCCAGTAAAAGCTTATCATCGTAATTCTTATCTACATGTGCTCTTAATTTTTTCAGGAACGTATGGGTTTCGGGGAGATTTTCGCAGTTGGTGCCATCTCTTTCAAATAAATAAGGAACCGCATCCAGCCGAAAACCATCCACTCCCATTTTACACCAGTAATCCAGGATATCAAAAACTTCTTTCTGCACCTTTGGATTATCGAAATTGAGATCTGGCTGGTGTGAGAAGAACCGGTGCCAGTAATATGCCTGGGCTTCAGCATCCCAACTCCAGTTCGATGGTTCAGTATCAGTAAAAATTATACGGGCATCTTTATATTTGTGTGGATCTTCACTCCAAACATAATAATTCCTCTCATCTGATCCTGCTGGAGCCTTTCTTGCCTTCTGGAACCAGGGATGCTGGTCTGAGGTGTGATTTATTACAAGCTCGGTTATAACCTTAAGGCCTCTCTCATGTGCTTCCTTTATGAATCGCTTAAAATCCTCCACATTGCCGTAAGAAGGATTAATGGAATAATAATCGGCAATATCATAACCGTCATCCCTTAATGGAGAAGGATAGAAAGGGAGAAGCCAGATGGCGGTAACTCCAAGGTCTTCCAGGTAGTCCAGTTTTTGCAGGAGTCCTTCAAAATCGCCAATCCCGTCACCATTACTGTCGAAGAAAGCCTTTATATGAAGTTCATAGATGATGGCATCTTTATACCAGTTGTTTTCTTCAGGGTTCGATTGTTTGGACATTGGAGATATATTAGACTCAGTTAGCGATTCTTTCTCCTAAAATTAAAAAATATGCGAGCCGCTTCAGTTAAAAAAATACTAAGACTCTTATTTATATTTTTATGCCTGTCAGATTATTGCAATAAAAAAGCCGGGACTATGCCCGGCTTGTATACAAGGTGTTAATTTCCTATTTCTTCAAAAACCTTTGATTTAAAATCTGATCATCTGTTGTATATATTTTCATGATATATAACCCATGCAGAAGGTCTGATACCTCTACTTTTGTTTTTGAAGCGGGAGCATCAACTTCTATTCTTTTCAGCATTTGCCCATTTAGTCCATAGATAGTCACGAGTTGGATCGCCGAATCTGAAACCTCAAGAGTAACCCAGTTTGTAGCCGGATTAGGATATAAGGTAAATTTAGAAGCTTCATTGGTCTCCTGTTGCGTTGATGTAGTTTTTAACTGAGGATCAGCCGATTTGGTAGTTATCTGCTGCCCCTGGTTTATAACAACTTCATTGAAGTCTGCTAAGGTAGAGGTAGTATTTGTCCCTGAGGTTACTGCAAGCCCTACATAGATAGTCTCCTGGAACTTGATTTTGTTGGTTCCAATTAAGATCCAGTTACCATTGGAATCTGAAACAAAAGATGAGACATTATCTCCTTCTTTCACTATTCTAAAGTATTCAGGTAGCGCAGCCGGCTGGTATTCAGAAGCACTTGTATTGGTACCAGCAGCTTTTCTGTATTCAAATCTTGCTTCAGGGCCATTAAAATCAGGATTAGCGGCAATTACGGTTCCTGCCATCTTCGAGCCGGCATCCAGCCCGTTTCTTATCATTACTGCAGCTTTTCCACTGGTTCCTGCATTGTCAAAACTGTTCAGTCTTGCAATGATCTCGGCATCACCAGTGATTTCCTGGTACGTGAAATAAAAGGAATCAGATTTTTCACTAAAACCATTTCCAGAACCAGTTACTTCAAAGTGATCGTTTATATAACAAATTTCCCCCGGAGATTGTACAGTTCCTACATCAGTTGTTTTCCATGGTGAAGGTGGGGGAGTGCAATAATCGAAATCCTGAACCACGCTTAGGGTTCCCGATCCTGTAAAGGTACCTGTATATGCCGTATAGGCGTCCCCGGTATTCACATCGGTTACCGTTCCGTTCAACTGAAAATTAGCATCTCTCTCATTAGCCTCATCAATGTTCGAACTATTTACTTTTAATGGAATAAGATCGGTTGTAGAATCGAAAGCCGATAATTCCTCATCAGTAAAATAAAGCGTCAAATCATACTGAGCGTTCTGGTTTTCCACATTTATACGGAATACTTTAGAAGGTCTTGCGGTGGAAATATCCGGGAATACCTTGAAGCTTGATCCTGCATCCACTATTTCCATATTTACACAACCAAGATCTTCAGTGGCGTTTTCAATTTTTGCTATTAAGGCCTTATCTGTATTGCTTAAAAAGTAGATGGTGTTGCCTGGTTCAACTCCGGCTGTTGCCTGCTCTCCTTTCTGAGTTTCAATTCCTGCAGGAATAGCGCTAACTTTTACATTATCTATCGCGAAACTAAATTCTGTTCCTGCATTAGTATCGTTATACCATCTCCATCCCAGGTAGAAGGCCTGACCGTCCAGTTCGTTAAAAACAGCAGAAAAAGAGCCGCTTGCTGTATTTACTGCCAGGGGACCGGTTCCCACAAACTTTTTAACGGATGTGTAATTAGCACCATCAAGGGAATAGACGAACTCACCGTAATCGAAAATGATCTCAGGATCTACCGCATCTGTCTCTCCACCTGCTTCCCAGTCGAAGCTAACTGTTACATTACTGGCTGCAGCAGCATTTAATAGGGGAGATCTTAGAATTGTATTAGAAGGAGAATTTTGATCGTAAAACGGAATTTCTGTTAATCCGTCACTTATATATGCTCTTCCTGCGGCGGTAAGATCCCCATTTATTTTCCAAACATTCACGCCTTCACCCAGTTTAACAGTGGTCCATTGGGCTGGCAGGCCATCATTTTCAAATGTTTCGGTAGCCAGTAGATCAAACTCCTGGTTTCCGGTCCTTGGTTCGAAATCATTATCAGATATGGCATATTCCTGTTTGATGAATTCGCCATTATAAACGAAGGAGAGTACGATAGACTCACTGTCTTCTATAAGCGCATCATCATAAACATTAATATCTATGGTTTTGGTTTCAGAACCTGTAAAGCTCAGACTGCTGGCAGAAATATCGAAATCACTTCCTTCAGTTGCTGTACTTCCTGAGGTACTCAGGGAAATACTGGCAGTTGGATCTATATCTACACTTGTAAGTACCACGCTAAACGTGTTGAAGTCCTCACACCCATTAAGCTCATTATCTTCAGAAAAGATCTGGATATTACTATCGCTAAAAGTGATGGTATTTGGTTCTCCAGCATTGAATTTATCACCTACATCAACTCCATACCAGGAATTCGTTGTTTGTTCTTCCTCAAAAGAACCAATCCCATACAATGTTTGAGCGGCAAGAATTGAAGCTTCACGCATATCTGCAAATTTGGCATTGGGAGAAAGCATGGTTTCAGCCAGATAGGCGATATTATCAGCTTTCGCAAAACCAAGTCCTTCTACGAAATAGGTATTTCCCGCATCGGTAACCTGGTCTTCAACAGCTGGCTTATTGAATCCAGGAGAAAGACTCTGTCCGCTACCTGATACCATAAGGTAATACCACTTGTTTAGTACACCACTGTTATTGTGCACACCACACTGGTCGTTAGCAAGGGTAGGAGTACCACATTCAGGATCTGTCCAGTTCTCGCCACCATAGGAATCAGGATTCCCTTCAGATTTAGGACTGTCCATCCATCTAAGTGCGCGGGAATCTGGATCACCCGGCGGGAGACCTCCATCACTTTCATCGATCTGCTCACCAATTCCCCAGGTATCGTAATTTAAACCTGAATCTATTCTTGATAATACATAATTCTCTACAGATGCTGCCCAGATATCTGAAAAACCTTCATTCATGGCTCCCGATTCTCTCTGGTATACTAGATCGGCTGTAAACTCACAAACTCCATGGGCTATTTCGTGAGCGCATACATCCATTGAGGTTAATGGAGCGAAGGTGCCATCAGGATTGGTACCGCCCTGGTAGCTACCGTCTCCATAGGTCATTGCGGTCCCGTTCCAGAAAGCATTATCATATGCCTCTCCATAATGAACATAATTAAAAACCTTTGTACCCTGGTTGTCATAGCTTAAGCGGTCGTGTATATTCTTCCAGTAATCCAGTACTACTTCAGCACCCCAATGAGCGTCCAGTGCCACATCATCATTATTCTTTTCATTCGCTATTGGATAAATGCTCGTTGTTGAAAATTCATCCTTTCGATGTTCTTCCTCATTCCAGATATTATCGGCGGTTTCAGGGTTCAGCAGATCACCATCACCATCAACAACTGGAACGGCAAGAGTTTGAAGGGCTGGTATACTCAGAGGTAATCCTCCTATTCCTTCATAAGAAAGGGTTTCATTTTCAATTCCACTGGGAGTAACGCCTTTAAGTATGTAATTACCATCAGTATCCTGAGAGGTGTCAAAATTCCTTCTTCCGGCATATCGTGTATCTCCTGTTCCTGCAAGGAAAGGGACATTCACGCTTGTTGCCCCTTTGTACTGCTTACTTTTTTCAAGGGTCTTTCTAATTTCCTTTTTAGAGGAGGAATTTGCATGTTTGATAATCTTGTCTTCAAGCAGAATCTCACCAGAATTGCCGTCTACATAGATATCGGCTCTTGAGATAGGTTCAGCAGCATAAATATTGAATTTATAGGCTATTTTCGGATCCACTTCACTGGTAGAATAATCATCAACAATAACCAATTTACCAGCAGGATAAAATTGATTATAGGCTTCGGTTATTTCTGGACCAGAGCCAAGACTTTGAATATATTCCCAGGAATATTGCTCTGCACCCACAAAATCCAAAGCTTCCTGTAAGGCGGCTTCTTCACTTATTGAGGTAGTTGTAACAAAAGTATCCGGCAAATTGTAATATTCAGAAGTAAAGGCAGTGATTACACCATTTTTGGTGACAGCTTTAAAAATGCCGTGTTCTACCTTTATTCCCTTGAGGTATTGTTGAAAACTATAGATCTCGATCCCATGGGAATTAACAGAATTCTCCTGAATAAATTCTGTTTCAGCTCCTGAGCCTATTATCTCTTTTAAAAATGTAGGTGCTTCAGAAACCGATAGTTGGTCTTTTGAAGTTTCCAACTTAATGAGCGAGGGAGTTCCCCGGCCTGTATCGATGACAAAACTCTTCACCCGGGGGTCATTCTCGAGGTTAGATGTAATTTCGGATGTCGTGATTTGGGCGGTAAGGGAAAAATTTGCGAGTAGAAAAAATGTTAAATAGAATTTTAATTTGAATTTTAAAAAATGCTTCATTAGTAGGTTTTTTTTGATTTAGTTATGATACATACGAAAGAATTGTTAATTAGGTTCTCAAAATATTAATAATTCAACCTTGCATTTGTTAAAAAGTAAATTTTAGCTATGAAATACCTTTTATTTAAGATTGATTTAGCATTCTGGTAAGTGATTTAATTCATATCTTAAAATTTTTAACAAAACAGCTATAAGTGTCTTTTAATACCATCTTCTCTGAGAAAAAGCTATATTTGCAGCCGCAAAAAACAAGCATCTAAATAATAGTTTATGAAAGCCGGAATTGTAGGACTTCCCAATGTTGGAAAATCAACACTTTTTAATTGTTTAAGTAACGCAAAGGCGCAGAGTGCTAATTTTCCTTTCTGTACCATAGAGCCTAATATTGGAGTGGTAAACGTCCCGGATCCTAGACTTACAAAATTAGGTGAGCTCGTAAACCCGGAACGAGTGGTGCCTGCAACCGTAGAGATCGTTGATATAGCAGGCCTTGTAAAAGGAGCCAGTAAGGGTGAAGGATTGGGAAACCAGTTTTTGGGAAATATTCGTGAAACAGATGCCATTCTTCATGTTTTAAGATGCTTTGAAAATGATAATATTGTGCATGTTGATGGTTCCATCGATCCGCTAAGGGATAAGGAAACTATAGACATGGAGCTTCAGCTTAAAGATCTGGAGACGGTTGAGAAAAAACTTGATAAAGTAAAGCGTGCTGCCAAGACCGGAAATAAAGATGCTCAAAAAGAAGAGGCTGCATTGTTAAAGGTGAAAAAAGGTCTGGAAGAAGGAAGATCTGTTCGAGCCATAGATCTTACTGAAGATGAGAGAAAGGAGTTTATCAAACCTTTACAGTTCATTACAGACAAGCCGGTAATGTATGTATGTAATGTGAATGAAGATGCAGCTGTTGATGGAAATGAACATGTGGAAAAGGTAAAAGAAGCGGTAAAGGATGAAAATGCTGAGGTTTTGGTGCTTGCTGTAGGGACCGAAGCTGATATCACTGAGCTGGATGACTATGAGGAACGCCAGATGTTCCTGCAGGATATAGGACTTGATGAGCCAGGTTCTGCTAAGTTAATTCGAGGTGCTTACAAACTACTCGACCTGCAAACTTACTTCACAGCAGGAGAGAAGGAAGTTCGCGCCTGGACAGTAAAAGTTGGGGCTTCTGCTCCTCAGGCTGCAGGGGTTATCCATACCGACTTTGAAAAAGGCTTTATTAGAGCTGAAGTGATAGCTTATGACGACTATGTAAATTATGGGAGTGAGGCTAAAGTGAAGGAAGCCGGAAAGATGAGAGTGGAAGGAAAGGATTACATAGTTAAGGATGGCGATGTAATGCATTTCCGTTTCAATGTCTAGATAAGATAGAATTTAGAAATAGGAAGTTAGAATCTTTTCAAGTCTTAACTATTACAAGAATTCAGACCTGTTTTTCAGTTGTTGGTCTTTATTTTCAATTTTAATTAAGTAAATCGCCTCTATATCACTTTCTTAAATATGATGGGCATAAGGATTCGTAAACCGGACTTCAACCTTCATATTTCTTAATTAACATTACTTCCTAATTATTTGTTAATTAAATTCGGCTTGATTTATTTCAGTTTTTTAGGTATTGCCTTATATTAGGGCCATAACTCCATGACTACTTATGAGCGAGAATACTACTAAATATACCGAAGATAATATTCGGTCGTTAGACTGGAAAGAACATATCCGTATGCGTCCCGGGATGTACATTGGGAAGCTGGGAGATGGATCCAGTCAGGATGACGGGATCTATATTCTTCTAAAAGAG
This sequence comes from Christiangramia sp., assembly GCA_033721075.1. Taxonomy (GTDB): domain Bacteria; phylum Bacteroidota; class Bacteroidia; order Flavobacteriales; family Flavobacteriaceae; genus Christiangramia. The sequence continues at coordinate 8,589 of JAWWBH010000090.1, forward strand.
GTTTTAGATAATAGTATTGACGAATTCGTGATGGGAGCGGGGAAGACCATTGATATCTCCGTGCAGAACCAGCGCGTTATTGTTCGTGACTATGGTAGAGGCATTCCACTGGGGAAAGTGGTGGATGTGGTTTCTAAAATGAATACCGGGGGTAAATATGACACCCGTGCGTTCAAGAAATCTGTAGGACTTAATGGTGTTGGTACCAAGGCTGTAAATGCGCTTTCATCGTATTTTCGAGTGGAATCTTCCCGGGACGGAAAAAGTCATGCCGCCGAATTTGAGCAGGGAAACCTTACCGATGAAGAACATCTCGATGAAACTTCGCGTCGAAGAGGTACCAAGATCACTTTTATTCCAGATGAGGTAATCTTCAAGAACTATAAGTTCCGTAATGAGTACATCGAAAAAATGCTCAAGAATTATGTATATCTCAATCCGGGATTGACCATAGTTTTTAATGGAGAAAAATTCTATTCTGAAAATGGTCTTAAAGACCTTCTCAAGGATAGTATTAGCGATGAGGATATGTTATATCCCATCATTCATATGCGGGGGAATGACATTGAAGTAGCCATTACCCATAGTAAATCTCAGTATAGCGAGGAATACCATTCCTTTGTAAACGGACAGAACACCTCCCAGGGAGGAACCCATCTTTCGGCCTTTCGTGAAGCAGTGGTCAAAACCATACGCGAATTCTACGGTAAGAATTATGAAGCAAGCGATATAAGAAAATCGATCGTAGCCGCTATCAGTATAAAAGTGATGGAGCCCGTATTTGAGAGTCAGACCAAGACTAAATTAGGCTCAACTGATATGGGAGGAGACCTTCCTACGGTACGTACTTATATAAACGATTTTGTAAAAAGAAATCTTGATAATTATCTGCATAAGAATCCTGAAACTGCTGAAAAACTTCATAGAAAGATATTGCAGGCTGAGCGTGAAAGGAAGGATCTTTCCGGGATTAGGAAACTTGCGAAGGATCGTGCAAAAAAAGCCAGTCTTCATAATAAGAAATTAAGGGACTGCAGGGTACATCTTGGTGATAGTAAGCATGAGCGTTGTCTTGAAACAACTCTTTTCATAACAGAGGGTGATTCTGCGAGTGGATCCATTACTAAGAGCAGGGATGTCATGACCCAGGCGGTTTTCAGTCTTAAGGGGAAGCCTTTGAACAGTTATGGGCTCTCCAAGAAGATCGTTTATGAAAATGAAGAATTTAACCTGCTGCAGGCAGCTTTAAATATTGAAGAATCCCTGGAGGATCTCAGGTATCATAATATTGTGATCGCTACCGATGCCGATGTGGATGGAATGCACATCAGGTTGCTGCTTATCACTTTCTTCCTTCAGTTCTTTCCTGAACTTATCAAGGAAAACCACCTTTATATTTTGCAAACCCCTTTATTCAGGGTGCGAAATAAAAAGGAAACTATCTATTGCTATAGTGAAATGGAGCGTAAACAGGCGATCGAAAAACTATCAGGAAAAGTGGAGATCACCCGCTTTAAAGGTCTTGGTGAGATCTCGCCAGATGAATTCAAACATTTTATTGGCGACGATATCCGCCTTGATCCGGTAATGCTGGACAGGGAAAAATCTATAGAAGAAATGCTGAGTTTCTATATGGGTAAGAATACTCCCGACAGGCAGGAGTTCATAATAGACAACCTGAAAGTTGAACTTGATCTTGTTGAAGAACTTGGCATATGAGATTCACCAACCGCACAGAGATTAGGATAGTTCCTTCAATTTATATCGTTTTGATAGCGGTATTTATCACGAATGTTTTTGTGAACATTGAGATTATG
>JAWWBH010000091.1:0-10284 GCA_033721075.1 Christiangramia sp.
GATGAAATCAAAACAGTATTGAGCTGTTCAAAGGAAGGACTAAGGCCAATCTGCAAATAACGGGTGCTTCGATGTACCTGTGTGGTTAAGGGCTTAAAACCTACATAGGATACCGATATTTTGAGAGTGTCTTTAGTTAAGTCCAGTTCAAAGCTCCCATCTATATTAGTCAGGATCTGCCTGCCATCTGAAGTTTGAATCTGGGCATAAGCCAGTGGCTTTCTGTTTTCCCTGTTAATCACTCTTCCTGGGATGAGGTTCTGTGCGGTAAGACTTATTCCAGATAAAAGAAATAATATAATTAAAGGGTATCGCATTCCGGCTGGTTTAAACTTTGGGGAAAATACTCAAAATAAAAATGCCGGATCAAATCTGGTTATAATTCAGATCTAAACCGGCATCTTAATATAGCTGAGATAACATTAAACTGTCATTATCTCTTTTTCCTTGTTCGCAAGTATATTGTCGATTCTTTCGATATAAGTATCTGTTAATTCCTGAACCTCCTTTTCGGCATCTTTCAGTTCATCTTCAGATATATCCAGCTTTTTTAACTCCTGGTTGGCTTGTTTTCTGTCATTTCTCACACCTACCTTGGCATCTTCACCTTCGGCCTTAGCCTGTTTGGAGAGCTGTTTTCTTCTTTCTTCGGTTAGTGGTGGTACATTAATGATAACACTTTCACCATTGTTCATAGGATTGAAGCCAAGATTAGCCTGCATGATCCCTTTTTCTATTTCCTGGATCAGGCTTTTTTCGAAAGGCTGGATGGAAAGGGTTCTCGCATCTGGAGTATTTACGTTGGCGACCTGCTGCAGAGGTGTTTGTGCCCCGTAATACTCTACCATTACGCTCCCCAGCATGCTTGGATTTGCTTTTCCGGCACGAATATTTGAAAGTTGTTTTTTAAGATGCGAAATGGCTTTTTCCATTCCTTCCTTTGCTTCTTCTAGAATTAATTCAACTTCATCCATTTTAATATGTTTTACAATTTCAGATTTTTATAGATTTACTTTAGTTCCAACGCGTTCCCCGGCCGCTACTTTCAATAAATTCCCCGGTTTGTTCATGTCGAAAACTATAATAGGCAATTCATTTTCCTGGCTAAGGGTGAAGGCCGTGGTATCCATCACCTTCAGTCCTTTTTTAATAACATCTTCAAATGTAATAAAATCGAACTTAGTGGCTTCCTTGTCTTTTTCAGGGTCTGAAGTATAGATCCCATCCACTCTGGTTCCTTTCAGTATCACATCGGCTTTTATCTCTATCGCTCTCAGCACTGCTGCAGAATCTGTAGTGAAATACGGGTTTCCGGTTCCCCCGCCAAAGATCACAACACGCCCTTTTTCGAGATGTCTAATAGCTTTCCTTCTTATAAAGGGTTCAGCTACTTCATTGATTTTGATGGCCGATTGTAGTCGGGTTTGGATATCGGCATCTTCCAGGGCGCTCTGTAAAGCAAGACCATTGATCACTGTTGCCAGCATTCCCATATGATCTCCCTGAACCCGATCCATTCCCCGGCTTGCTCCCGCAACACCTCTAAAGATGTTTCCGCCTCCAATAACTATGGCCAGTTCAATACCTTTATCTACTACCGATTTAATTTCCTGTGCATATTCTGCCAGGCGCTCGGGATCAATGCCATATTGGCGGTTTCCCATTAAGGCTTCTCCCGATAGTTTTAAAAGTATTCTCTTGTATTGCATAGCTGGTTTTTAGATAATCGTTGCAAATATAACTAATATCTGAATTTGTGAAATATAATGCCACTAAATTGGGAAGGAATCATCACAATTCTCTAAAATGACAGTGTTGACAGGATGTGGTCATAATATAATCTAAAAAAATGTCGTGGCCGGATTTTTGATATATTTGAAATCCTAAAAACAGATAAAAATTTTAACCTATGATGGGATATTATATAATAGCAGGACTTATTTTTCTTGTAAGTATGTTCGTGAGCAATAAGCTTAAGAGCAAATTCAAGAAATATTCGAAAGTTCATCTTCAAAATGGGATGAGCGGTAAGGAGATAGCAGAAAAAATGCTTCGGGATAATGGCATTCATGATGTGAAGGTCATATCAACCCCCGGAATGCTTTCAGATCATTACAATCCTTCCAAGAAAACGGTAAACCTTAGCGAGGGCGTTTATTCGCAGAGGAATGCGGCAGCAGCTGCGGTTGCGGCTCACGAATGTGGTCATGCCGTACAGCATGCAAAGGCTTATAGCTGGCTGCAAATGAGAAGTAAACTGGTGCCAGTGGTAAGCGTGGCTTCCAAATTGTCCCAATGGGCTATTTTTGGAGGTATTATGCTTATGGTGATAGTTGGCTCAGGTTTAGGCCAAACCATTCTGCTACTGGGTATTATAATGTACGGAATGGGTACCCTTTTCAGTTTCATTACCTTACCTGTAGAATATGATGCCAGTAAAAGAGCTTTGGTGTGGCTGGAAACTGAAAATATGCTGACTTCGGCTGAACATGATGCGGCTGAAGATTCGCTCAAATGGGCCGCGAGAACTTATGTGGTTGCAGCTATAGGTTCACTGGCTACCTTATTATACTTCCTTAGTATCTTTATGGGAAGGGATTAAAAAAATTATGAAGAAAAAAGCGGCCGGTAATGGCCGCTTTTTTTATATCTTGATCTGTCTTTGGATTTGCTGATTCAGGGAGATAAAGGTTTCCGTTCTTGAAACTCCATCGATCGCCTGTATATTTTTATTTAACACATTCATTAAATGTTCATTGTCCCGGCATAGGATCTTAAGGAATATGGACCAGTTCCCGGTGGTATAATGACATTCTATCACTTCGGGAATTTCACTGAGTTTTTTTACGGCCTGAGGATTGCTTACCGCTTTATCTAGGTACACACCCACAAAGGCCATGGTTTTATACCCTAAAAGGCGGGCGTCCAGCATCATCCGTGAGCCCTCAATGAGTCCCGATTTTTCAAGTTTTCTTAGCCGTTGATGTACTGCCGCTCCTGTAATACCTATATTTTTGGCTATTTCAAGAATAGGTTTTTTAGCGTCCTCCATCAGGAAGTTCAAGATCGTTTTGTCTATCCCGTCCAGCTTGACATTTTCGTTTACTATCTTCATTAGCTTTAATTTTTTGGTAATTAAGCTAAAATACGAAAAATGCTTTTCAAATTTAATTCCCTACCTCTCCAAATGGATTATAACCGAGGTATTTGGTTTCTTTTTCTTTAAATTTGATATCATGAGCCTCAAGTTTTTTCAAAATTGGCTCATACACCTCTTTCTGAATAGGTAACTGTACTCCTGGTATCCTGATCTCTCCATTAAGGATCATAATGGTAGCCATCGCGACAGGTAGACCAACGGTTTTTGCCATCGCGGTTTTGGACTGGTCTTCTCCAATATGTACCATGGTAGAATCTATCTGTTTTTTCTCCCCGTTGAGTTCATATCCAAATTTATGGTACATCACGATCATATCTTTATCATCCTGAGACAAAGACCATTTTTCCATTAATATCTTCTGAAGCGCCTGAGCCGGAGTGGCATCCTTCAAGCCAATCTTTTTATTCGGGTTGAAAATATCAAGTTCCAGAAGCTTTTCCCACATGATATCATCCTGGTCGATCTTAAGGTTATGACGTGTCTTTAATTCTACCGAATCACTTGGGGAATAGGGAAGGAATGAATTTATAAAATCCCGGTAGCTCATTTCTTCAGAGTTTTTCATAACAAAACTATCATCTGTCATTCCCAGCTGAACGAACATATTCCAGGCCCGGCTAAAACCAACTTTCCTTATGGTCCCGCGATAAAGAGTCAGCGCATCTTCAAGGCCATAAATGTTTTGGTATTTCAGGGAATTCCGATTGGCGTAACCTTCAAATTTTCCGTAGTCTTCAATTTCAAGAAATTCGGTACGGCGAAATAAACGGTGATAGGGGATGTATTTGTATTTACCCTCCTGGATGAATTCTGCAACGCCTCCCTGGCCGGCAACCACTACATTCCTTGGGTTCCAGGTAAACTTGTAGTTCCAAAGGTTATTGTCACTTTCAGGAGCGACCAGGCCGCCGGTAAAAGATTCAAAAAGCAACATTTTACCACCTTTATCTCTTATTCTGTCTATTACCTGCATGGCGCTCATATGGTCTATGCCGGGATCCACACCTATCTCGTTCATAAAAACCAGGCCTTTTTCTTTGACTTCTGGATCCAGAGCTTTCATCTCTTCACTTATATAGGAAGCAGTAACCATGTTCTTGCCAAATTTCAGGCAGTCTCTGGCTACTTCTATATGGAATCTTGCGGGGAGCATGGAGATAATGATATCGGCTTTTTGAATGGCCGGTTCACGGCTTGCAGCATTGAAAACATCCATGGTAAATGCTTCACATTTAGGATGATCCTTACATGCTTTTCTCGCATTATTGATATCTATGTCGCCAATTCTAAGAAATAGATCTTCAGTTTGGGCTTGTTTCAGCAGGTAATTAATGAGGACCGAGGTAGATTTTCCAGCCCCCACAATTAAAATTTCTCGCATAAATTAAGTTAGTTTTGTGTAGTTGCAAACGAATGTATTAAAACTTTGCATGAAATAAAATTGAAAGTATGAACAGAAGATTTTTAATTACCGGCTCACTTTTTGGATTACTGGCCGTGATACTGGGGGCCTTTGCAGCTCACGGGCTTAAGGATATCATCTCTGAAAATTCTTTGGATTCATTTGAAACAGGTGTGAGATTTCAAATGTATCACGCCCTTTTACTTCTTATCATTGGAGGATTTGGTAAAAGCTGGAACATAAAATTGAACTGGATTTTCTACCTTCTTTGTTTCGGAACAATTCTTTTTTCCGGTTCCATTTATTTGCTGGCTACCAATGCCCTAACCAGTTTTGATTTTACAAAGATAGCCTTGCTCACACCGGTGGGAGGAACACTTCTGATAATTGCATGGTTTATTTTATTGCTGAATTTCATAACGTTAAAAAAGAAATAATTTGGGGCCGTTTGGCGGAATATCTATATAAGATTTTTACTTTTGTTCACATAAACAAACCACAGAATTGATTTTTTTATGGTCGAAAACACCCAAATTACGAAAACGATTTCGTTAGAGGATTACGGGATCAATAACGCCAATGTACATTATCAGTTATCACCGCAGGAACTTCATGAGGAAACACTAAGACTTGGTCAGGGGGTAGAAACTTCATTTGGAGCACTCGCTGTGAATACAGGTGAATTTACCGGAAGATCTCCAAAGGACAGGTTCATTGTTAAAGATGAGGTGACTAGAGATAAAGTATGGTGGGGAGATATAAATATCCCTTTTGATCCGGAAAAATTTGATAAACTTTATAAAAAAGTTGTCGCCTATCTGGGCGGTAAAGAGATCTACGTAAGGGATGCCTTTGCCTGTGCAGATAATAAATATCGTTTGAACATACGGGTGGTCAATGAATATCCGTGGTCAAATATGTTTGCCTTCAACATGTTTCTGCGCCCCGATGATACCCAACTAGATCATTTTAAGGAAGACTGGTTGATAATAAATGCACCTGGCTTCAAGGCGAATCCTGAAGTTGATGGAACGCGCCAGGAAAATTTTGCCATCCTTAATTTCTCTAAAAGGATCGCTCTTATTGGCGGAACGGGTTATACCGGTGAAATTAAAAAAGGAATTTTTTCCGCTCTTAATTTCATCCTTCCGGTTTATAAAAACACTCTTCCAATGCATTGCTCTGCCAATGTGGGAGAAGATGGAGATACAGCCATATTCTTTGGACTCTCGGGTACGGGAAAAACTACATTATCTGCCGATCCTGAAAGAAGACTTATAGGCGATGATGAGCATGGCTGGACTGCTGATAATACCATCTTTAACTTTGAAGGTGGCTGCTATGCAAAAGTGATCAATCTTTCCGAGGAGAACGAACCTGATATCTACCGGGCCATAAAACCAGGAGCCATTCTTGAGAATGTTGTGCTGGATGATAAAGGCAACGTTGACTTCGCGAATACTAGAATTACTCAGAATACAAGGGTAAGTTATCCTATCAACCATATTCATAACATACAGGAGCCTTCTTCGGGTAAGAATCCCAGGAATATCTTTTTCCTAACGGCCGATGCTTTTGGAGTTTTGCCTCCTATAAGCAAACTTACTCCAGGCCAGGCAGCTTATCATTTTATTAGTGGTTATACTGCTAAGGTGGCGGGCACCGAAGCTGGAGTAGATGAGCCAATCCCTAGTTTTTCTGCCTGCTTTGGAGCACCTTTTATGCCGCTGCACCCAACAAAATATGCCGAAATGCTTAGCGCAAAGATGAAGGCTGCAGGAGTGAATGTTTGGCTGGTTAATACCGGATGGACAGGTGGTCCTTACGGGGTGGGAAGCAGGATGAAACTGAAATACACCAGGGAAATGATAAGTGCAGCCCTGGAAGGTAAGCTGGATAATGTGGAATATGAAACCCACGAGATCTTTGGCTTACAGATGCCAAAATCCTGTGAAGGGGTACCTTCCGAAATTTTGAATCCTAAGAATACATGGCAGGATAAAGAAGCCTATGATAGAAAAGCAAAGGAACTCGCAAATTTCTTCAGAAGAAATTTCAGCAAATTTGAAGCTTCCGCAAATGAAGAAATAATGAATGGAGCTCCTAAAGAGTAGTTTTTTAAATTGTTAGATGTTGTAAATGAAAAATCCGGTCATCGATTTGACCGGATTTTTTTATGATTTATTACTAAGAACTGAAAAGTAATTATTTCTTATTTACCTCGCTTATATATTTATTGATAGCCATGGTCATGCTTGGTGTTTCAGGCGTTGGAGCCTTGATGTTCACAACCAGTCCATGTTCTTTGGCAGCTTTAATGGTGGTATTGCCAAACACCGCAATGCGAGTGTTGTTTTGTTTGAAATCCGGGAAATTCTCAAAAAGAGATTTGATTCCACTTGGGCTGAAGAATACCAGAATATCATAAGTTACATCTTTAAGATGGGAAAGGTCACTTACTACAGTTCGGTAAAAAACGGCCTTTTTCCATTCCACTCCAAGTTTATTCAAAGTTCTTGGCACATCAGGCTTTAACATGTCTGATGATGGTAAAAGGAATTTCTCGTTCTTATATTTTTTGATCAGTGGAGCTAGTTCAGCAAAAGTCCGTTTTCCTACATAGATCTTTCTTTTTCGGTAAACCACATATTTCTGTAGGTAATAAGCCACAGCTTCACTCTGACAGAAATACTTCAAAGTATCAGGCACCTTATACCTCATTTCTTCAGCAATTCTAAAGAAATGGTCTACGGCATTACGACTGGTAAGAATGATTGCCGTAAACTTTGTGAGATCTACTTTTTGTTGTCTCACCTCTTTAGAAGGCACTCCTTCAACATGAATAAAAGGTATGAAATCAATTTTAACTTTTTGCTTTTCCTCCAGCTCAAAATAAGGCGAGTTTTCAACCTTCGGTTCTGGCTGAGAAACCAAAATTGTTTTCACTTTCATATATAAAACTTTATTAGATCCTTTTTAGTTTGTAATAAGCTTGTACAAAATAATATAAGGGGCAATTTCAAGTGCGCAAAGGTACAAAATAAAATAGAACCAATTGGCGCCAAGTGCAGTTTGATTTCTTCTGTATATGATAAAAAGAGCAATAGAGTTCGCGGCAATCGCTGTACCTCCTATTACTCCTATAAGTAAAGCAGTTGGATTAATGCTGTAAATCAAAAATAATGAAGCAATTAAAAGAAAAAGGGAGATAAAATTGCGATAGCTGAATTTTTGAAAGAGGTAATAATCGATTTTTTCATCCATTTCAAAGATATTTCCTATGATCTTCTCAATACCGGCTTTAATCAATAAGAAACAGATATAGGCGGTGAAGATCCTGATAAAAACTATTAAGGCCGGTTGTTGAAATTCAAAAAAATAGCGGTAGGCTATAAAAATGAATATGGAGATCACCAGTGCCTGCATACACAACATTAAAATGTTAAAAGGATGAAAAGCCTTATTCTCTTTTCCTTTAAAGGCTATAAATTTACCAGAGTTCAAAAGGGAGATAAATTCCTCAAAGCGTTGAGGGAATGAAATTTTTGCAGCAACCAGAAGGATGAAGCAGGATAGAAACACCAGAGTGATCCAGTCCTGATATTCATGAATTCTTTCGATGGCCTGCATGCGATTTTTTTTACAAATGTAAAATTTTGGCCATTAATCCCGGTGGTTAACATAAAGATTTGAAGATTTAATTTGCCTACATTTGTGCAAAATTTTAGGGAATGGTGAATGGGATAATTATTATACCCACATTTAATGAAATTGAAAACATTGAACGCATTATAAGGAATGTGTTCTCTCAAAGACGTAAATTTCATATACTCGTGGTGGATGATAATTCTCCCGACGGAACTGCTACCAGGGTTAGAACCCTGCAGGCAGAATTTCCGAAAAGATTGTTCCTGGAAGAACGCAAAGGAAAGCAAGGGCTGGGGACGGCATATATTCATGGTTTTAAATGGGCCCTGCAAAGGGATTATGAATATGTGTTTGAAATGGATGCCGATTTTTCCCATAACCCTAACGATCTTGCAAGGCTGTATAATACCTGCAAAAGGGATGGAGCCGATGTTGCCATAGGATCCCGTTATAAAACCGGGGTTAACGTGATCAACTGGCCGATGAACCGGGTGTTAATGTCCTGGCTGGCCTCGAGATATGTAAGATTCATTACCGGAATGGATATAGAGGATACTACCGCCGGTTTTGTTTGTTATAAAAGAGAAGTTCTGGAAGCAATAAACCTGGATAACATACAGTTTGTAGGTTATGCTTTCCAGATCGAGATGAAATTCAAATCTCATCTCTTAGGATTTGAAATAGTGGAGGTTCCTGTGATATTTACTGACAGGACACGGGGAACTTCCAAGATGAGCGGCTCAATCATTTCGGAAGCCGCTTTTGGAGTAATAAAAATGAAGCTGAAAAGTCTGTTTAACAGGATAAAAGTCTGATGAAAAAGGTACTAATTAAGAATGCAAAGATTGTAAACGAAGGTAAGATTCAGGATGGGGACGTTTTTATTGAGAACGGGATCATCTCTGAGATCTCTGAAAGTATAAGCGCCAAATCACCTGATGTTAGCATCTATGATGCTGAGGGAACATATCTGCTCCCTGGTCTTATTGACGATCAGGTGCACTTTAGGGAGCCCGGCCTCACACATAAAGAGTGTATAGAAACCGGGTCTAAAGCGGCAGTGGCTGGAGGAATCACCACTTTTTTTGAAATGCCGAATACACTTCCGCAGACTACCACCATAGAACTGCTGGAAGAAAAATTCAAACTGGCGGCCGAAACCTCCTGGGCTAACTATTCATTTATGTTTGGCGGGACCAATGACAACCTTGGCGAGATAGAGAAAATAGATCCTAAATCTGTGGCTGCCCTCAAATTATTTCTGGGTTCATCTACCGGGAATATGCTGGTGGACGATGAAAAGGTACTTGAACAGATATTCAAGAAATCTCCGGTATTAATAGCGGTTCACTGTGAAGATGAGCAGACTATTAAAGATAATCTGGCGAAATCCATAGAAAGATATGGTGACGATATTCCAATCGAATTACATCCCAAGATTAGGAGTGAGGAAGCCTGCTATAAATCTTCTTCCAGAGCAGTAAAGCTGGCTCAGAAAACAGGTGCCAGATTACATGTTTTTCATATTTCGACAGCCAAAGAACTGAGCCTTTTCAATAACAAGAAAGCTTTAAAGGATAAAAAGATCACTGCCGAGGTCTGTATACACCACCTGTGGTTCAATGATTCAGATTATGCGAAAAAAGGAACATTTATAAAATGGAATCCTGCCGTAAAGACAAAAAAGGACCAGGAAGCCTTGCTGGAAGGTTTGCTGGATAATTATCTGGATGTTATAGCTACAGATCATGCTCCTCATACAAAGGAAGAAAAGAAAAATGTTTATACCAAGGCGCCAAGCGGAGGACCATTGGTACAGCACGCTTTACCCGCACTTCTTCAATTGCATCATCAGGGTAAGATCTCTCTTGAAAAGATAGTGGAGAAAGCCTGTCATAATCCGGCGATACTGTTCCAGATAGAGAAAAGGGGGTTTATAAGAGAAGGCTATAAGGCCGATCTTGTTTTGGTGGATCTTAATTCTCCCTGGGCGGTACAGCCTGATAATATTTTCTCCAAATGTAAATGGTCGCCATTCGAAGGCACTACTTTTAAATCAAGGGTTACCCATACA
>JAWWBH010000092.1:0-10221 GCA_033721075.1 Christiangramia sp.
ATGTAAGAAACAGGGAATAAGATCTGGAATATTTGGAATGAATTATAAAAGCACTTAGAAAAAGAATCAGGAAGATAATTACAAGCATTGGAACATACTTGTTTTTTACCTTTCTTTTAATTAAAAGATAACAAAGAAAAATTACCGTGGAATAGAATAACAGAGTAAGACCATCCAGAAAATAATTGAATATGAGCAGTCTTATATTATGGTATTTACCGTTCGTTATAAAGCTCTCTCCAAAATTCGGCTCAGAAGAAAACATTAGAAGATATCCTCCTGCTATAAAACCTAATGATAAAATGAAGAATATCAATGATCTTTTTACATAAATCTTAAAGCTTCTCCCCGTTAAGAGCTTATCAATTAGAAGAATTATCGGTATTAATATTAATAAAATAATATTCGGAAGTCTTATAAATACAGCTATGGCACATAGAAAGGACAGAATACAAAGCTTAACGGGAGTCATATCTCTCATAAAGGTGATGAACGAGGTAAAAATGATACTGGTTATAAGAAGTGTGAAAGTATCAAAACCTAAAACATTGGCATTTAGAGGTGTAATTATCACCAGTACAATCGATAGTACAAAAAGCAACTCTTTATGACTTGCCAAGTGTCTCAGGGAAAGAACGGGAATTAAAGCTGATAAATAAATAAGAAGAGCATTAAAAAATCGTATCGCCAGCAAATTCTTTCCAAAAATTTCTATCCACTGGTTAATTAATACTGAGCTTAAAAAAAATTTATGCTGTGACCATTCACCAAAATTGTAGATTGCCTGGTTAAGATGGTAAAAACCATCTGAAAAATCGAGGCCAAAGATGATTAAAGAAAAAAAATAAATTGTTGCAAAAAGAAAAGTCAGAAGTGCTAAAAATCTACTTTTTTCTGAATTTGAATTATTAAGCCAACTTATAATTCTCAAATCAAACGAATTTGCAATAATTAAAACTTCGTTGACTCCAAATGCACCAGGCTGGTAGTGATGATCTCTTCCTCGAATTTTCCGGGATTATAAATTCCTTCCAGTCGATTATTAAGCAAATCTACGGCCCTGGAGCCGACTTCCTGAGGATGCTGCTCAATATAACTTAAAGACGGGGTAAGAAATTCTGCTACTTCCTTACTTATATAACCTATTATTTTAAGATTCTGAGGGATATTGACCTTTTCTTCGTATGCAATCCGTGTAGTCATGATGGTGCTTTCAAAATCGGTACAAAGTAGGGCTTCTACCTTATCTTCCGTAATCAGTGATTTTATTTTCTTTCTTAGATCTGCTGGTTTTGAACTTTTTGCCAGATAATGCTGTGTATCTTCCATGGCTTTTTCATAACCCTTTATTCTCAATTTTCCGATGCCTACATGATGGATAGCAGATGCCAGTCCAATTTTATGCAATCCTCTGGATTTAAAATAATTTGTAGCATCGAAAAAACTGTTCTCATCATCCACTCCAACCTTGTCTGCCGGAAGATCGATATTTACCCTGTCATAAACCACTACCGGGATATCATAATCCACCAGGGCAAAAAGATGATCATATTCCTGTTTTTTCTGGGTCTCTTCTGAAACAGCTATCAGAACCCCATCTACAAAACCGGAGGTAAGCATATCACAGATCTGTTTCTCTCTTTCAAGGGATTCATTCGATATATAGGTTATCACCTGCTGCTCATGTTTCTGAGCTTCTGCTTCCATCCCTGAAAGTACCCTGGCAAAAAAACTATTGGAAATATTCGGAATTACCACTCCTATTGTTCCCGTTTTACTTTTTTTAAGGTTAACAGCAACAGGATTCGGCTTATAATTATGTAAGCGGGCAAGCTCCTTTACTCTTTCAGCAGTCTTAGGACTTATCTCCGGACTGTCATTCAGGGCTTTAGAAACCGTAGAAACTGAGACGTTAAGTAGCTTTGACAGTTCTTTTAAAGTTATTTTGCTTTTCATAGACCCATAACATATTAGCTTATAAAGGTTAAAAAAATACTCAAATACCACAACTAAAAACCTAATTTTGAATTTCAGGAAGGCCTTTGTATGTAAGTATTTTAGAAGACTAAGGATTATTTATATGTTCAAAAAGATCGAAAAAACGTCCAATCCTCCGCCGATGAATATCCTCATATGGGATGGGAAGTGCGGTTTCTGTCACTTCTGGAAAAGCCGTTGGGAGAGTAAAACTGCAGGCAGGATCGTATTCAAAACCTATCAGGAATATGCTGAGAATTTTCCTGATATACCATTAAAGGAATTCAAGAAAGCAAGCAGACTAATTGAAACTGACGGACTTGTATACAGTGGCCCCGATTCTGCATATAGGAGCTTATGGCATGCCGGGAATAAAAAATGGCATGAGATGTATACGGGATACCCATGGTTTAGATCGTTAAGCGATCACGCATATAACCATATCGCCAAAAACCGACATTTTTACTTTCGGGTAACAAAGCTTCTATTCGGCGGAGAGCCTTTACAACTTAAACCTTACTGGCTTTTGTATTTACTGGCTATATTTTTAATTTTGGCTATAATATGAAAATACCCAAATCTTACTGGTTCTATATTATTGCAGCGATTATAACCATTATAGGAATAGTAACAGGATGGTATTTCTTTTTGCTTATCATCTTTCCCCTCGGTTTTTTCAGTTCCAGTAAAAATAAAAAGTAATCTTAACTGCTTTGTTCTCCAAACCGAGTTAAACTTATCCTAAACAGCCCGGAGTATTTGCTAAAATGGGCCTTTCACTGTAATTTAAATTTGAATTAAAATTCAAAAAAATGAAAGATTACGGTACATTATCTCAAGCAATCAATAAATTAAAACTTGAAGAAGGTTATGAGCATGACTTCAATTTACTCGATGAGCAAATTGAACTAAAATCTAAAAATGAAACCTTTGGAGTGGAAGAATTTGAGGTAGATAAGGTCCTTCGGTTTGAAGGCATGAGTGATCCCGATGATAATGCCATACTATATGCAATAACCACTACCAATAATAGAAAAGGTGTACTGGTTGATGCTTATGGAATGTATAGTGGCCAGGTTTCTCAAAAAATGCTGGACAAGCTGGATCTAAAGGATCATCGCGATATAGAAGAATCCTAGTTAAACTTCTATTAAAATCCCCTGCCAAAATTGGGCAAACAACTAAATCATTGTAATTTTATATTGAAATAAAAAAAACAATAACTAAAAACTATGAATTATTTAGGTTTGGATTCTAATAAAACAAAGAAAACAGTTGAAGAACTGAATGTGCTTTTAGCTGACTATCATTTATATTATCAGAAACTCCGAAATTTTCACTGGAATATCATTGGCAAGAACTTCTTTGATCTTCATGAGAAATTTGAAGAACTATACGAAGATGCCAAAATAAAGGTTGATGAAATAGCTGAAAGGATTCTTACTTTAAGATATCAGCCTACCAGCAATCTTAGTGAATATTTGAAGGATTCCAATTTGAAGGAATCTCCTTCTGATATATCCGATAGTAAAATGATCGGACTTTTACTGGAAGATCATGGCCTCATTCTAAAACAGATGAGGAAAGTAACCGAAACTGCTGATGCAGCCGGAGACGAGGGAACCATAGACCTTATTGGCGCCTATATTCGAGAACTGGAGAAAACAAGCTGGATGTTGGACGCCTGGAAAATGAAAACCAGTGAGCATCATAAGCCGGTGAAAAATTAAAATTGCACTAAATACTTAATATGGACGAATTTAATATCCAGGATTCAATAAAAGGTATTTGGGATAAATTAGGCGGATGGCTGGATTCTTTAATCCTCAATCTGCCTAATTTTCTTTTGGCCGTTATTGTCTTTATCATTTTTGTGCTGGCCGCAAAGTATGTGGGAAGAATATTTGACCGGGTAACAAGAACGCGAATAAAACAGGATTCCATAAGATTGATGGTTATAAAAGTCATCAAGGCTGTAGTAATCCTAATAGGATTTTTTATCGCCCTCGGGCTGCTGAACCTGGATAAAATTCTCACCTCTGTTCTGGCGGGTGCTGGAGTTGTAGGTCTGGCAATAGGTCTTGCCCTTCAGGGAACTCTAAACAATACTTTTTCAGGCCTAATACTTAGTTTCTTACCAGAACTGCAAATTGGTGACTGGGTGGAAACCAATGGCTATGCCGGGACCGTCACCGAGATAAATCTCAGGAATATCGTGATCAAGCAATCAGATAATAACTACGTGGTAATTCCCAACTCCAAGATCATCGAGGAACCCTTTAAAAATTTCTCAAGAACTCCAAGATCCAGGATCTTTGTGAATTGTGGTGTTGGTTATGAATCAGATCTTGAAATGGTAAGAGATCTGACTACGGAAGTGATAAAAGATAATTTTCCACAGCGCGGAAATGAAGAAGTTGAGTTCCTTTACCAGGGATTTGGGGACAGTTCAATAAATTATGTTGTGAGGTTCTGGGCAGATGTTACCAAAAACAGGGATATCCTGGTCGCACAGAATAAAGCGATAATCGCTATCAAGAAAGCTTACGATTCTAAAGGTGTGAATATCCCGTTCCCTATAAGAACTATCGATTTCAAAAATCAACTCTCTGTTAACAAAAAAGCAGAATAGAAGCTGAGTTTTGGCTAAAAACAAAAGAGGCAGTATAATAAAAGTACTTATTTCGTCAAGCTGAACTTGTTTCAGCTTTTAATTGATATTGCTTTTCAATTAGTTAAGATCCTGAAATAATTTCGATAGTTATCGGAATAGGATGACGTTTTATAGATTTTTCAGACTGTCTCTTTTGTTCTATATAATGGGTCCTGGATCAGAACTTTAGTCCTATCCCGAATTCAAATCGTGTTCCCTCGCCGCTGGCAAACAAACTAAAAGTCCCCTGGATGGCGTCTGCACTGTTGATCCAAAGTCCACCTCCATAGCTATCATGCCAAAAATCACTATTCGCACCATCTACCCATACCCTTCCAAGGTCGTATCCTCCAAATACTCCAAGCTGAAATGGCAGAAAGCTAGTTTTCACCGTATTAAAGGAATAGCGAAGGTCTGCTCCGGTTCCAAAAGAACTTTTACCCGTATATCTTTCCAGCCTGTAGCCCCTTAAACCACTGTCAGCTCCTAACTGTGCTGCCTGGTAGAATTCAAACTCCTGCCCTATATTGATATGAGCCTCTGCCCTGGTTTTTATGACCAGCTTTCTGTTTCGGGTAAGTGCATTATAAAAGCCCATATAAGGTTTAAAATACCCATATTGTCTTTCGATATTTGCAGTATTCAGTTTAGCTCCCAGATTAAGCTCAAAGAGCATTCCCCGGGTGGGGTTTAAACTATTATCATAACTCTCATATCTATACATCGCATCGATCCCGGCAAAATACTTTCTTTTAAAGAAATCAGGATCATTTGTAATGAATTCTTCGGTGATAAATTTACCATCGGTTTCCTGAACTTCAACTCCCTCAAAACTCGCAGTGAATCCAAAGAAGCTACCAAATGGGGTTTTATTTACGAGAGCAGCCTTCACTCCTATCTTACTTAAACCAACCCGATTGTAATCTAAACCGACTTCATCATCATAATTTGAGGTTTCATTACCAAAGCCGAAGAAGTTTTCAGAAAACTTCGGACTCGCAAAATTTGCACCTACCTGCAAATTATATTTCCCTATAATACTTGCAAATTCAGCTTCATAGTCCAGGGCAAAACCGTTTGTAGCAGAATGAAATTCCCCAGAGAACGTATGCTGCGAGGTGAAAGGATTTCGCTTGAATTTATTAATAGATTTTATAAATTTTAGTCCGAATGTGTATCCATGGTCAGGATTGTAGCCAAGGTCCGGTAAAATAGTACCTGAAGAAAATGTTTTCTTATCCTTATCATAGGTATTTATCTCATAGTTGTCAGTAAACCTGAATCTCGCATTTCCAGCCTTTTCCACAGTATTGGGAAGGGATTTGTGGTCATAAATCTTTAAGTTATTTCCGTTTTCTATAGTGTAGACGTCATTGTTCTGTCCCCCAATTATCCGAACGAAGATGTTTCCCGGGCCACTCCCTTTTACCAGAATCTTATCGTCATCATCCAGCCCATATACCCAGATCTCCTCAGTTTCATCGGCTTTATATACTTTATCACTGAGGTCTTCAGCTCTTTCCCCATCTTTATTCCTGGTCACTGTTACCCGGGTATTACCATCAGGCAACCTCTCAACATCTATGAAATCATCCTTATCTGTGCCGGTAACGATTGCCAGGTTCGCAAGGTGATCATAATACCTCATCGCGATATCCACAATATTGTTCCGGCGACCTTTAATATTTTCTATCAGTTCTTCGGTGGCCTCGCCCATGGTTTCTTCTGGCAGATTGGCAAAGGCTTCTTCTATCACCTGGTCAGTAATATTGTTCTTAATGAACTCAGCCTGCTGCTGCCAGGTCTCTTTTCCTGTATTTTGCAGAAGGGATCTATCCAATCCTAGCGCAGCAATATTAAACCATTCTACATCATTAATATCATCCCCATAAACTGCGAACTGGTTTGCAAATCCTGTTAGGGCTCTCAGAGTTCCAAAAAAAGCACCATCAAAATTCGAAAATACCTGGTCGCGGTCGCGTGGAATAGGTTTAAAATGATGATTTCCCTCACTATCCTCTATTTCAGCCCATCGCCACTGATTCTGATGCCTGTCCCAATCCCCTATGAGCATATCAAAAATTCGCGCCCTCACGTAGTCTTCCTCATCCAGGATATACTTTTCATCTCTCCTTAATCTTTCAAGCATACCATCTGTCCCAACAATATCGTGATCTGGGCTTCCAAAATATTCATATCCCTTCCAGGTTTCTTCAGGCCTTTCAACGATCATATAAATATCATCACCATGAACCGAATTATATTTACCCAGCGCCTCCTGTTTAGGGAGATAGAAAATTTTAGGGTTAGTATGATATACACGGGCCGCCTGGCTTAACCTGGGTACAGCAAGAAAACCATAAGGATGGGCTGCCGTATAAAAATCGGTCATGAGATCCTCTGCAACAGTATTCTCCAGTTTGTCCTCTACCGGTTGATTTTTGAAAGCTACATTCTGCAGGAACCTTAAAGCGTCCTTTCTTACTCTTCTTATATTATATACCCTTCCTAGACTGTCCTCTACTCTTAAAGAAACCGTTTGGTGTCCACCGGCTTCCCTCACGACCTTAAGCCCACCATACAATGTATCCAGGTCGGCAACGGGAAGTGTCACATCTGTACCATACAATTCCCGGTATCTTTTACCCCAGACCGTTTTATAGACCGGGCTTTTTTCGGTATTCTCTTCTTTATAAATTGAAGTGGTTATGGTTTGGGGGAAACTGTCAGGATAATCCTTGAACTCAAAAGGAACAGGTGTCTCATAAACCTGTCTCTGGTAAAGCAATTTTGGTTTATTATCCTGGTTGCCATAAAAACTTATCCAGGATGATCCATCCTTAAAAATATCCAGCACGGCAAAACCCTGGCCATTATAGGCAAAAAGGCCATCATTACTCAAAGTTGCGTAAGTAGCCTTGGAACCTGACCCTGAAACTACCTGCTTTACACTATCATGTTCAATATACTGAAGGGAGTGTTCATGACCGGAAACAAAAATCATCCGCTCAGCACTTCTGGCTATGTTAGACAACCGGGTTGCCAACGATTTATAACGATTATTCTGAGCGTCCTGAATAGAAACACCTCCGGTAGTCCTTATAAGCGTGGCAAGGGAACCTAGTATTGGAATTGGAATTTTCTTTTGAGAAGGATAGATATGCCTGTCAAAACTATACTGACCTCCATGAACACCGTTTGTATTTACCGGGTGGTGGAGGGCCAGAACAATAGTTTTGTTCTGATGGTCCTCGATTTCAGACTCCAGTTCAAGGAACATAGCCTCTCTGGTCTTTATCTGGTCACAATCATCATTTATTCTTGGATTCTGATCCCAGTCCTCCAGGTACCATTGAGAATCTATAACTATCATCTGGATATTTTCAGTGATCTCAATAGACTGAAGCCCACATCCTATCTTGGGGCTCCAGATCAGGATATCCTTAAATTTTTCGGTTAAGTAATCCTTTTGCCTTTCCAGCCCATTCAGCTTTTCGTTATACCAGTCATGATTCCCGGGAATTACCACCACTCTTCCCTTATAATTCTCAATCGCATCCAATTGGGCATCCAGCCTGTATTCGGCAGCTTCCCTATCCGGAGAATCTTTTGGAGGCATTCCGTCAGGATATATATTATCCCCAAGAAAAATAGTATAGTTTTCAGTTTTATTGACTGAATCGAGAAAGGTTTTAAACGCAATTAGTCCTAAAGAGGTTCCACCTGGTGGAGAATAACCACCATCACCAATCAAATAGAATGATTTTTCAATTTCTTTGGTTTCAGGATATCCGAAATCTGATTTAGGTTCACCTTCTTTGTATTTTGGCTTAACCGTAGCACATGCAAAAACGAGGAATAATGCTAGGAAATAGGCTGAAAGTTTAACTTTTCTCATAGAAAATATTGGTCGATTTTTTTTGTAATTTGGTCAATGTATCTAAGAACTTCATGTATGAACAATCTCATAGAGAAAGCCGATAAATTTGTTGAAGAATTATTTAAAGAAAAGCTGCCAAATACCTTTATTTATCACAATTATCAGCATACGCAGCGTGTGGTTAAAAGTACTAAAGAATTAATCGATAATTCTGAAATTAATGTTAAAGACAAAGAAGCGCTTATCCTGGCGGCATGGCTTCATGATACCGGCTATATACACACCTACAAGGGACATGAAGAAAAAAGTGCCGAAATTGCAGAGTCCTTCCTTAAAGAGAACAATGCCACCCAGCAACTCATAGACCAGGTCAAAAAATACATCATAGCAACCAAGTTCACCAATGTCCCTGAAACTTTAGGTGAAAAGATCATTAGAGATGCCGATTCCTCGCATTTTGGAAAGGATTATTTTGAGGAAACCAGCGAATTTTTAAGACAGGAACTTGAACTACACAATATCAAGAATTTCACTAATGCTGAGTGGCTGGAGGAGAATATCCTTGTTTTTACTGAAAAGCATGAATATTATACAGACTACGCCATAAAAGAATGGAAACCCAAGAAGGAAGAAAATCTTCTCGAGCTAATAGAGAGCAAGAATAAACAGGAGAAAAAGCTTAAAAAAGAAGAACACAAGGCCCGCATGAAGGCCAAATATAAAAATGAAAATCCTGAAAGAAGTATTCAAACCCTCTACAGGACAACATTGAGGAACCACATCAAATTAAGCGATATTGCCGACACCAAAGCGAATATCCTGCTTTCGGTTAATGCTATTATTATTTCTCTTGCGATCGCTGATATGATCCCAAAACTGGAGGCAGCTTCAAATAAACATCTTTTGATCCCCACTTTAATCCTGATCCTCTTTAGTGTGGCATCCATTATTCTTTCTATTATGTCTACACGGCCAAACGTAACCAGTGGTGAGTTTACAAGAAACCAGGTAAAGAACAGGGAGGTGAACCTGTTATTCTTCGGAAATTACCATAAAATGCCCTTTGATCAATTCAAATGGGCGATGAATGAACTTATTAAGGATAAGGACTATGTATATGAAATGCTTACACTAGACCTTCATCTCCTGGGAAAGGTCTTACATCGCAAGTATATGCTTTTAAGACTTACCTATACTGTATTTATGAGCGGAATCGTGATTTCAGTACTGGCTTATATAATATCGTTTTACCTAATGTAATTCTTCCATAAGATCTTCGTAGGTAATAGTTTTTTCTGGTTGATCATTATCCTTGGAATACAGGATATTCACCCTAATTGCTTTTAGGCCAACTACTCCCTGAACATCCTCCAGCTCCAGGACCTCCACTTCTTCTCCGAAATATTTCTTAGCCTGCAGGTATTTTATATACTGAAGATATTCCCTTTCATCACTGCTTTGCGAATACACTATGGTCATCTTGCCCTTTTGTGTCACCCTTTCCTCGGTTCCCTTCACATATGCTTTATCAATCCTTTTTTTGATGATCTCGTATCTGGCATTATAAGTGCCGTCCACATCGAATTTTTTCTCATCCATTCGGTACCTGATGGACATGGTGCTGTTATAAACCAGTATAAGTGACGCGGCATCCAGTTTTATGGGTGTATTTTCCTGAAGCTGGTAAAAACGGTTTTCCATTTCACACATG
>JAWWBH010000093.1:0-10137 GCA_033721075.1 Christiangramia sp.
AGGGAAACCGAATCTTCAGCTTCGGTAACTTCTGCATCCCATACAACCTTGTCAAATCCTTTTTCCCCACCATGTAGATGATTTTCACCATCATTAGTTTCCAGAACATATTCAGTTCCGTCTAGCGAGAATTTACCTTTAGCGATTCGGTTTCCATAGCGGCCGATAATAGCGCCGAAATAAGGGTTCTTTTCCTCATACAGAGAAAGCGAATCCAAACCAAGGACAACATCTTCATATTCTCCTTCTTTATTGGGAACTTTTAAGGATGTAATGATACCACCATAAGTGATAACAGCCATTTCAAGTCCTTCATCGTTCGAAATTATATATTTCTCGACGGCCTCTCCATTTGAAGTTTCTCCAAAGCTTTCTGTTTTAACACTAAATCCTTTTTCTTCCATTTTAGATTCTTCTTGTTCAGATTCATTTTCAGAAGCATTCTTACATTGTATAAAAACAAGCAAAACTGCCAGGAAGGCTAATCTGATAATTTTATTATAATTTTTCATAATCAATTGGTTATAGTATTCTTACATTCCGTGCTGGAACAAGTGATAATAGGCTTCGTTAGCATTAAGAGTATCTTTGAATTGTCTTACCGTAGTCTTATCATCGATAACTAACAATTCGATTCCGGCTATATCTGCAAAATCCTCCAGGAATTCTGTAGATAAGGCCTGGGTATAAACCGTATGATGGGCTCCTCCGGCAAGGATCCATGATGTCACGGCCGTATCCATATCTGGTTTGGGATCCCAAAGTACCCTGGCAACCGGTAGGTTAGGAAGATCTGCTTCTGGCTCAACAGCTTCTACTTCGTTTACAATAAGTCTGAAACGGTTACCCATATCAACCAACGAAGCATTCAAGGCTTCTCCTTCAGGTGAGTTGAATACCAGTCTCACCGGATCTTCTTTTCCACCAATTCCTAAAGAATGTACCTCACAAGATGGTTTGGCGTCTGCAATACTCGGACAGATCTCCAGCATGTGTGAACCTAATACATAAGATCGTTCAGCCTTAAAATGATTGGTGTAGTCTTCCATAAATGAAGTACCGCCTTCAAGTCCCTGAGCCATTACCTTCATCGCTCTTAATAAAGCTGCTGTTTTCCAGTCACCTTCGGCTCCAAAACCATAACCGTCAGCCATTAGCCGTTGTACTGCAAGTCCCGGTAATTGCTTGAGTTCTCCAAGGTTCTCAAAAGTATCAGTAAAGGCTTTAAATCCTCCTTCCTCTAAAAAGGCTCTAAGTCCCAGTTCAATCTTCGCTGCATCAACCAGGGATTGTCGCTTATCCCCGCCCTCCTTTAAGGAGTCTGTAAGCGTATAAGTCTCTTCATATTCTTTAAGCAGAGTATTTAGATCAGAATCGGAAACGGCATTAATAAGTTTTACAACATCGGAAGAATCATAGCCGTTAACCTCTACGCCAAATTTGATCTGGGCGGCCACCTTATCTCCTTCGGTCACTGCAACCTGCCTCATATTGTCCCCAATACGGGCAACTTTCAAGTTTTGCAATTCGTCCCATCCCATAGCTACACGTTGCCAGTTTCCAACTTTACGCTGAGTTGGTTCAGTCTTCCAGTGACCAACGACCACCTTACGCTTTTTGCGCATTCTTGACATAATGAATCCGAATTCACGATCTCCGTGAGCCGACTGATTCAAATTCATAAAATCCATATCTATCTTACTCCATGGGATCTCTGCATTAAATTGAGTATGGAAATGACAGATAGGTTTTTTAAGAATACTTAATCCATTGATCCACATTTTGGCAGGAGAAAAAGTATGCATCCAGGTAATAATCCCTATACAATTCTGGTTATTATTTGCCTCCAGCATTACCTGGGTGATCTCATCCGGGGTCTTTACGGTGTCTTTATGAACCAGTTCTATTGGAACAAAAGCTGATTCGTTTAACCCCTTAACTATTTCTGCAGAATTGGCCGCAACCTGTTTCAGGGTTTCTTCGCCGTATAAATGCTGGCTTCCGGTAATAAACCAAACTTCTTTATTTTTAAAATCTGTCATTTTTAATTCGTTATATTGTTATTTCTGACCGTAATAGGCATCCTTGCCATGCTTACGCTCATAATGTTTTTTGATTAATGAATCTTTTAGACGGGGTGCATCAGGATTTATCTGAAGTGTTAAAAAGGCCATTTCAGCCACCTCTTCCAGAACTTTACTATGATATACAGCTTTTGAAGCATTCTTACCCCAGGTGAAAGGGCCGTGGTTTCCTAAAAGGACCATGGGTACTTCCTCATAGGAAATTCCTTTTTCTTTAAAACATTCGAGGATCTGTATCCCGGTGTTGTGTTCATAATTGCCTTCAATAAGATCATCTCGCATCGGGGCTGCACAGGGAATATCTTCGGTTAGGTGATCGGCATGCGTAGTCCCAAAAATTGGGATATCCTTCTGAGACTGCGCCCATGCCACAGAGTAGGTAGCGTGGGTATGGGCTATTCCACCAATATTTTCCCAGTTCTTATATAAAAAAGCATGTGTCTTGGTATCGGAAGAAGGCCTCATTTCGCCTTCAATCACATTATTGTCGTAATCGAGAATTACAATATCCTCTGGTTTCAGATCTTCATAAGGCACTCCACTTGGTTTAATAGCGAAGACCTTTTTTCCGCGGTCTACAGCACTTACATTCCCAAAGGTATAGATCACCAGACCAAGATCATTTAATTGCATATTCGCCTCGTAACATTCCTGTTTTAAATCTTTATATTGCGAGCTCATTATCATTTATTTTATTGCTTATGTGCTGCTCTACAAACTCTCCAAGCAGCTTATATTCTTTCATAAACTTCTTGTATTCATCTACTTTTGCAGGCTCCGGATGATATTCAGCCTCAAAAGGACTTCCCAGTTTCTTACTGGCTTCGATCACATTTGAATACAAACCGGCGGCTACCGAAGCATAGATAGCAGCCCCCAGCGCAGGTGCTTCATCTGACTCTGCCACCTTGATAGGTTTGTTCAGTATATTGGCCAGGGTTTGCATGATATACCCCGACTTACGGGCCACTCCACCAATACCTATTACACTATCTATTTTTACTCCTTCACTTTCAAACCTATCCACAATCATTTTTGAACCGAAGCAAATCGAATTTATCAAGGCTTTGAAAATATGCGGAGCCCTGGTTCCAAGAGACAGGTTGCTAATAGCACTTTTAAGCTCCTGATTCGCATCTGGTGTTCTTCTACCATTTATCCAATCTAAAGCGATAGGAATACTTTCAGAAAG
This sequence comes from Christiangramia sp., assembly GCA_033721075.1. Taxonomy (GTDB): domain Bacteria; phylum Bacteroidota; class Bacteroidia; order Flavobacteriales; family Flavobacteriaceae; genus Christiangramia. The sequence continues at coordinate 3,277 of JAWWBH010000093.1, forward strand.
TTCAAGTTCCTCGGCCTGGGCAGAAAGTTTGGGAATAAAATCTCTGTTCACTTCCTCCTTTAGGTTTTCTTTCAGTTCATCGGAAAGGATTTCCGAATTATAAACGAGATTCTCTAAAGGCCAACTTAGCACATCTTTAAACCAAGCAAGCACATCTCCAAAAGCAGATTGACCGGCTTCCAGGCCGATCAATCCAGGGATAACAGAACCATCTACCTGTCCACAAATTCCGTTCACGGTATTGGTTCCGATCTCCTCATGAGGAGAAACAATGATATCACAGGTAGAGGTTCCCATCACCCTTACCAAAGCATGTTTATCGATCTGAGCACCAACGGCTCCCGCATGTGCATCAAAGGTTCCAACAGCTACTACACAGTCTGTGGTAAGACCTAACTTATCAGCCCATTCTTTATTTAATGTTCCGGCAACCTCATCAGAAGTATAGGTTTCACGATAAAGCTTATCTCTTAATTTGGCCAGATAGGGATCCAGTTTCCCAAGAAATTCTTCCGAAGGCAATCCGTCCCATTCCTCGTGCCACATAGCCTTATGCCCTGCGGCGCAACGACTTCTTTTAAAACTCTCCAGATCAGAATCTATAAGCATATAAGTCATTAAATCGCAATGCTCCATCCAGGAGTAAGCTGCATTCTTTACTTCTTCATCTTCTCTGGCAACATGCAGGATCTTGGCCCAGAACCATTCAGAAGAATAAATTCCTCCTTCGTATTTTGTATAATCTTCACCACCCCAGGTTCTGGCCAGTTCGTTGATCTCATTAGCCTCTTTAATGGCTGTATGATCTTTCCATAATACCATCATGGCATTGGGATTTTCCTTAAAACCTTCTTCCAAGGCCAGAGGCCTTCCTTTTGAAGTAACAGGAACGGGAGAAGAACCGGTGGTATCTATACAAATACCTTTTACCTCTTCGCCTTTGACCCGTGACTTCTTCAAAACGATTTTTATAGTTTTTTCCAAACCTTCAATATGGTCCAGCGGATGTTGGCGAAACTGGTTTTTGGCAGGTTCACAAAACCTGCCTTCTTTCCATCTTTGATACCAGTGCGTGGCAGAGGCTACTTCCGCACCGGAATCTGTATTTACAAGTACAGCTCTCACCGAATCTGTACCATAATCCAATCCAATTACATAATTACTCATCTTCTCGATCTAACTTCTTAAATATATAATTTCAATTAGGAAACGTTGATAAAATAGACGCTTCTCTTTGAAAATTTAAATTCTTATTCCTTCTTTTTTAAAATACGTATTTCATAAATTCCAGCCGTTCTGGAACCTTCTAAAGCTTCAAAACGAAGTCGTTTCTCTACCTTTTCATTTGAGGTGACCTCTTTAGGCAATTTATACTCCCTGATAAAAAAGGTATCTCCCTTCTCTCCATTCAATTTTTCAGTGGCGATAATTACCCCGTCCATCATAATTTTAAATTCTCTATTCTGGTCCTTACCGTAATAAGTCACTCGAATTCTATCCGCTTCATTTTTATCATCCTGGATGACATAGCTAAACCAACCCCTGGCATCTCTCCAGTGTCTATTTTTATTCGTCCCCGTATTCGAATTTTGGGTTTCAATTAAATGGTCTGCCTCTGGCTGTTGCTCACCGGGCTGTATGTGATCTATGGTAACTGCGGCAAGTCTCTTGTCTTCCAGTGCTTTTATTTTTCTATCCTCTTCGATCTCCGCAAGGCTTTGCGGACTTTCAACAGGGAGGTAGATCACATATCTGGCCTCATGAATTTGATAGAAAGGAATGAAATTCAGGTCCTGAAATTTTTTAGGGTAAATTATTCCAGAAGCAGAAAACTTAATTTTATCGGCATTTTCCTTTACTAATTGTTCAGATAGCTTTTCGCTTTTCTCTTTCAAAAAAACAGGTGTTTCTGTAGCAGTCATCATTGGACCATGAGCGATGTGAGAACTTCGACCTGCATCTGCATAAAGGCCTTCCAAATTAGATTCATTCATTTTTGCAGCCAGAACGTATGGCCCGTATATCAAAGAAGCATAATTGGATTCGTCTGGTAAGTTTTCAGATCTTAACTGCATAGGTAAATCTATGGTAACCTCATCGCCGTTCTTCCATTTTCTGTTCAAGGAAACAAAAGAACCCGTAGTGACATTAACAGCGATATTTTCACCATTTACCTTCACTTTAAAATTTTCTTTAGCCCATGAGGGATATCGTACCATTAAATTAAAATCTACCACATCATCATTGGTCTCGAAGGTAAGCCTGGTTTGTTCCTGTGATTCTAAATCATTTTCCTGTATGATCTTAACGCCTTTTTCCTTCCAGTTTAATTCAGAAGGAATGAAAAGATTCACATAAAGAGAATCTCCTTTATGGGCATAAATCATTTCATTGTATTTCCCGTGATTTTCCAAACCGGAACCTACACAACACCAAAAACTTGTTTCTGGCTGAGAATAAACCCGATAATGTCCGGGTCGCATAGGAGTAAAATACACGAAACCTCCTGTTCCAGGATGTTGCGAAGATAATATGTGATTATAAAGGGCACGTTCGTAGAAGTGAATGTATTTTTCTTCCGGCTGCGCCTGAAAAAGCTTCTCACTTAATCGAAGCATGTTGTAGGTGTTACAGGTTTCAGGACCCTGAACACTATTTACCATAGAGGAAAAATCGTCTGTTGGATTAAAATGTTCCCGAACGCTGTTCCCACCAATAGCTACTGTACGTTTGGACGTCACATTATCCCAAAAAAACCGAGCTGCCTGGTGATATTCCGCATTTTGATCTAACTGAGCAATTGTTTCAAATCCAATAACTTTAGGAATTTGCGTATTGGCATGAAGACCATTTAAAATATCATTTTTCTTTTGCAGAGGTTCCAAAAGCATTTTATGGGAAAAGCGATAAGCTAACTCAAGGTACTTCCGCTCTCCGGTAATCTCGTAGACATCAGCGAAAGTTTCATTAAGTCCTCCATGTTCGGAAATCAACAATTCCTGAATCTCTCCGTCTGTAAGATTTTCAGTTTCTGCAATCATCCAGTCTGTGAAATCAACAAGCATTTTTCTTGCCCTTTCAATTCCGGCAATTTTATATGCATCTCGGAGACCAGCGTAAGTTTTATGGATGTTATATAAAGGTACCCAACGTTCATTCAATCCAAAGTTATGCGCATTTATATTTCCCTGCCGAATGTCCTGCCATAATTCCTTACTATTCGGAACTCCCCCAATGTAACCATTTCCGTTGGCTTGCTGAGCTCTTTCCAGTTCCTCCAGCATATAGTTAAGCCTCTGAAGCGCGGTTTCATCACCTAGTGAAGCATACATCTGCGCTAACGCCGTAAGGTAGTGACCGGCAATATGGCCATCAAGCCCCATACTTTCCCAATTGGGATAATTCTCTGCCTTAGGATCTAAACCAGCTTCTTTTAAGTATGGAGCAAGAAGCCTGTCCGGATCCATCTTAAGAATATAGTCCAGATCTGTTTTCATAGCTTCCTTAAAAGGGCTATCTAATAATTTAACCTCCTTTAAGGCAAACAAATCCACCTGCGCAGACTGGGAATAGCCACAGTTGATTTTAATTAGAAAAGCTAATAATAAAATGCCAAGGTATCTCGTCATGTGATAACAGTATATTTTATTTACTTTCCAGAACAATTACTGAAAATGGAGGAATCTCAACCTCAAGGGTATTATTTCTAACTTTGAAATCTTTAAAGTCGGCAGGTTTTATTTTTTCTGGGTTATCAAAGGTGTTATGGTCTGAAAGTTCAGCCGATTTTAGAATTTGGGCCGTAAAATTTTTGATATCGAGTCCGGATAAATCTATGGACGCTGAATTACTTTTATTTGCATCAATATTAACCAGAGAAATATGGACTTTCCCATCCTGAGACCTGGAGGCCGAAACAGAAACTGAAGGAAGTGATTTCCCATTATAGTTATACTTCGGGCTATTGATATTAACGGGAATTAACCGGGCATCCTGGTGAACTTTGTACATTTTCAACACATAATAGGTAGGTGTAAGGATCATTTTTGAACCTTTTGTAAGCGCTACCGCCTGTAAAACATTCACCGTTTGTGCAAGGTTGGCCATTGTTACCCGCTTGCTATGGTTATTAAAGATATTCAAAGTGGTACCAGCAATCATTGCATCGCGCATTGTATTCTGCTGATATAAGAACCCGGGATTTGTACCTTCTTCAACGTCATACCAACCACCCCATTCATCTACAATCAATCCAACTTCGTTTTCTGGATCGTATTTGTCCATGATTTCAGAATGCTTGGTAACGTATTCGTCCATTTTCAAAGCCTCTGTCATAGTGGAGAAATACTGGTCTTCGGTAAAACCCGTTGCCGGCCCTTTGTTATCCCAGTCTATGACAGAATAGGAATGAAGTGCCACTCCTTCCATCAGGCTCTTCGGAATTTCCTTCATCAAAACTTCCATCCAGTGATAATCACCACCACTAGGCCCTGAAGCAATGCGGTATAAATTAGTCTCGTTGGTCCAGGAAGTCATAAAGGTTGCATATTGCTTGTAAATATCGGCATAATACTCAGCATCCATATTTCCGCCGCATCCCCATGGTTCATTACCAACACCCCAAAATTTAACGCTCCAGGGTTGCTCCCTTCCGTTCTCCTTTCGCAGTTTGGCCATAGGGCTTCCTTCCGGGTGATTAACATACTGCAGCCAATCTGTAAATTCCTGAACGGTCCCGCTACCAACATTTCCTGCCAGGTAAGGCTCACAATCCAATTCCTCACAAAGATTAAGAAAATTATGGGTACCAAAACTATTATCTTCGGTCACACCGCCCCACCATTGGTTTACAATGGTTGGCCTGTCTTTTTTGGGGCCAATACCATCTTTCCAGTGATAGGTATCTGCAAAACAGCCACCGGGCCATCTTAGATTTGGAATATCGATATCTTTAAGTGCCTTGATTATATCATTGCGCACGCCAGCAGTATTGGGGATTTTACTAGTATCACCCACGTACAATCCATCATAGATGGATCGCCCAAGATGCTCAGCAAAATGTCCATAAATATGTTTGCTTATTATTATAGTATCTTTCGAAGGTTTCAAAGTTACCGTCGCCTGCTGAGGAAAAATCTGTGAAAGAAATCCAAAAAACATCGCGACCATTAAAAAACATTTTTTACTGATCATCTTATTGCCTGATTTAGAAAAGTTAACACCTATTTTATAAAATTATAAGTGTGTATATTACATTTTTCAAATTAATTAAAGTATTTGTAAAAAAGCAAATAATTTTTTCTTTTTTTTAACTTTAAATTTTTTAAATAACAAATCGTCAATATTTTAGAGAATTTATTGAAAAACAAAGCAATTGACAGTTCTTTAAAAAGTTTTAAATTTGAGCCATGATACAGCCATATTCTAGTAATGATAAGGTCCTTTTAGCAGTAGATTGTATTATTTTCGGCTTTGACAAGGAAAAGTTAAAAATTCTTTTAATTAAAAGGGATTTTGAACCGGAAAAAGGAAAATGGTCCCTCATGGGGGGCTTTCTAAAGCAGGACGAAAATCTCGATGAAGCAGCTAACCGAATTTTATTAAAACTTACCGGGATTAATAAAGTATATATGGAGCAACTTCATTGTTACAGTAAAGTTGATCGTGATCCTGCCCAGCGAACCATTTCTGTTGCCTATTTTGCACTCATCAATATACAGGAACATGATGAGGACCTAATTGAGGAAAATTCGGCCAAATGGTTTGATATTTCGAAAGCTCCCAATCTCATTTTTGATCATGACATAATGGTACAACACGCCATTGAAAAATTAAGACATACCACCACCCAAAAGCCCATTGGTTTTGAATTATTACCTCCAAAATTTACCATGCGGCAACTTCAAAAACTCTATGAGGCGATTCTAAACGAAAAATTGGATAAACGAAATTTCATAAATAAAATAAATTCACTTGATATACTGGTAAAACTTAATGAAAAGGATATGAAGTCTTCCAGAAAAGGATCTTTTCTGCATACATTCGACCAGAAAAAATATAAAGAGAAAAAGAAACACGGGTTTTCATTTAAACTCTAAATATTAAGTGTTTATTTAACAATTATATTTTTTTATTTACCTTAACGTTAAAAAGTTTACGGAAACTTATTATTGGATTTGGCCAATTTGGGTTAAACCATGAGTTAAACAGGACTCGCTAACAACAAATCAGCGTAAAATTTTATTCATAGGTTATAACTGGATTTTTTGGTTTATGCCCACAATTTATCATGCTTTAAACTTAAAAAACCTGTTTTGAAAAAAAGATTTTTTCTCATTTCTGTTTTTGCATTGCTAGCTTTAGAGAACATTGCTGCACAATCCAACAGGTTGTTTACGGCAGATAATGATTTATCCAGCAGTTTTATTCATAAAGTTTATGCAGATAGCCAGAATATTATCTGGGTAGCCACAGAAGATGGCCTTAACAAATATGATGGCGCGAAATTCACAATTTTTAAAAATCGTGAGAACGATTCTCTTTCTTTGCCTCATAATTACGTCCGTACAATTTTTGAAAGTAAAGATAGACAACTCTTTTTTGGACTTTTTAACGGTCTTGCATTATATGAAAGAGGTTCACGCACATTTCAAAGGATTCCCTTAATCCTGGAAAACCAGAATGAATATCCATCTCACGTAACCGCAATGGCTGAGCTGAAAAATGGAAAAATTATCATTGGTACGGCGGGGCAGGGGTTATTTGATTATAATCCGGAAGATAAAACCGGCCATGTCAGTTATCTCAATAAGGCAATGGAGAGTAATTTTATTGAGCATCTTTATCATGATAATCTTGGCA
>JAWWBH010000094.1:0-9970 GCA_033721075.1 Christiangramia sp.
TACCGCCCAATCACAAACCGATGTCTCAAACGGTTCCCTGAACTTAAATGGGGATGGATCGTTTAACTATGTTCCGGATCCTGGTTTTAGTGGGGAGGATATTTTCACTTATATTGGGAATGACGGAGAATTAGATTCCAACGAAGTAACCGTCACCATAACTGTAAATCCAGAACCAAACCAGGCTCCATCCGCCGCCGCAGATTCTTATCCAACAGAATTTGAAACCACATTGACGGTCAGTGCTGCTAATGGAGTATTATCAAATGACACTGATCCGGACGGCGATGCCCTTACCGCCCTGTTACAAACCGATGTCTCAAACGGTACCCTGAACTTAAATGGGGATGGATCGTTTACCTATACTCCGGATCCTGGTTTTAGTGGTGAAGATAGCTTTACTTATCTAGCCACCGATGGAGAATTAAGTTCAAATGTTGTTACAGTTACAATTAATGTAAGTGCTACCTTATCCCTTAATTGTCCCGGGGACTACGAAGTCTTTGCCAATGAGAACTGCCAGTATTTTGTTCCCGATTTTTCAGAGATCGTTGAGGTCTCACCGCCAGGAGCAAGCATACAGCAGTCCATGGAACCCGGCAGTACCACCATCACCAATGCCGATCCCTTTATAACTATCACTGCAAGCTATGAAGGCCAAACCGAAAGTTGCAATATCTATCTCTTATTGAAAGATGAAATTGAACCTGTGATAAGTTGTATTGCAGGCCAGACTGTCACTGTGAACGAAGGTGAAACCTATGCCTTACCCGATTATACCTCTCAGTTGCAGGTTAGCGATAATTGCGAGAATTACCAGGTAGTCCAGAACCCGGCACCCGGAACGGAAATCACCCAGGATATCGAAGTGAAATTCACGGTGACCGATCAGGCGGGGAATATGGATACCTGCAGTTTTCAGCTTAACCTGATAACCGAAGGATCGCTGGCAATAAACTGTCCGGCTGATAATATAGTGTCTCCTGAGGCCTGTCCCTACTCCGTTCCCGATTATACAAACGAGGCAGAGGTAGTAAACGGTGACGGAGCCGAAGTAACTCAGACTCCTTCACCAGGTAGCGTGACAAATGGTTCAGAATATGAAGTGACACTTAGAGTGGAAAATGATGGGGATTTTGCTGAATGCAGTTTCCTTGTGACAGTTGTGGATGATACAGCTCCCGAGGCAATCTGCGTCGAAAATTATGAGATCATCCTCAATGAAGGGCATACCGTGCAACTTGATCCTGCACGTATTGACAATGGATCTAAAGATAATTGTAGTTCGGTAAGCCTTAGTCTGGATAAAACAGAATTCACTTCAGCTGATGAAGGAGCCAATACCGTGACGCTTACGGTTACCGATGAGTCTGGAAATGTTTCGACCTGTGAGACCACTGTCCAGGTGACCGTCTCCAACATAGATGTGAATCAGCCGCCTGTTGCTTATGATGAGGAATATACCACCCGGGTCAATACAACCCTGAATGTTTCGGCTGCGAACGGCGTACTGGTAAACGATACCGATCCTGAGAATGATGAACTTACAGCGATCCTTGATACCGATGTGGAAAACGGGACGCTTCAGCTGAATTCCGATGGTTCGTTCAGCTATACGCCAGATACAGGCTTTACCGGTCAGGACTTTTTCACTTACCTGGCCAATGACGGTGAGTATGATTCGAATACTATTTTTGTATCTATAAACGTGGTGGATAGCAGCGGGGAATTTGGCTGTACTTCACAGGTGGTTCTGGGGCTCGGGCCCGGAGGGGAAGCCAGCCTGGATATAGGGCTGCTTAATCATGGAAATGCAGAGGGTATCGAATTAAGTGCCGATCAGCTTTTATTTGATTGTGATGATATAGGAGAAAACACGGTGACGCTCACCTATACCGGGAGTCTGGAGGGAAGCTGTGAGATATCCGTAATGGTGATGGATAACACTCCGCCGGTTCTGCAGCTAAGGGATATAAGTATAGACCTTAACCTTCAGGGGGTTGCCACTATCAGTTTTGAGGATATCAATAATGGATCTTATGATGAATGTGATAGTGATGTGACCTATACATTGAGCAAGATGATTTTTAGCTGCAAGGACCTGGGAGAGAATATAATACTGGTGACAGCAGAGGATGAAAGCGGAAATACTGCAACAGCTTCAGCGATCGTAAGGGTTTTTGCTGAACAGGAGATCTGCTCCGATCCGCTGCCGGGGTCAGAATATATATTCATCTATCCTAACCCGAATTCAGGTAGTTTTAAGATTGCGACTCCGGGAGATGTTAACATAAGGCGTGTCGAGATTTTTGATAAAAGGGGCAGGTTTATTACAGCCAGAACCTTTGAAAAAAATGAAACCGAATATGCGGTGGATCTGGCGCCTTTACAGGAAGCAGTATATGTTTTAAAGCTGGAGACCAACGAGGGTGTCTATGTTAAAAGGATTATCTTTAAAAGAGATTAGTATAGAAGTTTATTTGATTGGTTGCGAGGGGAATTAGCATTGGGTCCCGATAACTATGGTGATGCCTGCTTGTTGTTCGGGCTTCCAGGTTATTCTTTTAAGTTGCTTTTTATTCGCTTAGTGAATCACTGTTGATATTATTACTTAATCTACAAATGTTTCTTTTAGTACCTCTTTGCATTTTTTAATTTCAGAGTTGGATAAGGATTCTAATCCTTTTACTATTCTTTGTTTGTCAATTGTTCTAATTTGATCAATTGCAATCATTCCCTTCTTACTATTCGTTTTAACCGCAACTCTTGTGGGATACTTTTTGGTATTTGTTGTCATTGGAGCAACAACAATCGTTCTTAAATACTTATTCATCTCATTTGGAGAAATGATAACACAAGGACGAGTCTTTTTTATTTCACTTCCAACTGTTGGATCGATATTAACCAAAACTATGTCATATTGGTTTAGATCCATTCATCGAAGTTTTCATCGTCAAACACATCGTTCATTAGAAGTTGATCATCTTCATTTTTGGCCATTTTTTTAAACTCCTCTTCCCAGTTTTTTCTGGGTGAATCAATTGGTCGAAGTATTATCTGGCCTTTTTCAAGGATAAGTTCTACTTTGTCTTTTATATGGTATTTTTCAAGGATCGTTTTACTCAAACGAAGCCCTTTTGAATTTCCTATTTGAATAATTGAAGCTTCCATAACTTTTCTTTGTGTAAATACAAAGTTATTACTTTAAGTTAGATTTAAAAATTAAATTTTCCTTGTTTGAGAATTAATGCATGCCTCCAGATATCTGAAGATCTTTTCCCGGTTCTCATCGAACTCGAACCATTTTATTTCCGGATCCTTTCTAAACCAGGTAAGCTGTCTTTTGGCGAAACGCCGGGTATTCTTTTTAATTTCAGAGATAGCGGTCTCCAGATCAGTTTCTCCGTCTAAATATTGAAAAAGCTCTTTATAACCTACAGTATTAAGAGCATTTAGGTCACGGTTTGGATAAAGTCCCTTAGCTTCATCCACAAGCCCATTCTCTATCATCAAATCCACCCTTTTATTGATCCTGTCGTAGATCAACTCTCTATCTCCTGTAAGTCCTATACTTATCGATTTGAAATTGCGGCCAGGTTTTTCCTTATCGAGAAATGAAGAATAGCTTTTTCCGGTCCCAATACATATTTCCAGAGCCCTTATCAGGCGGTGAGGATTCTGTACATCAATATTCTTATAATGTTCAGGATCCAGGATAAATAGCTTTTGTTGCAGCCAGTCTATCCCGTCTACCTCCAGGTGTCGGTTAAGGTTTTCCCTAATTCCCGGATCTACTTCGGGAAAGTCATCCAGACCTTCGGTGACGGCTTTTATGTAAAGTCCGCTCCCGCCAACCATTACAACAGCCTTATGCTTAGTGAATAGCTCATTCAGCTTGTGGATCGCCTCTCTTTCATAATCGCCCACTGAATATTTATCTTCTATGGAAATATGCTGAATAAAGTGATGGGGAGCAGCCTCCAGTTCTTCAGCATCTGGAACAGCAGTGCCAATTTTCATTTCCTTAAAGAACTGCCTGGAATCGGCTGAAATGATCTCGGTATTAAAATGATGCGCCACTGCAATTGCCAGGGAGGTTTTCCCGATGGCGGTAGGGCCAATTATATTGATAAGGAAATTATTCATTCAGTTTGAATCCGCAGTTATGGCAGTATTCGGCATTGTCTAAATGTCTGCCTTCATTACAATTGGGGCAAACCTGCGTATTGGTGATAGGCTTACCTGTTGCTTTACTGAATTCAGCACTTACAATTCCGGTTGGTACGGCAATGATCCCGTAACCGGTGATCATTATCACTGAAGCTATAAGTCTGCCCAGGGGAGTTACCGGTGCGATATCTCCAAAGCCTACGGTAGTAAGAGTTACAATACACCAGTAGATGCTTAACGGGATATTATCAAAACCGGCTCCTTTGCCTTCCACAAGATGCATAAGGGTGCCTGCAATGATACAAATGATTAGTACGGCGAACAGGAAAACGAGGATCTTTGCCTTGCTGTTCCTCAGGGCAAGCATCAGTTTACGTGATTCCCCGATATACCGGGTGATCTTTAATACCCTGAATATCCTTAATAATCTTAAAGCCCTGATCGCGAATAGCAGGTTGGTTCCGCCAAATATAAAGCCTATATAACTTGGAAGTGTTGAAAGGAGATCCACTATCCCGTAAAAACTAAAGATGTACCGCTTGGGTTTATTAATTGCAATGATCCTAAGAATATATTCAATGGTGAAGATGCCGGTAATTATCCATTCGGCTATATAGAATTGCCAGGCATACTTATATAGCAGTGAGCTTATACTTTCCATCATCACCAGGGCTACACTGATGATAATGACTATAAGGATCGCGATATCAAAAAGTTTACCCGCAGGAGTATCTGCTTCATAAATAACTTCATGAAGTTTAAATTTCCAGTGGGGGATGGGTTTATTTTCTTTCTGCACGGTATTCTAAAAGTATGAAAAATTTACGGAGATCATTCCTGAATTGAGAGTTGGATGATCTTAAAATTGTGCTTTTTGCGCAAAAAGCTTTGAATGATATGTTTAGCATCACGGTTATTACTCATAGGAGTAATAATGGATCGTATGATATCCAGGTTATTTATCTGATGGTTTAAGTTAAAATATCCAACACCCTTGAATTCTCCATCTTCGATAAGCAAAGCGCTTTTCTCATCCACTTCGCGGCCTCTTCCTATTAATAACATATTCTGGTTCTCATAGGAATGTTGCCCTATAAGCTGTCTCACTCTTTCGTTATAATCTTTCGGGCTTTCTTCCTCTATGCAGGCTCCAAAACAGCTCTTTATGGTATAACCAAAACAGTTGCCATTCCCTCCATGAAGGCCGGCCAGGCGTTCACAGAGTTCATACTCTTCCACCCACCTGGCCAATGAATTTTTTGCAGACTTCAGGCTGCCAAAGGTGGTGATGTTTTTCCTGTTCTTACTTGCCCTTCCAATTTTCAGGTTCACATAGCCATTCTCGTCAGTAAAATGGTAAAGGGCATGACTAAAAATATCCCTCTTCAGTGCCCTGTTATATTGAGGCTTTATTTCCTTTATCTCCTGGTTCTCTTTAAGGAGGGCGATGAGTTCGTTTCCTGTTAATTCATAGGAAACCGAAACCACTTTTCGCTGCATTTCCCTGGACTTTGGATTATCGTTGGTGAAATGCTGGTTCACTCTTTTTTTGATATTCCGTGATTTGCCCACATAAATGATCTCACCATTCTCATCATGTAAATAATAAACTCCCGTAAGCGCCGGCAATTCTTCCAGAATATACACCAGCTTGGTATCCATCATTCGTTTTGGTTCCTTGCGAATATGTTCTTTCAGGATATTTTTTTCCACATCCTTAACAAGAAGCATCTTAAAGAGTTTAATGGTAGCCTGTGCATCTCCTGCTGCCCGGTGACGGTCGCTTAAAGGAATACCAAGTGACCTTACCAGTTTTCCAAGGCTGTAGGAGGGAAGGCCCGGGATAAGTTTTTTAGAAAGTTCTACGGTGCAGAGACTTTTCCTTTCAAAATCAAAACCAAGCCTGCGGAATTCGGTTCTCAGGATCCTGTAATCGAATTTAGCGTTATGTGCCACGATGATACAATCCTGGGTGATCTCCACGATACGTTTGGCCACCTCATAGAATTTTGGTGCATTACGCAACATCTCGTTGTTGATACCTGTAAGGTTCACCACGAATGGCTGGATGGGCTGCTCAGGATTAACAAGGCTTATAAACTGATCTGTAACCTGGCGACCGTCAAATTTATAAATTGCAATTTCGGTGATCCCTTCTTCATTATATTTACCACCCGTCGTCTCTATGTCTAAAATCGCGTACAAATACTTCTCCCTTAATTAATTATAATTTCGCGCGCCAAAAATACTACTTCCTATTCTAACCATAGTAGACCCGCAATCTACCGCGATCTTGTAATCCCCGCTCATACCCATCGATAGCTCCTCCAGCTCTGCGTAGTCCATTTTCAGTTCTTCGAAAACCGACTTGAGATACTGGAATTCTGAACGTACCTGGTCTTCATCATCTGTAAAGGTAGCCATTCCCATAAGGCCGATGATCTTTACATTTTCCATCTTTCCATAGGCTTCTGAAGCAAGAATTTCCCGGGCTTCTTCATCAGAAATCCCAAATTTTGAATCTTCTTCCGCGATCTTTATCTGAAGTAAACAGTTTATGACTCGGTCGTTCTGTTTCGCCCTTTTATTGATCTCCTTCAGAAGTTTAAGGCTGTCAACTGCATGGATAAGGGAAACGAATGGCGCCATATATTTCACCTTGTTCCTTTGCACGTGTCCAACCATGTGCCACTGAATATCTTCAGGAAGTTCTTCCCACTTATCTGTCATTTCCTGGATCTTGTTCTCTCCAAAGATGCGCTGGCCGGCGCGATAAGCTTTAAGAATATCCTCGTTGGGTTTGGTTTTGGAAATAGCTACTAGCTTCACGTTGTCGGGAAGCTCGCTTTTATATTGTTTAATATTTTCAGAAATGTCCATCCTTTATTCTTTAAGATCAGGATTTTATAATAATTGTAGGGTCTGTGGTAGAAATCGCAGTGAGTTTGATTTAAAACTCATATATCGTAAGACCGCTGCGTAATTTAGGTTCAATATAAGTACTTTTTGGTGGCATAGTCAAATTTTCATCTGCAATTTGTTTAATTTCTTCGATTCCAGCAGGAAGCATGCCAAAGCCAACGGCAAATTCGCCATTATCCACCCGGGTCTTAAGTTCTATCAGATCATTGCGTCCATGTATATATGCGATACGTTTATCATTTCTAAGGTCTTCGATCCCCAGTAGGGGTTTCAGGATCTTTTCATAGAGAATATAAGAATCCAGCTGACTCAGTGAGTCGGTGAACTCATAGTGTGTCTTACGCAGGTAAAGTGAATAGAACTCTCCATCCATATACATATTGAAATGATGTTTTTTGGAAGGTTTGTAGATCTCATGCCCGCGGTTTTCTATCCTGAACCATTCATCCAGCAGGATCAGGAACTCCTCCTTAGAGTGGCCGTTGAGGTCTCTTATGAGTCGGCTGAATTCATAGATCCTTAGATTGCTTTCTGAAATGAGATAACTCATAAAGAAATTATAGGATTCTTCCCCCGTATGATTGGGGTTGATTTCCCGGCTTTCCTTTGCCAGCAAATAGGACGAGGCACTTCGATGATGCCCGTCTGCGATATATATCTTCTCGAGTTTGCAGAATTCGGACTTTATCTTTTCGATATTTTCCGGCTTATCTATTAGCCATAAGGAATGCAGTTCTTTATTATAGGTGGCGAACTCATACTCGGGCCTGGTCTTCATCCTTTCTTTCAGTAGCTCATCTATCACGGGATTATCGGGATAGGTAAGAAGTACTGGCTCTGTATTAAAACCTACCACTTTCAGATAGTCCTTAAAGAGTTCTTCCCTGTGGGCTATAGTATCTTCATGCCGCTTTATCACATTATTCTCATAGTCTTCCACACTGGCTGCGGCAATGATTCCACAACTGGAACCTTCCCTGCTTTTGATCTGGTAGATATAATAACATGGGGTCTCATCCTGGATAAGAGTGTGTTCTTCCTTGAATTCCAGGTAGCGGTTCCTTACCATCCCAAAGCGTTTTCCGCCGCCTATTTCATGCTGAAATTTATATCCGGGATTTATAATATGTAAAAATGAATAAGGATTGAATTCCAGCTGAGCGCGAAGCTCCTCATCGCTATAATCTTCATAGGATCGTGAAGCCACCAGCCCCGCATAGGCGGGAGCCGGTCTTACTGCTTTGAATGGAAGGATCTTTGTCAAATTATTCTGAATTTGTTTTGAGTATTAACAGGAGATTTCTCGGTCGTCCAATGTGACTCCCTCGAAATGACCCGGTAAATGTCATTTCGACCGAAGGGAGAAATCTCAAGTCTCAATTTTAAAATCTCAATACTAACTTCTAACTGCTAAACTGAGACGAAACCTTTTCGGCTTTTTTGCTTTCAGAATAGTCATAGAATCCTTCACCCGACTTAACACCAATCTTCCCGGCCCTCACCATATTGGTAAGTAACGGGC
This sequence comes from Christiangramia sp., assembly GCA_033721075.1. GTDB lineage: Bacteria > Bacteroidota > Bacteroidia > Flavobacteriales > Flavobacteriaceae > Christiangramia. The sequence goes on from JAWWBH010000094.1 coordinate 8,615, forward strand.
AGGGAGCATATTTTGGATTCTTGAACCCATCATACATTACCTCAAGGATGGAATGACAAACATCAAGACCTATGAAATCTGCCAACTGAAGTGGTCCCATTGGATGGGCCATTCCCAGTTTCATCACAGTATCTATTTCGTAAACTCCCGCTACTCCGTTGTAGAGCGTCTCAATAGCCTCGTTGATCATTGGCATCAGGATCCTGTTGGCAACAAAACCGGGATAATCATTTACCTCTACCGGTACTTTATTCAGTTTTTCAGAAAGTTCCATAATAGTCCTGGTCACCTCGTCACTGGTATTATAACCGCGGATGATCTCTACCAGTTTCATTAGCGGAACCGGGTTCATAAAGTGCATTCCAATTACACGCTCCGGATTGGAAACAACCGAGGCGATCTGGGTGATAGAAATAGAGGAGGTGTTGGTAGCCAGAATGGTGTCTTCTGATGTATGCTGATCAAGGTGCCTGAAGATCTTTAATTTAAGCTCGGTATTTTCGGTAGCCGCTTCAACCACCACACTAGCGTATTCCACTCCTTCCGAAATATCGGTATAGGTAGTGATATTTTCCAGGGTAGAATTTTTATCTTCTTCAGAGATCTTTTCCCTGGAGACCATTCTGTCAAGGTTTTTGGCAATGGTGTCCATTCCCTTTTTCAGACTTTCTTCAGAAATGTCTATCAACTGAACTTTATAGCCGTACTGGGCAAAGGTATGAGCGATCCCGTTCCCCATGGTTCCGGCTCCTATTACTGCAACGTTTTTCATATTATTAATTGTTTATTTGGTTGTTGAAGCTGTTAAAAAAGTCATCCTGAACTTGTTTCAGGATCTCAAAGATTTATACAAAGCTTAAAGAAGCTGAAACAAGTTCAGCTTGACGTCCATATATCTTCAAACAGTTTCATTATACATTAAATCCGGCAATCACCTGATTGGCCACTTTTAGTGCTTTAGCTCCCTGTTCCATAGTGACCACCGGCTCCTTATCGTTCTTAATAGCATCTGCAAAGCTTTCCAGTTCGTCCAGAATGGCATTGTTCAGGGAGACTTCGGGATTGTCAAAATATATCTGTTTTTTCACTCCTTCGGCATTCTGAAGTATCATGGCGAAATCATCCGGCTTTTCAGGCGCGTCTTTCATCTTTACAACCTCACATTTCTTCTCGAGGAAATCTACAGAGATATAGGCATCACGTTGGAAGAATCTCGATTTCCTCATATTCTTCATCGAGATACGGCTTGCGGTTAGATTGGCCACACAACCATTCTCGAATTCAATCCTGGCATTCGCTATATCAGGAGTATCACTAATAACCGCAACTCCGCTGGCATTGATCTTTTTCACATCA
>JAWWBH010000095.1:0-9803 GCA_033721075.1 Christiangramia sp.
ATGATAATAGCTTTTGCCGATACACTATTGTGTCTATTGGCCTGGAATGTGGATTCAATTCTAAATCTACCTTCTACTCTGCCTTCAAAAAATTCACTTCGCAAACACCTTCTGAATACAGAGAGACTACCTGTTAGAAAAATTGATTAAATTCAAAGAAGCTTTTTCTAACAAAATGAATGCAATTCCTGTATTAAATTTTATTTTAATCATTGGCGCAATCCAAGGTTTTGCGTTTAATATTTTTACCATTCACATTTCCCGGAGAAGGGTTAGCAGAGCGGTAATTTACCTGAATTTAACGGTTCTATCTCTTTCATTAAACAATTTACAGGCGTGGTTCCTGGAAAGTTTTGAAATAGACATTTTTTTCTTAAATCAGCTTCTTATACCCTGGGATTTACTTATAATGCCCGTATTTCACTCTTTCCTGGTCTATTATCTTCGCATTCAGGAAAATACTGAAAGATATATCAGACTCGCGACCATCATTTTCTTTATTCTCATACTTTTAAGAACTGTGCTTATTGCCTACACCTACTATCTAATACCGGAAAAGGATATTTTTTTAATAAGAAACTTTACAATTTTTGAGGAAATTTTTATTGCTGGGTTCAGTCTTTTTATCTTTTATAAGTGTTATTTGCTGCTTTTCAGAAGACAGAGATTATATCCTTTTATTTTAAAATTTGATGGTGTTTCATGGCTTAAAACAATTTGGAAATTGGGAATATCCATGTTTGTTCTTTGGGTAATAGCCATTAGCCTTTTTAATACCACAGGTGATATAATAGGTTACCAGATTCTTCGATTGGGACTATCTGTTTTGATCTACTGGATTGGCTATCAAGGATTTTATAGATATCATAATATAAACGACAGAATATCAATCAGGAGATCAGTTTCTTCGAATAAAGCTTTAAAAATCAATGAAGAGAAACTGGATATAGGGCTTTCCAGCCAGAACGATCTTAACTCTAAACATCAAAAGGATTTTGAGAAAATGGATACCTATATCATAGAAAAACAAAGATACCTTGACCCCAACCTGGGCCTGGAAGACCTTGCCAGTGAGCTGGATATGAGTTCCACTCATCTATCAAAACTTGTAAATACCTACAGCGATTATAATTTTTCAGATTACATAAACTCCTTAAGGATACAACAGGCCAAAAAACTGCTTAATGATAATAGCTTTTGCCGATACACTATTGTGTCTATTGGCCTGGAATGTGGATTCAATTCTAAATCTACCTTCTACTCTGCCTTCAAAAAATTCACTTCGCAAACACCTTCTGAATACCGAGAGACTACCTGTTAGTGTCCGGATTTAATTCAGGACGTCCGAAATCTCACAAATTCATAAAAAACTGGATATCAATACTTTAATCAGGTATTAATTTTATTTCACTAACCTGATGAAGAATTCCCCTACGATCTTTCATCATTAATTGAAGTGCCATGTTACTGATTTTATTAATGATACTAATAGACAGATTCAAGCACAGGCTTCCAATAATTCAGGATCTCGATCTCAATAAACACCTGCCCTATTTTAAGATCATCCCGATTGTTGTTATCAGCTTGTTGCTTACCGGAGGGACCAAGGCTCAACAAAGCCAGGTGGAATTTGACATTCTTAAGAATGATAAGAACATTGGGAGATTGCAGATAGAGAAAAGAGAGGCATCTCCCTTCACCGATTATCAACTTTCATCAAAAATAGAAGCCTCGTTCATAAAAAAGTTCCGGGTGAATGCTAGTGAAAAGTTTAGGTATAGGGAAGATAAGCTCATCTATTCTTCAGTAAAACGATCTATAAATGAAAAGATCCAAGATCCCAAAATACTTGTTTTTAAAGAAAGCAAGTATATCATCACAGATGGGGAAAGAAACAGGGTCTTTCCTAAGGCTGAGATCAATTCAAATCTGGTTCTGCTTTATTTTTCAGAGCCCATAGATATCAATTCGGTCTATTGCGATAACCAGCAAATCATGGTAGATGTGCAAAAGATAGGCAGTAATAAGTATCGCGTTGATTTTCCTGATGGAGCTTCCAACGTCTTCCATTACAAAGACGGCGAATGTGTGCAGGTAGATGTATACGGTAAATTTTTCAAGGTAAAATTACTCAAGGAATAAATTAATTGGAGATGGAAACTACAGCATTAATATTAATATGTTTCTGGAGTTACTTCGTGATCTCATTTATATGTTTCAGGCTTGAGATCACCAAGATAACCGAAGCCGTATCCCGTGAAAATGGGTTTGAAGTCCTGAACATGAGGCATATCCTGGGAATAATCATCTTCAGTATAACCGCATATGTATTCTTCAATCACTCTGGAATATTGCTATTGAAAAATTTCATGGAAGACCCTGCTCTCAGTATTTCTGTAGCTTTTTTTGCAACCATTAGTATGGATCTTTCGATTTCAGATGCTACCTCACAGAATATAAATCTCCAAGGCATCCCATTTTCCATGATCAATGGTTTCAGCTACATAATAATCCGCCTAATATTTCTATTCGCTTATGAAATATTCTTTAGAGGTGTACTCTTCATTTTCAGTCTTCAATATGTAAACCTTGTTTATGCCATTTTTATAAATCTGTTCCTATATGCCCTGATCCATGGTTTTGACTCCAGAAAAGAGATTATTGGCAGTCTTCCTTTCGGAATAGTGCTGTGCATGTTCACCTATTATTCCGGAAGTATCTGGCCTGCCTTTATCATACATGCGTCCCTTTCACTTGGCTTCGAAGCAATCATCATTTCCAAAGGTCTAACAAAAATCCAAAAGTCATGAAAATCTTTATTACAGGTATCACAGGTTATATAGGTTCCAAACTGGCTGTTTCGCTGGTGGAAGACGGTCATGTTGTACACGCTTTGGTTAGAGATCCCAATTCGGTGACTTTACCAATACACGAGAATATAATCCCATTCAAGGGCGACCTTCAAGATATAGAAAGTATAAAATTAGCAATGAAAGGTTGTATAAGCGTCTTTCATGTAGCGGGTTATACTAATATTCGTTGCCGCGATATTGATCCATTTTACAGGGTTAATGTACAGGGGACTTCTAATGTGCTTAAAGCTGCAAAGGAAAACCTTATAAAAAAGTTCATTTATACAAGCAGTGTTTCGGTTTTCGGAGCTTCATTACCGGGTTCGGTGATCACGGAGAATCAGCCAAGAATGTCTACCTATACTAACGATTATGAGCTTACCAAGGTACTTGGAGAAAACCTTGTGAAAGAATATAGCTCAAATGAATTTAAATGTATAATCCTCAATATATCAAGAGTCTACGGCCCTGGCATTACATGTTATTCTAATGGAATAAATAAGCTCTTTACTATTATTCTTAAAAAAGGCTTCCTTGTAGTTCCCGCTAAAATGGAAGCCAGGGCCAATTATGTCTATATCGATGATGTGGTAGAAGCTCATAAACTTGCTCTTAAGCAGGCCAAAGCCGGAGACCAGTATATCATAGGAGGCGAAAATGCCACTTATGAGAGATTGTTTGAAATCATGTTCGCTAAAGCGAAAATGAAAAAGAGAATTTATCCTATCAATTACAACCTAATAAAATATATCTGCAACTTCACTTCCCTGTTCAGTCTTTTTAAAAGATATGATAACAGCCTCTGCTCCAGAATACTTGATTTTCTTTTTACAGACAGGGCAGCATCATCAGTCAAAGCCCAAAAACAACTGGGATACAGATATACAAGTCTGGAAAAAGGGCTTGATTTAACTTATGAATTCATCAAAAAGAAAAGTCATGAAAACAAATTATTACACTCTTATAACAGGAGCTAGTCAGGGTTTTGGGAAAGCCCTGGCCATAGAATGTGCGAAAAGGAATATGAACTTATTTCTTATAGATCTGCCCCGGACAAGCCTTGTGAACCTCCAGGTTTTCTTGCAAAATAACTTTGAGATTAAGGTTTGTTCATTCGAAATGGACTTAAGTTCTAAAGAAGATTGTGACAAACTGGTAAAATTTATTCATCATCAAAAAGTCGAACTAAGGTATCTCATCAATAATGCCGGCGTATTAAGCAAGGGCTTTTTCAATGAGGTAGATCTTCATTATTACCTGAAACAGATAGAAGTGAATATCTGCGCTCCTACTCTTCTCATCAAACTCTTTTATGATCAGTTAAAAAGAAATTCCCCTTCCGGCATCCTGAATGTAAGCAGCCTGGCGAGTTATTTCAGTCTGCCTACCAAACAGGTATATGCCGCGACTAAAGCCTATCTCTATTCATTATCAAAAAGTCTGAATCTGGAGTTTAGAGATGATAATATCTGGGTTTCAATAGTTTGTCCGGGAGGCATGAACACTAACCCTTATATGTGCTATAAGAATCGTACCATGGGATGGTTTGCTAAATTATCTATTATGGACCCTGAAGAAGTGGCTGCAATTACAATGGATGCTTTCCTGGAAAGGAAGGAAGTTATTATTCCGGGAACCGTAAACAAATTCTATTTAACTTTAGGTAAACTAATTCCCCAGTCGATTAGAGATACTATTACAACCCGGGAGATGAACCGCTTCAGGACGGCCGAGCTTTCAATGGGATAAAAAATGGAATATTATTCCATGATTTTATCCAAAATCCTGAACTCTTACAGGGGTTATGATTTTGCAGATTATATCAATTCCTTACGGAAACAGAAGGTTCAAATAACCTTAATAGCTAAAGTCTTTACTAGTATACTATTGTTGATATTGACTGAAATGCAGATTCAATTCCAAGTTTTCCTTTCACTTAGGTTTTGAAAATTAATGTGGTAAACACCATTGCAATACAGAGATATTACCTGGTAGTGTCCGAATTTAAATCCGGACTTCCGAAATCTTACAAACCACTATAAATCTGGATATTGAAAAAATGATCTGTAATTAGTTTTACTCCACTAATCTGAAGAATTGTCCATTAACTCTTTCATCATCATCCAAGGTAAAAACTCGATTTTCCAATATTAAAATTTATCAATCATGAAAACGACAGTAGAATTAAACGAAATTATAGAGAATTCTCCAGATCTAATCCTGTATGCTTCCCCATTGCTAATTGGATTGGCAGTTTTGGAGATTGTATTAAGCGCGAAAGAAAATAAACATTTATATGAAAAGAAAGACTTTTTTGCATCTCTGACCATAGGTCTCGGATATCTTGGCCAGGGAATTTTATTGAAGTCTGGTTTCTTATTTCTAATTCTTTGGATATACAATAGCATACCATGGAGTATACCCGTGAATTGGGGAACAACTATTTTATGTTATATTTTACTTGACTTCCTAAGATATTGGGAGCACAAACTTTCTCATGAAATCAATTTTTTATGGGCAATCCATGTCACCCATCACAATTCAACAAAATTTAATTTTTCTACAGCTTTTAGGCAATCATGGATTCAGTGGTTTAAGATAGTTTTCTTTCTTCCTATAAGCTTGCTGGGATTTCATCCAGTTGTATTTTTTATTTCTCATCAGATTGAAGGATTATATTCATTCTGTTGTCATACAAAAATGATTAAGAAATTGCCGAGATGGTATAGTTATATTTTTGTAACACCCTCTCATCATCGGGTTCATCATGCCAGAAACAGAAAATACCTGGATAAAAATTACGGTTCAACTTTCATAATTTGGGACAGGATCTTTAATTCCTTTCAGGAAGAAGAGGAAGAGCCAGAATATGGAATATTAGATCAGCCAAAAACCTACAATCCAGTTTTCCTCGTTTTCCACGTATGGATAGATATCTTCAAAAAGATTGGTTCTGCGAGAAGTTTTAAAGAGGTATTTGAAATTCTTTTCAAACCTCCAGGAGAAATGAAGAAAGCAAATTATACTCCGCAGAGAAATTCCAAATTATCGACCAAAATAGAATAAAGCCCACGGAACACCTACTTATGCTCTGGTCTCAATGTTTTTAATTATAAATTCTTAAAAAATAGTATTATGTGTGGTTTAAAGAATTCATGTGCAAGATGCAAGGCATGCATTAGAAAAAATGGAAAATTATCCTTGCCGAAAGAAATTAGCACCTTCAATGGAAGGAAAAGAAATTTTCAATATGATTTTGTATCAATTCAAAATGAAACAAATTCTATTTAACTTTAGGTAAACTAATTCCCCAGTCGATTAGAGATACTATTACAACCCGGGAGATGAACCGCTTCAGGGAGGCAGGTCTTACTGTTGGATAAAACTGAAAAAAATATGAAAAAGTTCATTTATAAATCCTTATTACTCTGGGTAGGTGTTTTATCTGGTCACCTGAACGCACAGTCCTTTTTTGATGTGGTAAACTTAGGTTATGAACATACTGAATATTCTCTCGAAAATGCATCAGATTTCTCTTTTGACAGATTTCAGGGACGTATAAATCCCGGAGTGGAACTAAAGAATGGCGATTATATACTGGGCACGTTTTCCGGGGAGATTTTCAAATTTCAGAATATTGAATATGGCGGTGAGGAACTCGAACTTTATTCGAATTTTATAAGTGCCGGGTATCTTCACTTCTGGAAAGACAAGGAATGGAGCTTGTTAACACAGGTGAGATTCAAACTGAATTCAGATTACTATAAACTGGAATTAGGCGATATCCAAACCGGTGGATGGTTCATGTTCAGCCATGATCAAAGTGAGGTTTTAAAATTGTTTGCCGGGATGTATTTCAACCAGGAAGTAGATAAAAATCTTTTATTCCCAATTGGCGGGATCCACTGGTTACCTAATGACAAATGGAACTTATATATCCTGATCCCATCCCTTCTCCGGTTTGAATGGATGCTGAAAAAAAATAACTGGTATACAGGACTCGAAAGTGACTGGAATTTGAATTCCTACCTGATAAAGGAAAATCCTGAAATTCATTATTTCAGGATGGAGACCCTTGTCACCTCTCTGTTCATTGAAAAACATATCTCTGAAAAACTGGTACTTTATGCCAAAATAGGAAATTATCAGATAAACGATTATGAAGCCTTTGATAATTCTGATGAATTGATACCTCAATCCCAGCTGGAATCTGGACTAATTAAAAATTTAAGCTTTAAGGCAGGTGTCGCATACCGAATGAGACTTTAATCACTACTTTACAAATTCCAGACAAACCGGCGTCTTGATCTCAAATAATTCCTGGTGAATCTTAAGTTTTCCGGTATTGGGATTGATCCCGTAAATTGTGATATTTCCGGTATCCTGGCTGGCTGCATAGAGATATTTGCCGTACGGCGAAATGGCAAAATTCCTTGGGGTTTTCCCGGCAACAGGAACATAATCCACAGGGGTAAGCTTTCCGGTTTCAGCATTTATTTCGAAAACAGCGATACTGTTATGGCCTCTATTGGAAGCATAAAGAAATTTGCCTTCAGGGTGTAAATGAATATCGGCAGCAGAATTCTTATTCTTATAACTTGCAGGCAGGGATGAAATATTTTGAATGAGTTCCAGCCCTCCGTTCTCTTTTACCTTAAAGACACTTACTGTATTGTTAAGTTCATTGATAGAATAAGCAAAAGTGCCATTTCTGGCAAAACTCATATGCCGGGGACCAGCACCATTCTTTAGTTCCACAAATTTCTGTTCATGTGGAGTAAGCTTGCCTTCCATTCTGTCAAAATGATAAATCCAGATTTTATCATTTCCAAGGTCTGCTATATATGCGTAACGGTTATCACCGCTAACCTTTACTGAATGTGCATGGGCATTATCCGGGGACTCAAGTAGAAGCTTCTGGTTTTGGATCAGTTTTCCATCAGAGTCTATTTTATAAACCATAACCACACCTCCAAGATAATTGCTAACAAAAGCATATTTCCCTGATCGGTCCAGTGCAATATGACAGGGAGCAAATCCGCCGGTTCCAAGTTTCCCTATATTCCTTAATGACCCATCATTCTGGATCTCGTAAGAATATACAAACCCACTTTCTGCGTCATTTGGTCCAAGTTCACTCACCGAATAGAGATACTTTCCCATTTTACCCACCTTCACAAAGGATGGATTTGTGACCTCTGCAGCCGTACAAACGAATTCAAGATCACCGGTATCGGCATACTGATTGAGCAAATAGATACCTCTTGCCTTACCATCCACATGACCTTCCTTTTTGGTATAGGTGCCAACATACATGCGATTGATAGAATCTGTAAGTTTTTCCTTCTTCATTTGAGCATTAAGAGGATTAACAATTAGTAATCCAAGAATCAGCAGTAAACCTGATATTTTCATTTTCGGTTGTTTTAGATTTATAACCACTTTTTCCTTTTGAAATAATAAAGCATACAAAGGAAAATTATGATCATTATGCCCCAGAGTACAAAGTAACTGTATTTCCATTCCAATTCTGGAATATACTCAAAGTTCATCCCATAAATCCCCGCAATAAAGGTAAGCGGTATAAAAATACTGGCCATGATGGTTAGAACCTTCATCACCTCATTCATTTTATTACTTATGGTCGTCATATAAAGATCCATCAGGCCCCAGATCATTTCACGGTAAATCTCGATGTTTTCTGATATCTGCACTATATGATCATGCAAATCTCTTATATAATTGATGGTATTATCCTTTATAAGGCCGTTTTCCATCTTTTCAAGCCTGCCTACCACTTCCCGAAGTGGAAAAACGGATCTCCTGATCCTTAATATAGTGCTTTTTAATTCCTGGATCTCCTGGGTGATATTGTCATTAGACTTGGATGTGAAAAGACCGGATTCGAGAGTTTCTATCCGGTCACTTATATCGTCTATAACCAGGAAGTAGTTATCGATAATTGAATCTAACAGGGCGAATAACAAATAATCTGCAGAGCGCCCCCTTATCCTTCCCCTGGCGTTCTCCAGCCTTTCCCTAACCGGATCAAAAACGTCACCATCTGATTCCTGAAAGGTAAGCAGGTAGTTCCGGCCAACGATCATACTAATATGCTCATTTTCTATATTACCATCCTTATAATAAAGCATTTTTGCAACGATAAAAAGATAGTCGGGGTATTCCTCTATTTTCGGCCGCTGACCCGTATTTACAATATCCTCCATTACCAGTGGGTGAAGTTCATAGTGCTCTCCCAGCTTCTGTATTTCCTTCACATTACTCAAACCATCAATATTGAACCAGGTGATCCTGTCTTCATCGACAAATTTGAAGGCATCTGCTGTAGAAGTTGAGGTAAACCTTTCATAATTCTCCAGGTTGAAGTCTATAACATCAAGTTTGGTAGTGGCAGATTCCTTTCTTCCTACATAGGTCATGGTACCAGGGATCTGGTTTACCGTCTTTGTATTTTTAGGACGCCGTAATAACAGGGATTTTGGTTTAAGGGCCATAAGCGGAATAATATTTTTTATAAATGTAATAATAATCCCTTAACGGCACTTTTAAAGAATAAATCTGCTGTTTCCCTAAAAAAATCAGAAATAGATCCTGGTTATTCCTTAAAATCTGGGCTTAATTTTACCTTTGCGTCTATGGAAAAAGGAGTGCTGTTAGATACGCTTAAAGAATATTTTGGTTATGAAGCTTTTAGACCCCTACAGGAAAAAATAATCAATTCGGTCTTCCAGGCTCAAGATAACTTAGTGATCATGCCTACCGGTGGGGGTAAATCTATTTGTTATCAGCTGCCAGCAATCCTTTTGCCTGAAATCACCCTGGTAATTTCACCACTTATTGCACTTATGAAAGACCAGGTGGATGGTCTTAACGCGAATGGAGTTCCCGCAGCATATCTTAACAGTAGCCAGGAGGAGGCAGACAAGCAGG
>JAWWBH010000096.1:0-9778 GCA_033721075.1 Christiangramia sp.
TCTTATTCGTTTAAAGGAAATGCATAAGGACGGCCTTATAGAAATTGATAGCAATTACCTCAAAATCACCGAAAAAGGGCGACCATTCGTACGCAATGTCTGCATGGCATTCGATATGAAATTACAAAGGAACAAGCCACAAACCCGGTTATTTTCAATGACAGTATAATAAACAATTAAATATAATATTATGGAACTTACACCAGACAGAACTGTTGCCGAATGCGTGACAGAAAATATAAAGGCTTCTCACGTCTTTAAAAAATACGGGATAGATTTTTGCTGTGGAGGCGGAATAAGCATTCAGAAAGCCTGTGAGAAAAATGGAGTTGATTATGAACTTCTGGCTGAAGATATTAAAAGCATAGAAAGTCTCAATGACAGGGAAACCGATTATAATATTCTTCCCCTGGATGAACTAATAGATCATATTGTAGAAAAACATCATAAGTATGTAGAGGCTAATATTCCCTTGCTGCTTCAGTATACCAATAAAGTTGCCAGGGTTCATGGCGGGAACAGTCCGGAACTTATAGAAGTGGATCAATTATTCCAGAAGGTAGCTGGTGAACTGGCGGGTCACCTAAAAAAGGAAGAAATGATACTCTTCCCTTTCATTAAAAAGATGATAAAGGCTCAAAAGGAAGGAGCTGGCTTAAATGTTCCGCATTTCAATACGGTAGAAAATCCTATCAATATGATGGAAGTGGAGCATGAGGAAGCAGGTGATGTCTTTAAGGAAATTGCCCGTTTAACCAATAATTACAATCCGCCGGCCCATGCCTGTAATACATACAGGGCACTGTTTGACAAGCTGGATGAGTTTGAACAGGATTTGCATGAGCACATTCATCTAGAGAACAATATTTTGCATCCAAAAGCTTTAAAGCTGGAGAAGGAATTAAGAGCTTAAAATTTTGATTAAGACCTAACAGAGAAGGTGTCTGAAACGACTAAACAAATCTCATGTCCATTACCTGGTTTTTAGATGCCTTCCTGTTGGGGTTTTAGATCTTTAAAAAACTAATACCAGAATCCAGCCTCGAGGTGAGTTCCTGAATTGTAGTATTTTCCAGCATAAAATTGAGACTGGTTCTAATTTCAGCAAAATCGGAATGAAGAGGGCAGGGGTGTTCTTCAGAACATTTATCCAGGCCTAGGGCACAACCATTCATTATAGAATCTCCATCCAGTGATTTTACAATTTGAGCAAGGACAATATGCTGTTTTTCAGCTTCCATGAAAAAGCCACCCTGTGGACCTTTGGTAGAACTAATGATGTTTTCCTGGACCAGTTTCTGAAGGATTTTGGCAGTAAAGGCTTCAGGAGAATCTATGGCCTGGGCAATCTTTTTTAGTGGAGAACGTCTCGTTTGATTCGATTCCCGGGCGATGAACAAAGTCGCTCTAATTCCATATTCACAGGCCTTTGAAAACATTTATCAGGAGTGTTTTAATAAAAAGTTAATATGATAACTGAAAAAAGAGAAAATCAGTCTGTTTGTATTTTCATGCTGCCTCATAGGTCATATATTAATTGAAAAGAAATTCCTCGTTTTATGCGAATGTTGAAACGCCATGCGAGTACAGCATTAATTTATTTCCTGATTATTGCAATTTTAGGAGTCATCCTCAGGTTCTTTGCTGTTCTTGATATTCCGGTTAATTATAAATTTATTGTTCATACACATTCTCATATTGCGCTACTGGGCTGGGTTTATACGGCATTGACGAGCCTTATCTATTATATTTTTCTGAGATCTGAACCCATTCAAAAGAAATACAGGCTTATTTTCTGGTTTACCCAGATCACCATAATAGGGATGCTCATCACTTTTCCATTCACGGGCTATGCCTTGTTCTCCATAATTTTTTCCAGTCTTTTTCTTATCGCTTCTTACTGGTTCGTATTTTTCTTTTTTAAATATTGCCCCGGGGCTGTTAAAAAGACCGGAGCCTATAAACTTATTCGCGTTTCTCTCTGGTACCTCGTAATTTCCAGTATTGGTCCATGGGCGCTCGGCATAATAATGAATACTGCTGGCAGTGGATCTGCCTGGTACAGGAATGCTATATATTTCTTCTTGCATTTTCAGTATAATGGATGGTTTATAGTCGCACTTTGCGGTATTTTTTTATTTATTCTGGAAGAAAGATCCTTTTCGATTTCCGGGAGAGCTTTTTCCAGATTCTATTATTTACTTAATGCCGGAGTGGTTCTCACATTTTTTCTATCATTGTTATGGATGAATCCCTACTGGTGGATTTATTTCCTTTCTATGATAGGAGGGGTTCTGCAACTCATTGCCTTTGGTTCCCTTTTTAGACTTATATATTCTAAGGCTTTATCTGTTTTTAAAAACCTGCCTTCACTATTTACCTTTTCGGTAAGGATCGTCGTATTATTACTATTAGTAAAACTTATTGCCCAGATCTTAGGTGCATTTCCGGTAATTGCTCAAACGATATTTACCAATCTTGATATGATCATCAGTTATATTCACTGGGTATTCCTGGGTATTGTTAGCATTCTTCTTCTTGCATTCCTCCATTATTTTGACCTATTGAAATTAACACAAATACAGTTATATTTTTACCTTGTAGGGTTCTTTCTCACAGAGTTGCTCATATTCTCCAGGGGGCTCAGCGCTGTTGTCGGTTCTGGACCCATTCCGTACATACACTGGTTGATAAGCCTTGCCAGCGTGATCCTTTTGATAGCTATTGCCCTGATCTTTACCAGACAGCTTTTAGCAAAAAATTAAACCGAAGTGAATGAGTCTTTTTCCAGTTTTTGAACGATATCGCTAAGTTCGTTTATGATACTCACTCCGCGGTCCTTATTATACCATACCTGAAGGCTGGCCTTAAAAGCGGCATCTATTTTTCCGAATTCTTTTTTATATTCGGCTACCATTTTAGTGGCGGGAATAGATCTGGGTCCCCAGGTATCCTTAACTTCCAGGTTCTTATCCAAAATGATCAGTTTAGGAATAGAACGGGTGCCATTGGTTAGAAAATGATCCATAAGTTCAGGATGCTCATCTCTTAATATGATCTTCAGGCTAATATTCTCAGAGGCCTGAGCGATCTTGTTCAATACAGGGATGGTTTGTGCGCCATCTGCACACCAGGATTCCAGAAAAACAAGCCAGGTCTGTTTGGTTTCAATATTCCCGAAATAATCCTCCTGCTCGGGAGTTAGTTTTATAGTCTTGTTGAGACGTTGGATGCGCTTAAAATTAAGTGCCGTGAAATCAATACGGTCCTGGGTACTTTCCCCGGTTGTACTTTTAGCTTCTACAAGCTCTTCAGAAAGTTTCAAATATGCAGGGTAGCTCATTGAACTTTTCAGACTTTGCATAAGGAGTGTGTGCATGATGTTTCTTTTAAATGAACTTTATTTAGTTACCATTTTCCCTTAACATTAATTATCAGAAGTCTTTTTTATTGGAAATCCTTCTGATGAGGTATAGCGGAACACTTACCCATAAGATGAGCATCCCCGATGATAATATGATCCCCTGATCGGTTCCAAAGAACTTCTGAAAAACGGCTCCCGTATATCCAAGTAATGCTGAAATGTCCATTTTAAGGAGTATTAAGACCCTGGATAGATCTATGGGATTCAGCATGGTGGCGATCAGTGAAAATTTGTCCAGGGGATAATCCTCGAAGAATACCAGCGACATCAAAAATATCCCGTCATAGATCACGGCAAGGAAAAGCCAGAGCAAAATGGCATATCCAAAACCTTTTATTTTGTTATCGTTAATAAGCGCTATCACAAATGCCAGCGCCGTGAAGATCATAGTTAGAAAAGCTCCAGTTATCAATAGCAATGAGAAATTACCAATAGCATCGCTGTTGAAGATTCCATAAAAAATAAAAGGTAAGCCAAGCCCTATCACCAGGCTAAGGGCAAGGGACAGGGCGACCCCAAAATACTGTCCTAAAAAGATAGAGGTCCTTTTAACCGGTTGAGCAAGGAGCAATTCGGTAAATTCTTTTGAGTTATAATAATACATCACTCCAAAAATGGTCCCGATAAGGGGAACCAGGATGATGATGACATTCATCAGGGTAATTACCGCTTTTGAAAGATCGTTATTCAGGAAAAGAAGTACCAGTCCCAATAATAAATAGAAAAGGAAATAAACGTAGCTCCAGCGGCTTCGCATTAGATCGTAGAAACTGTATTTTAATATCTTAAACATAACTGGTGGTTAAAATTGATGCTATGGCATGTTCAAAATCGGGCTGCTCTGTCTTGGTTTTCAATGCCGGGATCCCTCCTTTAAAATATATTTTACCTTCAAGCAGGAATACGATCTCATCTGCTATTTCCTCCACAAAACTCATGATATGTGAGGTAATGATAATGGTCTTTCCTTTGTCCTTTTCCTGAGTAATTAGCTCCTTTAATCTTAAATGGGAGATAGGATCCAGTCCCGTGGTGGGTTCATCCAGGATAATTAGCGGACTATCGAACATAAAGGTCAGGACCAGGTTTACCTTCTGTTTTGTACCACCTGAAAGGTTACCCAGTTTTTTATCCAGGAAAGCTTCAAGTTTGAAGAGATCTATCAGCCTTTTGTCCTCCGCTTTTTTATAGGAGCGAAGGTCCTTAATCATGCGAATAAGTTCCCGGACAGTCAGGTTTCCGGGAAAATTCGCGATCTGGGGCAGATAATCAATGTCATTTCGGTACTTCCAGTCATTTTTGACCGTTTTTCCGTTCAATTTGATAATTCCGGAGTTTGGTACTACCATACCCAGGATACTTTTTATCAAGGTGGTCTTTCCGGAACCGTTAGGGCCCAGCACCGCAAAGATTCCGCCCTGTTCTATTTCCAGGTCAATGCCTTTAAGGACCTGGTTCTTTCCGAATTTCTTATGTAGATTTTCAATTGATATCATGGGAAACGGGTTTAAGTAAAGGATGTTCATCCATCAGGTTATCTGGCGTAAATACCGGGGAAACTTTTTCTGAAAAATCGATAATATCGATGAACAGGCTCCTTAAGAGAATGATGGTTTCTGGCGTACGGTTCACTATGTATGAAAACAGCTTAACGGGCCTGTATGGTACATCGCCAATCCCGTCCTTATTGAGATCGTAGCCCGTATAGCTGCTCCAGTAATTTCTGTCAAAGCTGTTATCATTCAGGTTGCTGTTATATGAAATGTCGAATGAATTGTTGAAGAAATTATTTTTCTTGAAAATATTGGCATAACATGCTCCTCTTACCTTTATGGCCCAGCCATTATTCCTGAAATCATTGTCTGTATAATTGATACGGTTTGAACCTTCTATATTGATACCCACCGTATTCTCCTCGAATTTATTATTGTTTATTTCTGAATCGTTGATCTCCTTTAATAACAAGCCAAAAGATGCGGTACCCCAGTTTTTTCTGAAGATGTTTCCCTTCATGCTGATGAATTTGGAGAACATCACCGCAACTCCGGCACCATTGTTCTCGAAAATATTGTTCTCATAGGTATCCTTATTCGAAAACATAAAATGCAGACCATAACGAAGGTTGTTCTGGCTTGTGTTATTTTTTATCAAAATACCATCTGAGAATTCCAGATAGATTCCATCACGCACTTTTTCGATGCTATTTCCTATAACTTCAATATCATTACAGTACCATAGCTGGATACCATTTCCAGAACTGAATTCCTCCACGGCATCGCCAAGAATTCTATTATTGATAACCTTGCCGTTCCTGGCTTTTTCCAGGTAAATCCCGAAGAAAAGCTTTTCAAGCTGAAGGTTCTTAATGAGAAAATTTTCGCTTTTAACCACTCGTACCGCTGCAAAATCGGTAGTATAACTGGTGCCTACATTTATGATCTTAAGTCCGTCAATAGTAACATTGTTAGCTTCTATAGTAATGATCTCTCCCTTATCCTCGCCATCGATTACAGGATAGCCTTCACCGATTATGGTAAGGGGTTTGGTAATATGGAGATTATATTCCCGGTAGGTCCCTTTCTTTATAATGATGGTATCAAATGCAGAAGCCTTTTCAATTCCCGCTTTTATCGATTTATAGTTACAGCTGCTGCATATTTCAATAGTGTTGGGCATGCCATAATTAAATGACAGCAGGAAAAGGCACAATATGAATACCGGGGATTTCACAGCTTAGTTTTTAATGATGTATGGTTGAATTTCATGCCAGCTATAAACATCTCCTCCATAAGAAGCCTGTACTTTATTTGCGGCAGCTTCAGCATTAAAGGCTGAAAGATTAGCTCCCATTGGGCTTGAAATTTTCTCACTGATTAAAAATGTAGCCATGGTTGCATCGATCATTTCACCTGGATTGCTGAAATCGTTCACCAGGTAAAGCGCGTATTGAATGTCTGTATGTTCCTTTCTATAATTGATCATACATTCAATTGCATCAAATTTATGAACCTTGCCTTTGCTTGTTACAAGTTCTGCTGCATGTTGTTTATCAACGATCGTCATTTTGCAATATTCACAACCGTCCTCTCCGTAATTTATAGGCTTGGGGCCTATCTCGCAGGAGATTAAGGTTATGGCAAAAATGAGTATGTAAAAAAAGCCTTTCATAGGACCACTAATTATTCGTTTTCCATTCTTTCTTCCCTACGAAGAATGCTATAAAGGTGAGGAGCATTCCCACAAAGAGCATATATGCTCCAGTATGAGGAAAGGAATCCACATCGAAATTCAGCATTTTCTGATGTCCTAACAATGGTGGCTTGTAAGTCATAGGCGTACCATCAGGATGTGTCATTTTCATGATCGCATTAGGATCCAGGTCTGTTCCATATTCTGTAAGCCAGGTGTTGAAGTCATACATTCCCATAACTCCGAGAATGCTCATAAGGATCAGCCAGCCCAGGAACCATTTGTAACTTACTTTGTTGAAAAGACCTAATAGCCCTATTAGTACTCCTAAAATCGCCATTCCGCCAATCACTAAAGGAAAGACTTCAAACTCCCACATTTCTTCTGGTTTGGGGATCTTCTTCATTCCTATATAATGGTTAAGTCCGTCTATATTTTGTATGTCAAACTCATGGACCCCTTCGATCCCGGTTATGTGAATATTCATTCCCATGGGATCTGGATACTGGGGAGCTCCCAGCATAATATTCCAAAGAGGGAATTTAAACAGGCCCAGCAATAGTAAGGAGCCAATTATCATTATTATTCCGGCTTTTTTCATCATAATCACATTTTTAATAGAAAGGCGGGAGCAATCAACCAACCCCCGCCTTTGCGGGAATACATGCCCTTAGTATCATGTATTCCTCATCTAACTAAACATCAATCTTCACCTAAAGACCAGCTTAGATCTATATTAGAATTTGCGGGGGAAACTCTAACGTATCCTTGCATCTCCTGGTGTAAAGCTGAACAGAAATCGGTACAATAGAATGGCCATACTCCGGGCTGTTTTGGTTCCCAGACGAAGGTTTCGGTCTGTCCGGGCATGATCAGCAATTCAGAAGTATTGGCACCAATCATACTAATTCCGTGTGGCACATCGTAATCCTGTTCGTGGTTGGTCACGTGAAAGTAAACCTTGTCTCCAACCTTGATACCTTCTATATTATCTGGGGTAAAGTGACTTCTAATCATAGTCATGTAAACATGAACTTCGTTTCCATCTCTTTCTACACGGGCATCACCATTATTAAGGGTCGCATGTTCATGCTTGTTTTCATCCAGTTTGAATATCTTCCTGGAATTGGGCTTGATAATATCTGCCGGGATACCTGCAGCATAGTGAGGTTCACCAATGGTTGGGAAATCGAGTAACAACTCCATTTTTTCACCTGTGATATCATAAAGCTGTGCAGACTGGGTTACTTCAGGCCCTGTTGGTAAATAACGGTCTTTGGTGATCTTGTTCATCGCTAACACATACTTGCCAAATGGTTCTGCAGAGTTACCACCCGGGATCATCACGTGCCCTACAGAATAGTAACATGGTTTTCTATCGATAACTTCTCTTGTTTCCACATTCCATTTCACCACTTCAGAAGAGATGAAGAATGATGTATAGGCATTTCCTTCTCCGTCAAATTCGGTGTGTAGAGGTCCAAGACCAGCCTGTTTTACGGTTCCGGCAAGAACATCTTCAAATTTCAGGATCGGGATTCCGTAAGCTTCTCCGTCAAAGCTTTCATTTTCGATGGCTTCAACCATTTTAGTATATGAATGCACGGTAAGATCAGCTGAAAGTTTTCCGTTTCCTACGATATACTCTCCTGTAGGATCTACGTCACATCCGTGAGGGGATTTAGGAGTAGGTAGCAGGAATACTGCTCCAGGAACTTCTAGTGGATCTACCACAAGCACCTCTTTTTTCATAGTGGAAGTAGCAGTGTGAGTATCTTCATCATACACGTTGTGTGCATAGTTAGCAGGCATTTTCTTACCTCCACCATTGTTTACATACTCTTCGATCTTCTTCCAGTTAACCGCAGCGATAAAATCCTTATCGTTCTGTGAAGCATTAACTTCCATTAAGGTATTCGCTTCCTCGGTGTTATAGGTAGAGAAGAAGAACCAGCCGTGAGATTTTCCGCGTCCAGGGTGAGCAAGGTCATAATCAAAACCTGGCATCATAAGCTGGAATTTGATATCCATTTGGCCTTCTTCAGGATCTACACTAATAAAAGTAAGCGATCCTTTAAAGTTTCCTTTATAATCCTTGATAGGCATATCACGCTGAGGTACCGGTACAGAGAATCTTGTTCCTGCTACCACATATTCAGTGTTTTCAGTCACAAATGAAGAACTGTGATTTCCAGCAGAGTTTGGAACCTCGATGATCTCGGTAGTTTCAAAAGTGGTAAGATCAATTTTTGCGATCCTTGGGGTGTTATTACCGTTTATGAATACCCAGCGACCATCAAGTTTTCCATTTGTCTGGGAAATATCGGGGTGGTGAGCATCATCCCATGGCACGAACCCGTGGGAAGTATTCAACATGGGTTTTGTTTCTTCGTTGTAACCCCAGGCTTTTTCTGCATCCTGCGAGAATACGGGAATTACTTTGAGCAATCTTCCCGATGGAAGGCCATAGACAGACAATTGGCCACTAAAACCTCCTGATATAAAGGCGTAGAACTCATCGTGTTCACCGGGTGCCACATATACTTTTTCTGCGGCACTGGAGGCTAATGCTCCACGATCTCCTCTTTTGGAGTTTTCGCTGTTGTCGCAGCTAAGGAAACTTGCCGCCAGGAACAGTGATAATATAAATAAAACTGATTTTTTCATGATTGTGAGATTGATTTATAGGCTTATTAATTTTCTGGGATTATTACTTTATCAACTACGTGTACGATGCCGTTTCCTGCAGAAACACTGGCGACGATTTTGGCGCCCCCTACATACACATCTTCTCCTTTTACCTCTACCGGAATACTAAGGTCACTAGCCTGACCTAGTTTTTTGAATTTCTTGAGAAACTCCTTATCATACTTACCAGGGGTGACATGATGTTTTAGAATAAAAGCCAGCTTATCTTTATTCTCAGGCTTTAAAAGGTCTTCCACAGTACCTTCAGGTAAAGCTGCAAATGCTTCATCAGTTGGAGCAAAAACCATTAAAGGGCCGGCATTTACCAGGGCGTTTTCCAGCTCGGCAGCCTGAACTGCCGCTACCAGCGTCTTATGGTCTTTAGATTGTATGGCAATATCCAGAACTGTAGGTTCAGATACATCATCCTTAACAAAGGCCTGACCCTGTCTTTCTGCGCTGGCTTGCTCTGTGGAA
>JAWWBH010000097.1:0-9665 GCA_033721075.1 Christiangramia sp.
AGATAAAATAGAGATCTTTCAAAAACTCAAAGCCCAGCAACAGGTGCTGGAATGCTAACCGACAATCAATAAGCCTCCTTTGGGAGGCTTTTTCTATATTTGATATATTTCAAAACTTATTTATGATAAAAAAACTACCCTATTTTCTACTCATTATTCTTTGCTCCTGTCAGGCCCAGGAAAAAGTAAAAGGCAGTAGAAAAGTTAAAACCGAACAAATTAACCTAACCCCATTTCATTCCATTCATATAGCCGGAGAGTTTGAAGTTGGTATCCTGAAAGGCAGCCGACCCATGATGGAAATCACAGCCGATGATAACCGGCATGATCTTATTCAGAGCGAGGTGGTTGATGGGGTTCTTTACATCAAACCCATAAAAGAGTTCAGCAGAACCAGGTCTCAGGAGATAAGGATCACTTTTTCTGATAGCCTCCGAAATATTAAAATTTCTGATAAGGTTGAATTAGAGTCCCTCCAAGACCTGTATTTGGGGGACTTCCAACTGGAGACCAAAAACGAATCACAGGCTTTTCTCACACTTACGGCCAGCAATTTTACCCTTATACATGGCGACGATTCCAAAGCTGAGCTCAATGTGACCGCAAAAGAAGTTTATTACCAGTTAAACCAGTCGTCCAAAGTTGAGGCCCTTGTAAATACTCCACTTTTCAAAGTTGATATTTATGAGAAGTCCTCTGCAAGGATAGATGGTGATATTGAGAAATTTGAACTTAGGGCAGACCAGTCCGCGGAATTCGATGGCGAAAACCTTACCTGTATAAATGCTGTTGTGCTTGCACAGGGCGATTCAGAAAATAAGATAAATGTAACCCAGGAGCTTGAAATAAGGGCCAAAGACAATAGCGAAACAGAGATCTTCAATAATCCGCAGATAGACCTTATTGAGTTTACAGGAGAAGCCGTGATCGCTAAAAAGGATTTTAGTAAAGGCCTTTTCAAATAGGTTTGAAAATCCTAAAGTTTTCAAAATTCAGAAGGCTAAATTCCAGGATTGAATAGTTTTACAGTGAATTTTAAATCAAATATTATGAAGTATTTATTTAAAACCAGTTTATGCATCCTGGCACTTAGCATGGGATTTGTTTCCTGTAGAGATACCGAAAAGGAAGAGGAAAAAACCGAAGTTCAGAAACTGATGGAAGATCCGGATAATAAGGTTGAAGTAAAGGACGGTGGTGATAAGATCAAGATCGAGACCCCTGAAGGTGACGAGATAAAGATAAAAAAGGACGGAGATGAATACAAGAAAAAGGTTGACAGAGCCGATGGCAGTGAATCTAAACTAAAGATAGATGGTGATGAGGTAAAGAAGAAAACAGATAACTGATCTTCCGCTATTATCTAAAAACAAGAGGCCGGCTAAAAAGTCATTGGTTTTGTCATTTCGAGGTACGAAGCAATCCCTTCCAAATTTACCTGTAAAGATGAGATTACTTCACTTTGTTCGTAATGACCTTTAAACCTAACTTTTTAGCCAGCCTCTACTATTCTTATTTCAAATATAGTTAAGCGTTAAGTTTTTCCTCGGCCTTGGCTTCTTCGATATGACTTTCCTTTTCAGCAAGGTAACGTTCCGCATCAAGTGCTGCCATACAGCCAGTTCCAGCCGCAGTTACCGCCTGGCGATATTCCTTATCCTGAACATCTCCTGAAGCAAATACACCCGGGATATTTGTCTTGGTGGATTTCCCCTTTGTAATTAGGTATCCGGTATCGTCCATATCCAGCTGACCTTTAAATATATCTGTATTAGGTTTATGACCTATAGCTACAAAGAATCCAGTGATCTTGATCTCTTCCTTCTCTCCTGTCTGGTTGTTCACCATTCTAAGACCTTCCACAACCTGGTCCCCAAGGATCTCTTCAGCTTCGGTATTATATCTTACTTCCAGATTTTTTGTGTTGTTCACTCTATGCTGCATGGCTTTTGAAGCCTTCATATGATCCTTTCTAATCAGCATGGTCACCTTATTACAGATGTTGGCAAGGTAAGTAGCTTCCTCTGCCGCGGTATCTCCTCCTCCCACAATGGCCACATCCTGACCCTTATAGAAGAAACCATCACAAACTGCACATGCAGAAACCCCGCCACCTCTTAGCCTTTGTTCACTTGGTAAGCCAAGGTATTTTGCCGTAGCCCCGGTAGAGATAATTATTGTCTCGGCTTCCACCCATGTGGAGTTATCTACACAGGCTCTGTGAATACCGCCTACTTCTTTAGAGAGTTCCACTTCAGTGACCATTCCTATTCTCACCTGAGTTCCAAATCGCTCAGCCTGTTGCTGCAGGTCCATCATCATTTTAGGACCATCGATGCCATCAGGATATCCTGGAAAATTATCTACTTCAGTAGTTGTGGTAAGTTGTCCTCCGGGTTCCATCCCGGTATATAAAACAGGTTTAAGATCTGCCCGGGAAGCGTAGATAGCTGCTGTATAGCCTGCAGGTCCCGACCCAATGATCAAACACTTTATTCTTTCTGTATTATCACTCATTTTTGTAATTTTTGGCTTTTGTAAAAGTAGGGAGTTTAGGTGAAAACTTACACCTAATGTTATTAAGATCGTTTATTTGTTGATAAACCCTAAAAATAAGGCAGAAAACTGCCTGTCTAACATCAAATTTAAAAGATAAAATTACCTTTGCCAAGTATGGAATTGAGTTTATTTAACATACTTGATATACTTGGAACCATTGCCTTCGCTATATCGGGAGCACTTTCAGCGATGAATAGACGTCTGGATCCTTTCGGGATTTTTATTATCGCTTTTGTAACTGCCATTGGCGGCGGCACTATCCGTGATGTGCTTATAGGTAACACTCCGGTAACCTGGATGGAAAATATAATTTATGTCTATCTTATTGGACTGGTCACCATTCTGTCCATTGTTTTCAGAAACAAACTGTTCTATCTAAAAAAATCACTTTTCCTTTTTGATACCATTGGGCTGGGGGTTTTTACCATCACAGGTGTTGAAACTGGAATTCAGAATGACCTTAATCCTATCATTTCCATTGCACTGGGAGCTATGACAGGGACTTTTGGAGGTGTGATAAGGGATATTCTATGTAATGAGATCCCGGTGATCTTCAGAAAAGAAATTTACGCAACGGCCTGCTTAATGGGTGCTTTTGTTTATATAATACTCTTTGATCTTGGAGTAGATGCAGATATAATCTATCTCACAACTTCACTTATCGTAATTGGCATCCGGCTAATTGTTGTGAAATACCATATCTCACTACCTTCTTTCTATCTTTCTTCCAACGGAAAATCCCGCTGATCGATTTAATTTTTACAGTGTATCAAACTGAATATCAATAGTTTCAGTATCTTTATAGAAAGCTACTATCAAATGAAAAGGCAGGCCGAAATAGTGATCGTGGAAAATGATATTCCCATGGCTGCAAAGTTATCCTTAACACTTAGTGAACTCGGTTACAGGATAACTGGAATATTCTCCCGGGCCAAAGACGCTCTTGACTTCATTAAACAGGAAACACCTGATCTAATTCTTCTGGACGATCAACTGAAAGGGCAACTAAACGGAGTGGAATCTGCAGGTATTGATGAAAACGAAAAAGAATCCTCAGTTATTTACTTCAATAAGGAGCAAAGTTCCCTGGGCCTGCAAAAAATTCTACCCATTAAAAAAAATATCAGAAAAAACATTCTAAAAAAGGAAATAAAGGAATCCTTCAAAAGACTCAGGAAGAAATACAGTTTTAAAAGAAGTTCAAATAAGGAACATTCTTTTCTAAGTGACCGCATCTTTGTGCGCTACAAAGATAAAATGGTGAAGATTTACCTCGCTGATATTAAGTTTATAGAAGCTGACAGGAACTACTGCAGGGTATTCACCAAAGATCGACAATACCTACTGGTCACAACCTTAAAAGAGATCACAAATAAACTTCCTGATAAAGGATTCATAAGAATTCATCGTTCCTATATTGTGAACCTTGTCCATATAGATGAAATAGGTGGAAATCACCTCGTCATTTCCGGTCGATCCCTACCCGTCAGCAAGGCTATGCGTAATGAATTATTCAGGCATCTTCAGGTGATCTGATAACCACCTTTCCTTATTCCGGTAAATAATATGGTTACTTGGGAAAGTATTTCCATATGCCTGTCCTTTTTGCATTGGTCTGACTAAAATAACTTCCTAAATTTTCATCTTATTTATTAATCAAAAAACGGAAATAATGAAATCAACCAAAGAAAATTTAACGGCAATTATAATGATGCTGTTCATTTTTATTTCAATCCACGCACAAAATGACAGGTATCAGCTTTACCTGGTTCATGAAGATCATGTTAAAGAAGGAATGAAAGACAAACATCAGCAGGCTGATAAAGTCATTATAAATGCGGCCAAAGAGCATAAAATGAAAGGAATGAGTTGGATAACCTTTCAGGCCGATGACAACCGGGTAATGTACCTCTCTCCCATTGAAAGTATGGCTGAACTGGATAAAAATCCATTCGAAGATCTGGAAAAGAAAATGGGTAAGGATCAATTTCAAGAACTTTTTGAACCCTATGCAGATACCTATACCGAGCATGGAGATTATATTCTAAGATTGGATAAAGACCTTTCTTATATGCCCGATGGAATTACACAAACTCCTGAAGGACAGAATTACCGTGAACTTATTTATTACCATATTCCGCCTGGTGCGGGTGAAAAGGCCGAACAGCTTGCACAGGCCGTAAAGCAGCTTTATACCAGGAAAAAATCAAAAGTTCATTACCGGGTCTATAAGAGCGGTTTTGGAAATATGGGTAATTATTATATGGTGGCTGTTGCGGCTGAAAGTCCTGAAGCCCTTGAAAAATTACGTAATGAAAATATGGAGTTACTGGGTGACGAAGGAAAGAAGATTTTCGACCAGGTAGAAAATGTTACCTCCAAACAGGAAAAGGTCACCGGATATCTCAAACCTGAACTATCCTATGTAACCAATAATTAATCACAAATCATGAAAAAGCTGATCCTGTTCACTTTTGGGATGGTTTTGATGATGGCAGGTACCCATGCCCAGTCATTTTCAAAAGACCTTCAACAATTAAGGCAGAGCTATATTGAAGCCTTGCAGAACTCGGATACCGATAAGATTCTGCAGGTATATTCTAAGGATGCCGCCATACATCATATTGACGGTAGCATGCTGAATGGAAGTAAGGAAATAGGTGATTTTTACAATGAATTCTTTAAAAACTCAAAGGCCACAATAGCCTTTGAAAATATTTCAGAAGACAAACTCGCCAAAGACCTGGTATTCTATCACGATAAGGTATTTCTGGATATCGAAGGAGAAGATGCTACAAGAAATATCGAAGTGGTAAACATCGCAAAAAAAATCAACGGAAAATGGAGGGTCATTAAAAGTTACCGATGGCCCATGCCGCAATAGAATTAAATCGTTTCTGGAAATGTTACGAAAACGAATGCGCCCCTGGGAATTTAACTCCAAACCGGATCAATAATTATTAATCAAACCTTAAAACTATTATTATGAAAATTATTCAAAAAATGATGGCAGCATTATTCTGCCTGTTAATGACAGCTGGAATATGGGCCCAGGATGCTAAAAATCAAGCCTTCTGGATCCATGAAGACAGGGTAAAGCCTTCTATGATGGCGGAATACGAACAAGTATCTAAGGGTTTTGTGGATTCCTGTAAGAAACATGCCTTAAAAGATGTACAGTGGGCTACAGCTTCCATGGACGATGGTACCTATCTCTATATTTCACCTATACAGAATATGGCAGATCTGGACAAAAACTCCTTTGCACCATTGAGAGAAGCTATGGGAGATGAGGAATTCTCTAAAATATTCCAGAATTTCGATAAATGTTATGATTCTCATGGGGATTATATAGCCGTATTGAATAGTGAACTATCCTATATGCCAGACGGGCTTACCATTGAAACTCCCGGACAGGATTACAGGGTATGGCATCGACTTGATGTAACTCCTTCGAATATTCAGAATCTTACAGGGAAAATGAAGGAATTAAAGAACCTGTTTGCAAATAAGGGATCAAAAATGCATTACCGTATCTATCACACTGGATTTGGAAATGTGGGAAATTATTATGTTGCCGTGATATCAGCAAAAGATGCCCAGGATTATGATAGAATGTCTGCAGAAAATGACCAATTGCTTGGTCCTGAAGGTGAGAAATTATTCCAGGAAATGTTCAAGTATGTAGACCATTATTCCGTGAAACGAGGCGGAATGAGGCCTGATCTTGGGTATAAAGGCGCACCAAGCGGTACCAGGATCACAAAAAATTAGAATCATGAAAAAGTTAATCCTAATAGGCCTTTTTATAGGCCTTATCACCTCGTCATGTAATGACTCTAACAAAAAAGAGGAAACAAGATATACTCAGGATTCTGAAGAGATCAATACCCTGAAGGCTGCTATAAACGATTATGAAAAGGGAGACTGGCAATCCATGAAATCTCATTATGCCGATACGGCTCAGATTTTTCATAATAGCACAAAAGGTCAAAATATTGATGCAACTATAAAATCGCACAAAGAATCCCTTTCAGGCCTTTCAAATTATGGTTTTAATCATGATGATAATGATTTTGAAATGGTGCTGACAGATGATGATCATACCTGGGTTAATTACTGGGGTGAATGGAAAGGAACTATCTCAGGGAGTAACAAGGAGTTGATTATCCCGGTTCATTTAACGGCTCGCTTTGAGGACGGAAAAATTGTAAGAGAATATGGTTACTGGGATAACTCGTCCATGATGATGGCTTTGCAGGAAGCAGACACCACAAAGACCGATTCTATCAAATAATCAGGTAATGAGGAATTTTAAAGTATCAACCGGTTAATCCTTTTTATCCTTTTAATGATGCCACTTATAGCTTAAAATGCTCAGGATGCCGTAAAAACAGATCCTGAACACTATAAAGTTGAAGTAGATAATGACCAGGTGAGGATCCTGCGCATTAGTTATGGACCAGGCGAAGAATCGGTAATGCATAGTCACCCGGAAGGAGTAGCGGTTATCCTCTCAGATCACAAGGCCAAAATGAATACCGAAGACGGTAATTCATTCAAAATGGAAGGTAAAAAAGGTGCCTTAATGTGGTTGGAAACGTCTATACACCAACCCAGTAATATTGGTGATAAGCGTTTCAAGCTTATTCAGATAGAATTGAAGAAAAATGAAAAGCTTACCGGCAATAAGAGTCTTCATTTAATTGAACTTCCGGAAGATGTAACCGAAAAGAAATTAAGTGATCACCTAAAGGAAATGAATCAGGCAATTAGCGAAGAAAGTTATCCGGATGCCGGTTATCATTTATACAAGATACCTGGCCAGAACAGTGAGAATTATCCTTATTTTTTGGAGGGTGTATGGCCTGCCGCTGCTACATACGAGAAAGTTCATAATTCCGAAAAATGGAAACAGATGGCAGAGAAAGGATAGGAGATGATAGAAATGATTAGAGCAAAAGAATT
This sequence comes from Christiangramia sp., assembly GCA_033721075.1. Classification (GTDB taxonomy): domain Bacteria; phylum Bacteroidota; class Bacteroidia; order Flavobacteriales; family Flavobacteriaceae; genus Christiangramia. The sequence goes on from JAWWBH010000097.1 coordinate 7,528, forward strand.
ATATCCAAATGCTGATCGGGTAAACTGAATTATTCTAAAAATAAAAACGCTTAAAAAGAATGGTACTTTTTAAGCGTTTTTTTTATGCTGAATTAATTCTTAGTGCGGTAATTTATCCCTTAATATTCCATAGACAAAAGTTCCAAGCATCGCGGCAAGAAATACTATTATCACAGATATATATCCGGCGCCAATAAGAGTGTATATAGGTCCGGGGCAGGCTCCTGCGAGTGCCCAACCCAGTCCGAACACGATACCTCCAAATATATTCGCCTTGTATTCTTTCGGCTTTGGGGCTATATGGATCTCTTTTCCATTAAAGTCTTTAAGGTTTTTCTTCTTTACAAGCTGAAATCCAATTACACCTAAAACCAGTGCCGAGCCCATGATCCCATACATATGAAAAGAATCGAACCGGAACATCTCGTAGATCCTGAACCATGAGGCCGCTTCAGATTTGAACATTACGATTCCAAAAAATATACCCGTCAGTAAATATCCTACTATTCTCATGTCCTAAAATATTAATGGAAATAATAAATGAATCATAATAAGGCCTCCTATGAAAAATCCAGTAACTGCAAGTAGCGAAGGCAACTGAAGATTGCTCAGGCCAAAAATGGCATGACCTGAAGTACAGCCTCCTGCCCAGCGGGCACCAAAACCAATTAGAAAACCACCTATGATCAAAATACTTAGTGCCTTCCAGTTAGTCAAAGCTTCTAGACTATAAATTTCATCAGGCAAATAAGCCTTACCGGAACTTTCAAAACCCAATTCATTAAGTGTTGAAACCGTCTCCGGATTAATAGTTACAGCAGGATCTGCAGTTAGAAAATTGATCGCTATAAATCCGCCAATGGCAGCTCCTAAAATTACGATAAGGTTCCATTTTTGTTCCCTCCAGTTAAATTTGAAATAAGAGGCTTTCCTGTCAGCCTTGCACATTGTGCAGAGTGTTTTAAGATTGGAAGACATTCCAAATTTCTTTCCCATGAATATGAGAAGGAACATAATTAAGGCTATAAGAGGCCCTGAAATATACCATGGCCAGGTTTGTAATATCATTTCCATAATGCGCTTTTTTTGGGATGGTAAAAATAGGTTTTCCATACCGGACTATCAGTAACAGAAGTTACATAAACAAAAAGTATTGATCAGGCGTTCTCTTTATTATATCCCCTGATATTCCTTATTACCTTTTCTGAAAGTCTTTCCAGGGTTTGTTCAGACCAGCCTGCACTGGATTCGGAAACTATAACACCCGGGATCAATCTCGTTTCTGAGGTCAATTCCTTCCTGCCGTCTGCATCAAATATCGCAAAATTGCCAGTATTCTTTATCCATTTTTGAAAAGCATGTTCCTCAAAAGGTAGCCCAAGAGAAGTATTGATGAGAATTTTCCCGTTTCCTAATATTCTGAATTCATTTTCTCCAATCAGTTGCACATTCTTCGGAAGATGAAATGATATCACCTCACATGTTTTTAATAATTCATCTAATGGAAGGTATTCAACTCCATTTTTCTCCCATTCAGTTTTCCTGGACCGGCTATAATAGGCCAGTTCTGCACCAAACGGTAGTAAACATTTGGCTAGCAGCTGGCCGGTCACCCCCATTCCAACAATTCCGATCCTAAGTTCCGTAAGTTCCTGAGGCAGTTCTTTCCACTGTTCTTCCCTATAGCCATTAAGAAGTTGAATTAGTTCCGAAATTATGAACTCCGCCACCCCGGGATCGCCGTAATCCCTGATTCCTTTTACCGAAATACCTCTTTCCCTGGCGAATTTCACTGCCACATTAGCCGACTCCTCATCATACAGGCTGCAGGCCATCCCTATATATTTTAATCCAGAACAGGCTTGGATGATCTCCTCGTCTATTTCTGTACGCCATGAAACAATGATAGCTTCAGCATTACCAATTCGATTAATGATCACTTCCTTTTGCATGGGATAATCTGAATATACCTTTAGCTCCCCGGAAAGTTTTTCCAGTTCTGATAAGGCTTGTTTATTAAGCCTGGTATTATCTACACAGACTATCTTATTGAATTTCATATAATATAATTAAAGACCTCTCGACTATGCTCGAAGTTCCTAAGGAACGTCGCTGCGAGGGAGTGAAACGACCGAAGC
>JAWWBH010000098.1:0-9607 GCA_033721075.1 Christiangramia sp.
AGGTCCTCTTTTTTTATAACACCAGGGAAATCTCCTGTATTACCATTCAGGTCTTCGATCACCTGGAAATGAAGGTGCGGTGCATAATCTCCATTTTCATCAAAATCACCAAGTTCTGCGATCTTTTCACCAGCTTTTATTTGATCACCTGCCTTAAGTCCTTTCAAAGACTTCCTGGTTAAATGCCCGTATAAAGTATAGAATTTTCGACCTTGTATAGAATGCTCAAGGATCAGCGTGGGACCATAATCACCGAAATTATCATTATCCTTAAAACTGTGTATTTTACCATCTAACGGACTTATAATTTCAGAAAAGGCCGGCACCCATATATCCAGACCAATATGGATATTTCTGTTGGCTTCCATATTATTAAAAAGTTCACTCCGGTTGTATAAGGTCCTTAGCTCATTATAACCACCATAAGCCGCTTTTGCCCTCTTATTCTTCAGGAATTCGAAGATAAAAGCAGAAAATGCTTCCGAAGAAGCAACCTCAAGTTTTAATAATTCCGGATTATTTTCCGAAAGATCTATGTAAGCATAGTCCTCTTGTTTATAATCTCCACCTATTACAGGAGTAAAACCAGAGGTGATGTCATTAACAAATTCAGAAAAATTCTGCATCTCATTCAGCTTCTAAAGGAAGCCAAATGTAATAGCTAGGATTTAATTTATCAATACATCGCTAAAATTTGCCTTAATTGAGATACTTCCACTACCATCCCTTGACTTGTTATAACCATTCAGGATCTCATTATCATATGACCTTGTGGACTTAAGCTTCATATTATCGGGATATTTGATGGAACTCTGCATGCCGTTGAATGTAAAGTTGAAGGCCGTTTCAGGAACATTCAGTTTAAGATCACTGTTCTCCAGGGTTATATTAAGAGTTTCAAAACCGGCACCAAGATTATCTATATCAAGCTTGCCAAAAGAACCGCTAAGGACTCCTGTTTTTTGAAGCTCCTTGATCCTGATGTCGCTGGAATTGGAATTCAGTTTTATACTTACCGCCTTATCTATACTACAATTCTTCACGAACTCAGTAGAAAGCACTCCGTAATCCCAGTATCCTATCTTTACCGGCGAATAGGCCACTTTTACATTGGTATCCTTTCCCGAAAGACGGTTAGCTGAAAGCCGACTGTGAGACAGATCGGCCTTCAGGTTTTTTATAGTGCTTCCCAGCTTAAGTTCACCGTGGCGAACATTAAGGTGAAGTTTGGCATCTTTAGGTACCTTTAATTTAATGGTCTTTTTGGAATTGATGGTTTTTCCACCTTCATAAATAAACACCTTGTTGCCATTCCCCATACTGGCCTCGAACTGTTTACCAAACTGTTCACCCCAGGCTTCCATTTTCTTTCCAAATTCTTCGCCCCACGCTTCCATATCCTTTTCGAAATCCTTAGCCCAGACTTCCATTTTGGCTTCATATTCCTTTTCGTACTTTTCGGAATTCTTTTCCATTTCTGCAGCCCATTTTTCCATTTTAACCTCGAATTCCTTTCCGAATTTCTTCTCAAAATTGGCTTCCCATTTCTCCAGATACTTATCGCCGTCCTTTTTGTATGCGTCATAATCGAATTTCATTTCTCTCATATTTTCCGCAAATTCAGGAGGAAGTGGGTTTTCTGCAATATTTGATAAAATAGGACCTACAAGGTTATTCATTAAAGGTTCCATGATTTCAGGCAGCTGAGATAATGAACCCTCTAAACGGGCCATGTCTATATCCACATTCATATTCATTCCCCCGCCAGATTTTATCCTTACCAATCCCGAACTTGAAGAAGTTTCAAGTTGCCAGGCATTCAAAAGCTTTTGAGTCTCCTCTTTGTTACCTGCATCACCTTCCAGATAAGCTTCGATCTCAACCTCGTTCCTGTCCCAGTTCTCTATGATGATATTGGTGTGCCGGGAATCCAACTCTACATTCACATCTGCCGATGTCCTGTAATTTTTGCTCAGTTTTTTAGTCTGGGCAAAGCTTCCTGCCGCGATGAACAGCAGGCAAAGCATTATATATTTAAGCCTGATAGTTTTCATATCTGTTGTCTTTTGATTGTTTAATTTCGTTTAATTTGATTTTCAACTTTTTAAGAAGATCCAGTCTTAGCTGTAAGTTCGCGATCATAGCTTCCACTGTTTCCTCATTGAGGCCGGTTTGCTGGATTTCGGCATTCAGCGCCATATATTCTTCATCCAGGGTTTCCAGTTTATTCATAAATGCATCTATAAGTTCTTTATTCTCTGGAGTCATATCCAGTTTGGCAAGCTGAATATTTACACTCGCCATATAGTAATCTTCTATCTTTTTGAATTCAGGAGAAACATCACTAAGCCTATACTCGGTAGCTTTTGGCTCTTCAGAGGCTTCCTTCTTAGCCGGAGTCTCCACTATCTGGTTGTTCTCCTCAACAGGCATCTCTTCATTGTTATTAAAGTAGAAGAATGCTCCCACTCCCAGGGCTACCACAAAAAGTGCAGCGATTTGAAGGACCTGATAATAACTGGTTTTCTTTTTCTCAACCGGAAATGCCTCATCCAGCCTGGCCTCAAATCTTCTTTGATGCCCTTTACTTAGTTTTTCCTTTCCAATATGCTCCTGATTGCGGAACATTTCTCTAATATCCTGTCCCATTGCTCATTGTTTTAAGTTCATCCTGTAATTTTTTCTTACCCCTGTGTACCAGGGTACGCGAGGCTACCTGGGTTATTCCCAGTATTTCGCTGATCTCCTCGTGATCATACCCTTCTATAAGGTATAACATCAGCGGATATTTATATTTTTCTGGTAAATTCTCAATTTCTTTTTTTACCTGTTCCACTCCAATCCCATCCTCTACCTGCCAGTTATCTTCCTCTTCCACGGTACCCAGTACCTGTTCGTTAATAGCTACCAGTTCAAGTTTTTTCGCTTTTAGCTTATCCAAACATTTATTGATAACGATTCTTTTTAACCAGGCCCCGAAGGTTACCTCTCCGTTAAACTGATGTATCCTGGTAAAGGCTTTTATAAAAGCTTCCTGCATGGCATCTTCGGCTTCCATCGTATCCTGCATAAATCGCAATGCCACATAATACATCCCGTCACAATATTTGTTATACAGCTTTAGCTGGGCCCGCCGGCTATTCTGTTTACAAGCTTCTATTAGCTCATGCTGTATCAATTCTATTTGTTTTTGATGGGTTAGTTCATTTTAATGACGAGATAAAAAGTCCCGCGTTGCAAAAATTCCGAAAAAAAATTCAAATTCATTCATAATTCCTATTTTTAGTATTCAAAAAGAGAAGGTTATGGCTGAATTTTTGAAAAGCTTTTCTTTATAAAGGAAACGCTATGAACAAAAGTTTAAAAACAGGCTTAAAAATATTTGGAGCAATCCTGTTCCTTGGAATTGCACTTATCCTTATCCTGAGATATACTACCAAGGCCCATAGCCCTGAAGATACTGTGACCTATCATCAGGATGATCTTAAACTTGAGGTTTATTATAACCGCCCTTACAGAAAGAAACGTAAAATATTCGGCGAGTTGGTACCGTATAATGAAGTATGGCGTACCGGAGCTAATGAAGCCACTACTTTTAAAACAAACCAGGATATTCTGGTGGATGGAAGTTTACTGAAAGCAGGTAAATACACAATATGGACCATACCTATGGAAGACAGCTGGAAGGTTATCTTCAACACAAAAATGTATCCCTGGGGTATAAATCTGGATAAGGAAGCTTATCGAAATCCCAATTTTGATGCTCTTGTTCTTGAAAGACCTGTTAGAGATTTGTCCACCCGTGTGGAACAATTCACAATACTATTTGAAGAATCAGGGGATTTTGTTAATCTGGTTCTGGCCTGGGATAAAACGAGTGTGAGTGTTCCCATAAAAAAAGAAAAGGCACCCGCAGGCACCTCTTCAGATAATAACTAAGCAAGTTATTTAGTCTTCTTCCAGAAGCAAATTAAGTGTCACATCTATATTATCTCTTGTAGCTCTCGAATAAGGACATATTTCATGAGCTTCATTTACAAGTTCTTCTCCGGTCTCCACATCCACACCCGGAATATAACAATCTAATATTACCGAAAGCTGAAGGTCTTCATCTTCGGTCATACCTAGTTTTACAATTGCGGTTACGCTGTAATCCCCAAGATCGGTATTATGTTTTTTTGCAGCTGCTTCAAGGGCCGCTCCAAAGCAGGCCGAATATGCTGCCCCGAATAATTGTTCCGGATTGGTATATTTTCCGCCTTCACCTCCCATGCTCTTTGGGACTGTTTGCTTAATATCAAGAATTCCATCATCGCTGGTTGTACGACCATCTCTTGCGCCTTTCGTAGTTACGGCTGTTTTATACAGGTTTTTCATTGCGTGAAATAATTTAAGTAATTTAGTTGAACTCAATATACACAATTAAAAATACCCGAAAACTTAATTCATAAATTTGTCATAAACATTCCGCTCAATTTGGATAAAGAAAATCAAAAATCGGCTTTAAGTGAGTCTGAAAGCAATCCCTCTTCAAAAAGTGTAAGTGCTGAGTCTGCCAAAAGAATAAGGGGTTTCAGAAAGAATAAATTCTCTGAAAAAGATCTTCTGAAGGATCTTCTTAATGGAAACAAAACTGCCTTAGGAAGAGGAATCACTCTTATAGAAAGCAATCAGAAAGCCCATCAGAAACAAGCTGAATATCTTATCGAGGGTGCATTGCCATATGCCCATAAATCGATAAGAATTGGAATTACCGGAGTACCTGGAGTTGGCAAAAGCACTTTTATTGAAAGTTTTGGATCATACCTGATCGAGCAGGGAAAAAAAGTGGCGGTTCTGGCAGTAGATCCAAGCAGCTCGGTTTCCCATGGCAGTATTCTGGGTGATAAGACCAGGATGGAAAACCTGGTAAAGGAAAAAGATGCCTTTATAAGGCCTTCACCCAGTGGTGAGTCATTAGGCGGGGTTGCGAGAAAGACCAGGGAAAGTATCATCCTGTGTGAAGCCGCCGGATTTGACGTGATCCTGATCGAAACGGTTGGAGTTGGCCAGAGTGAGACCACTGTTCACAGCATGACCGATTTCTTCCTCCTATTGAAACTGGCAGGTGCCGGTGATGAACTTCAGGGAATAAAACGCGGGATAGTGGAAATGGCAGATGCCATCGTGATCAATAAAGCTGACGGCGATAATCAAAAACATGCCAGGGAAGCTAAACTGGAATTCAATCGAGCCCTTCAGCTCTATCCTCCAAAGGAAAGTGAATGGAAACCCGAAGTGAAATTATGCAGTGCTTTATATAATGAAGGTGTTTCAGATATATGGAAGATGATTTCAGAATTCAGGAAAAAGGTGGATAAGAATGGTTTCTTTCAGCATAACCGGCATCAACAGAATAAATTCTGGCTATTTCAAACCGTAAATGATTATTTAAAAAGCAGGTTCTATGAAGATCCCAAAATAAAAGCTGCCTTAAAGGAACAGTTGCAGCTAATAGAAGATAATAAGACCACAGCCTTTGCCGCTGCCAAACACCTTTTAAGCCTCGCCTGATCCTTTCAGGATCCTGGCTGCCAGGTATTGTCTTAATTTAAAGAAACCGAAACCGAATATACCTCCGATCATCATTCCCGTAATGATGTCCCCAGGATAATGCACTCCAAGATAGATACGGCTATAAGATACGACTGCAGCCCAAAACAGCAGGAATACGAAAAGTTTTGGGTAATGCTTCTGGAATAACAGGCTTAAAAAAACAGCCACCCCCATGGAGTTGGCTGCATGAGCTGAAAAATATCCGAATCGACCACATCTTACGGCGATAAAACGGGCGTATTCCATGACTCCTTCCTGCCGGCATGGACGGGGTCTTTCAAAACCATGCTTGAAAAGATTAGCCAGCTGATCTGTAGCCGTAATTAGAAGGGCAATTACTACCAGCGTTATCAGGGTAGGCTTTAACCCGAACTTTTTAAAAACAAAGAAGAGCAATACCGCATAAAGTGGAATGGCCATCCATTTATCACTGATCGCGAGCCACAGCCAGTCCCATTGCTCTGAACCCAGGTTGTTCAGAAATAGAAAAAGCTCTCTGTCTAATTCGGCCAGCTTCTCCATTATTCCTGTTCGTATCTGGAAACTTCTCGATCGTAAAACTCATTCGCCTGGGTGATCAGGCCTTCAGCTTCGCTGCTAAGTTCCTTCTCATCTTCCTTGTCAAAATCTTCAAACCATTCCACCTCATCATTCTTCAGGTCAATGATAAAACGCGGGTATTCCGTATGTATCACGAAAATAGAATCGGGAAAATCGGTATTATCACCCAGTATAAATCTTGGAAGCTCCATATATTATATTTTAAACTTTTAAACTCTCTTTTAAATGAATAAGCTTTTTAGTTAAGTAATTAAAACGGAAATATAGTAATAATGCTGAGGATGTCAAGCCGGCAAGTAAACCAAGCCAGATTCCCATACTTCCCATTCTTTCAGGCTGACCAAAATAGAAACTTACTGGAAAACCAATAACCCAGTAAGCGATAAAGCAAATAAGCGTTGGAAGTTTCACATCCTGAAGCCCTCTCAAAGCCCCGAGGATCACCACCTGCATTCCATCGCTTAACTGAAAAACGGCCGCTACAATAAGTAGTTGGGCTGCAAGGCTCACCACCTCAAAATTATCAATGTAGAAACCTGGCAGAATATCATTGAGCAATATGAAAAGGAGAGCAAAAATGCCCATTATAAAAAATACAAGCAAAAAGATAGAAAAGCTGATTCTTCGAAGTTCCCTGTACGCCTTTAAGCCAACCTGATTTCCAACCCTGATGGTTGCGGTAACACCAAGGCCTACGGCAATCATAAAAGTCATGGAGGAAAGGTTAAGCGCGATCTGGTTGGCTGCCTGAGGATTCGTTCCAAGGTTTCCCGCCAGAAAGACCGTTGCGGTAAAAATAGCGACTTCAAAAAACATTTGTAATGCGGTAGGAAAACCTAAATCCAACAACCTTTTGAATATGTCCCATTTCAGCATTTCCTTTTTAGACCATTTAAAATATTCAATGAACTTGGATTTTCGCCTCAATATTTCCCAAACGAACCAGAGCATAAAAAATCTTGAAATAAGGGTTCCTATTGCAGCACCTTCCAGTTCCAGCCGTGGAAAGATCCATATACCGTAAATAAGCAAATAATTGAAAACCACATTTACCACGTTTGCCAGTAAAGTTGCATACATGGCGTATCGGGTTTGTGAGAGCCCGTCTGCAAATTGTTTAAAAGCCTGAAAAGCCATAAGTGGCAGCATGGAAAATGCCACAATATTAAGATAAGGTATTGCCAATTCCACAACTTCAGGTGGCTGATCCAGGTAATAAAGAGCAGGTTTGGCGATGAGAAGTAAAATGAAAAGGAAAAGTCCATTCAGGGTACTTAGAATAAGACCATGATGAAAAAAACTCCTGCCGCTTTCAAGATCCTCTGCTCCATCTGCTTCAGCTATCAGTGGAGTAATGGCGAAGGAAAATCCAATACCAAGGGACATTGCAATAAAGACGAGTGCATTCCCAAGGGAAACCGCTGCCAGCGGAGCAGCACCAAGCCGGCCAATCATCAGGTTATCTACCAGTCCCACCATCACATGACCCAACTGGCCAAGCATAACTGGATAGGCTATATTAAGATTTTTACTGAATTCTTTGGTATAGGCAGATAGTTGCAAAACTAAAATTTAGGATTGCAAAGGTAGCCGCTTTCCTTTTCTTTTAAAGGGATAAAATAAAATTCTTTACACAGAGTTAATCGGCCATTTCCACAGTCTCATTGCTGATATTATCCAGGCCGTATTTATCAACCAGGTACATCAAAGAAGCCATTGTTGCTGCACCAAGTTCCAGCTCGCGCTTATTTACCTGCTCAAATGTATCGTTGGAAGCATGGTGATAGTCGAAATAACGCTGAGAGTCCGGTCTCAGACCTGCAAGGACAATATCCCCGCCTTTAAGAGGGCCAATATCAGCTCCTCCACCACCTCTTTCAAAATAATGGATTAGATAAGGTTTGAAAAGCTTTTTCCATGAAAGGATCTTATTGAACTGAGTATCATTAGCAGTAATACTAAAGCCTCTTGGTGTAAATCCACCGGAATCACTTTCCAAAGCAAAAACGTGATCTTCATTCTTAGATTTGGCTACATCTGCATATTTATTACCTCCGCGCAGTCCGTTCTCCTCATTCATAAAAAGAACAACCCTGATTGTTCGTTTAGGTGTATAGCCTGTTTCCTTAAAAAGTCGAAGCACCTCCATAGACTGGACAACTCCGGCCCCGTCATCATGTGCACCATCACCCAGATCCCAGGAATCCAGATGACCGCCAACAACCATTATCTCGTCAGGATATTCTGAACCGGTGACCTCTCCTATTACATTGTAAGACTGAACATCTTCATGCTGCTCACAATTGAGTTTAAAATAAAGTTCAAGATCTTTCTGAATTCTAAGCATGCTGCTCAAGTATTCGGCGTCATTGGTTGAGATAGCAGCCGCAGGTATTCTCTTATCTACCGGGGTGTCTCCATAACTCATGGAACCGGTATGTGGAAAGTCATCAAGCCTGAGACTCATGGATCTTACGATTACACCAACAGCGCCATATTTTGCCGCTTCCTTGGCTCCGGAATAACGCTGATCCACACAACCACCATAGGATTCAAAAGTATGTATGAGATCGGCTCGCATGGGACGATTATAAAAAACGATCTTCCCTTCTATATTTTCACGACCATATTCTGCCAGCTGTTCCAGGCCCTGCACTTCTATCACCCGGGCTTTGGTTCCGCCAGAAGGTGTAGCTATGGAACCTCCCAAAGCAGTGATATTAACATTCCTCGTAACACCTGGACCTGTTTGCACATATGCAAACTCCCTTTCCCCCCTGGTCCACTTAGGAACCATCACGGGTTGAAGCCATACCTTATCCAGACCAAGCTTTTCCAATTCGGCCCTGGTATATTCTACTGCCTGTTGGGCATTATAAGAACCCGATAACCTGCCTCCAATCTCGTTGGATAAATGATCCAGCCATTCATAACTCTTACCATTAAGAAGAGACATATCGTATATCTTTCGAATATTAAGAGAATCAGTTTGAGTAGCGTTTTGAGCAAAAACAGAGGCTCCAATGAGTAGAAATATTGAAAGAATTTTTAATGATTTCATCGTATTAATTTGGGCGACTAAATTAAATTTTAAAATTATTATTTCAGAAAGTTTACACCAAAACTATTCCTTTTTTAACTGTTCCCGGTATTCGTCCATATTTTTCTTTACTTCTGGGGAAGGTGCCGGCTCCTTGACATCTTTATATTTGGTAAGTTCTTCAAACAGAATTTTGGTCACCAGATATCTGGCTACCGGTTTACTATCTGCCGGGATCACATACCACGGAGCCGTTTTAGTTGAGGTATTATTAATGGCCTCCTGATAACAGAATTGATACTGGCTCCATATTTTACGTTCTTCCAGATCACCTGGGGAAAATTTCCATATTTTATTGGGTTTATCCAGTCTCCTTAGCAGGCGATTTTTCTGTTCATCTTTTGAAAGATG
>JAWWBH010000099.1:0-9534 GCA_033721075.1 Christiangramia sp.
GATGAGGAACAAAGCGGAATGCTTCCGGCATTGAAGGAGAATCAGCCTCTGAATAATCAATATATAACTGCAACCGAGAGATTTACCAGGCCACCGTACCGTTATACGGAAGCCTCTCTGGTTAAGAAACTCGAAGAGCTGGGGATTGGCCGTCCTTCTACTTATGCTCCAACCATTTCCACTATCCAGACCAGGAACTACATTGAAAAAGGTTCGGTAGATGGAACAGAGCGTAATTATGTTCAGTTCAAACTTAGAAATGATAAGCTTTCAGAGAAAACATTAACCGAAACCGTTGGTAGTGATAAAGGTAAGCTGGTTCCCACGGCTACAGGGATGGTGGTGAATGATTTTCTTGTGAATCATTTTTCCAATATCCTGGATTATAATTTCACTGCTAAGGTTGAGGAAAGCTTTGATAATATAGCCGAAGGTAAAAAGGAGTGGACGACGATGATGAAGGAATTCTATAAGGATTTTCATCCGCATGTGGAGGATGTTGCCAAGAATGCTGACCGTGAAGTAGGTGAAAGGGTGCTTGGAGAGGATCCCGAAACCGGCAAACCTGTAAGTGTGAGGTTAGGTAAGTTTGGACCAATGGTCCAAATTGGTAGCGTGGAAGATGATGAGAAACCAAAATTTGCAAGCCTGAGTCCAGATCAGAGTATGGAAACGCTTACCTATGATGAGGCTATGGCATTATTCGAACTTCCTAAGAAACTTGGGGAGTACAAAGGGGAAGCCGTGGAGGTGAATAATGGTCGTTATGGTCCATATGTTCGTTTTGGAAAGAAATTCGTTTCTCTTGAAAAAGGGGAGGATCCATTGAATGTTGATTTTGATAGGGCAATGGAGCTAATTAAGGAAAAGGAAAAAGCAGACGCTCCTATCTATGAATACAAAAATATGCCCGTTCAGAAAGGAGTGGGTAGGTTTGGTCCTTTTCTTAAATGGAATAATATGTTCATCAACGTGAACAAGAAGTATGATTTTGATAATCTTTCCGCTGAAGATATTGAGGAACTTATAGAAGACAAATTAAGGAAGGAGCGTGAAAAGCTGATCCATCATTGGGAAGATGAAGGAATTAGGGTTGAAAAAGCCAGATGGGGAAGGTTCAATGTTATAAAGGGCAGGACAAAAGTAGAACTGCCAAAGACCACAAATGCCGAGGAACTTACCCTTGATGAGGTGAAGGAATTACTTGAGAAAAAGAGCAAGACCAAAAAGAAGACCACGGCCAAAAAAGGAGCTAAAAGGAAAACTACGAAAAAGAAATAATTTATGGAGTTTGATTTTCTTAGTCCGGTAAATGAAGAACTGCTGGACGAGATTAGCCATTTAAATGCCCAGTGTATTGGGGCTCAGATGAGACTTCATACCCAGAGGTCTGGTTTTCCAGATATGGAAGGAATAAATGTCGCTCTTTTTGGTGTACGGGAAACTAGAAGAAATTTAAGAAAAACCGAATATCCTGATTTTCATGACTTAAGAAGTCAGCTTTATAGGTTGTACCCCGGAAACTGGGGCTTAAAACTTGCTGATCTGGGTGATATTGAGGCTGGAGCTACTGTGGAGGACACTTATTTTGCTGTTCAGTTATTGGTTGAAAGTCTAATAAAACAAGATGTAATACCAATCATTCTTGGAGGAAGCCAGGATCTTGTTTATGCTCAGTATAGGGCGTATGATAAACTGGATCAGATGGTTAACCTTGTAAATATCGATAAAAAGTTCGATCTTGGAGATGCGGAGAAGATGATTAACAATGAATCCTATGTAGGAAAAATCGTAATTGATAAACCTTATAATTTATTTAATTATACTACTGTTGGATATCAAACTTATTTCAATTCCCAGGATGAAATTGAATTGATGGAAAGGCTGTTTTTTGAAGCCTATAGATTGGGAGAAGTGACCTCAGATCTATCGCTTATGGAGCCTATTTTTAGAAGTGCGAATCTGGTTGGTCTGGACCTTGGATCTATAGATTCAGCTTCGGCGAATACAGATTATTTTTCATCTCCAAATGGTTTTAATGGGAGAGAGATCTGTGCACTTGCAAGGTATGCGGGAATTAGTGACAAAGTATCCTCTTTTGGTGTCTATGAATACACGAATAAGCTTGGAAGCCTTGCAAACACCTTGGTTTCTCAAATTATCTGGTATTTTATAGAAGGTGTGAATTATCGTACCAATGAAAATACTATTTCGGCAAAAAAAGAGTTTATAAGATATCAGGTGCCTATAGATGATGAGGTGCTGGTGTTTTTTAAGAGCCCCGTTAGCGGGCGCTGGTGGATAGAAATTCCGTTTTTGTCAAATATAAATACTAAATTGAAAAAGCATACGTTATTACCTTGCAGCGAGGAGGATTATCTCGAAGCTTGTAATCAGGTAATTCCCGAAAGATGGTATAAAGCCAAAAGAAAAAACGAAGTCTAAAAATTGTATTCAGGCATTAGTTTGATTTACTGTATTTTTACCTGAAATATTGTTTTTTAAAAAATAATTAGATAGGTTTACTGCCGTAAATCAAAATGTCTTAACCTAAGATAATTATGAAGAAGTATATTTCGCTCATTGCTGTTCTGGCCTTGCTTTCGAGCTGTGGAGGTGGCGATCGTGGACAGCTTGTAGGTGCGGAGGGGAAGAAGTGGAATCCGGAGAAACCTTATGGTATGACATTGATTCCTGGTGGCTCTTTCATCATGGGTAAATCTGATGATGATATTGCCGACCAGAAGAATGCACCACCTAAAACCGTTACGGTGCGCTCTTTCTATATGGATGAGACTGAGATTACAAATTCTGAATACAGACAGTTCATTAATTATGTACGGGACTCGATCGTAAGGGTCAATCTTGCTATTATGGCCGAAATGCAGGGGGCCGTGCCTGGAGATGATGGAATTGGGGAATTCGCTTTTGCAGATGCCGATCCTGAAAACCTCACTCCTTATCAGGAATATATGCTGAACACCTATGGTCAGGGTGGGCCTACCGATGATTACGAGAGTAGAAAACTTAATAAAGACATTGATATTATCTGGGATACGGAAGATTATCCTGACGTTTATTACGCTGAGGTGATGGATTCCATGTATATTCCTTTAGATGAAGTATATAACGGGCAGCGTACCATAGATGTTAAAAAACTGAAATTTAAATACTCCTGGATGGATATTCAGGCCGCTGCACGGGCACAGGGAGATAGAAGTAACTTTATAAAACATGAAGAAGTAGCCGTGTATCCGGATACTACTGTCTGGATAAAAGATTTTAATTATTCCTATAATGAGCCTATGCATAATGATTACTTCTGGCATAGCGCTTATGATGATTATCCAGTAGTGGGTGTTTCCTGGAAACAGGCTAGGGCTTTCACACAATGGAGAACGAAATATCATAACGATTTTCGTCGTGCTAAAGGGGATGCAAACGTTCCTTCATACAGGTTGCCTACTGAAGGTGAATGGGAATACGCTGCAAGAGGAGGTCTCGAAGGAGCTTCTTATCCATGGGGAGGACCTTATACCCTTAACGATCGAGGTTGTTTTATGGCTAATTTCAAGCCTCTTCGGGGTGATTATGCTGCAGATCAGGCACTTTATACAGTTGAAGCTAAATCATATGATCCAAATGACTACGGGCTCTACAATATGGCCGGTAACGTTTCAGAATGGGTCGATTCTTCATACGATCCCGGTTCCTATGAATATATGTCTACGATGAACCCTACCGTTAACAATCCACAGGATCGTAGAAAAGTGGTTAGAGGAGGTTCCTGGAAGGATGTTGCATATTTCCTTCAGGTAAGTTCCAGAGATTATGAATATATGGATTCAGCCAGAAGTTATATTGGCTTTAGAACTGTACAGGATTATCTCGGAACTGATGTTACCCTGAACCAGGATAATCGTTAATTTATTTTAGTATACTTAAACCTATTTATACCAAGAAATCTAAACATTAAGAGTTATGGCAAATTCAAGATCAACAAAGAAACTTACCAATATGGTGTATGGTCTAGGAGCATCTGTAGTTATTTTAGGTGCCCTATTTAAGATCATGCACTGGCCGGGGGGAAATGCAATGTTAATTATAGGTCTTATCGTGGAGGCGTTAGTATTCGCCTATTCAGCGTTCGAACCTGTAGATGATGAGCTGGACTGGTCACTTGTTTATCCCGAACTGGCAGGTGGTGAATCAAAAATAAGAAGTACTGCGCTGGCTGAAGAGAAGGAAGCTGATGGATTGTTATCCAAAAAACTGGATGAAATGCTGAAAGAGGCGAAGATAGATGCCAGTTTGATGGCCTCTCTGGGAGAAAGCATCAGAAATTTTGAGGGTGCAGCCAAAGGAATAGCACCTACCGTTGATTCGATGGCTTCCCAAAAGAAGTACAGTGAGGAGCTAAGCGTGGCTGCTGCACAAATGGAAACCTTGAATAATATCTATAAAGCTCAGGTGGAATCTGCCGCAAGACAGGCTGAAGTTAACCAGGAGGTTGCGGAGAATGCAGGAAAACTTAAAGCGCAAATGGATTCACTTGCAAATAACATGGCTTCACTTAACAATGTTTATGGTGGTATGCTAACTGCAATGAACGGAAAAGCAAGGGTCTAATTGAATCTATCAATTAAGCTGTTTTTATTAATTAAAAAGACTAATTAGACATGGCATCCGGAAAACAATCGCCACGGCAGAAAATGATAAACCTGATGTATCTGGTTTTCATCGCTATGATGGCATTAAACATGTCCAAGGAAGTGCTAACCGCCTTCGGACTTATGAACGAAAAACTCAATGAAACCTCGGCCACCTATGCCCAAAGGAATCAGGCATTATTGGCAGGTCTTGATATGAAAGTTGAGGAACAGCCTGCAAAATATACTGCCATAAAGGAAGATGCAGACAGGATTCATCAGCTATCGAATAATCTCACCGAGTATATTGAGAATATCAAGGAACAACTTAGAGCATCTGTAGACGATCCAACGGATTATGAGACTATGGATAAGGCTAACACTATGGACGAAATGTTCTTCCAGAGTGGTAGGGTTTCTCCAGATGGTCAGGAATTTGTGGACCAGATAGATCAGTACAGAGAGGGAGTTGCTTCAATCCTTAAGGAAGATTATCCTGTAATTGCTTCAAAAGTTGACCTTCAAAAGGACTTTGCTACTGCTGAAGTTGAAACAAGAGAAGGAATTAAAAAGCCCTGGCTTGAGTACCATTATCAGGGTTTCCCTTTGATAGCATCAATTACAAAACTTACACAGTTACAGGCCGATATTAAGAGTACTGAAAGCGAGATACTTTCCTCTATGTTCTCAGGTCAGTTACAAAGTGATGTTTCTCTTACTAATTATCAGGCCATTGTGGTGCCAGATAAGACAGCGTTCTTTAGCGGTGAGAACTTTACCGGTAAGGTGGTTCTTGGTCGTGTAGATCAAACGCTGCAGTTCGAGAATGTAGTTATAAATGGTAAAGAAATTGAAAGCACTCAAGCAGGACAGGTAATGCTTAATTTCCCTGCAGGTAATGTAGGTGAAAAGGAAATTACTGGGGAACTACAGTTCCAGGAAGGTGACTCACTTGTGAGAATTCCGGTTAAGAGTTCTTATGCTGTAATCCCTAAACCAAATTCGGCAGTTATTTCAGCTGATAAGATGAACGTGGTATACCGTGGGGTACAGAACCCTATGACGATCTCCATTCCTGGAGTTGGAAACGTATCGGCTAATGCCCCAGGTCTTAGAGCGGCCGGAGGTGCCGGAAGTTATGTGATGGATGTTACTACCCTTCAGGCACGTGAAGTAACTATTAATGTTAGCGGGAAACTACCTGGTGGGGAAACAGTATCTGATAGTAAAACTTTCAGGGTAAAAGATATCCCGAGACCAGTTGGTACTATTCGTGGTGAAGACGGTTCGGTATCTATGCAAAGAAACAGCCTTGAGATCGCTAATGTGGGAGCTACACTTCCAGATTTTGACTTTGATCTTAAACTTAATGTAAACGGATTCAAATTCAAGGTTCCGGGACAGCCAACTATCATAGTGAATGGTAGCAGGTTAGACGACAGAGCCAAGGCGGCGCTTAGACGTGCAGGTCGTGGTGAGTCCGTTCAGATTTATGATATTGAAGCCTCACTTGCAGGAAACTCTAGCTATAAGCTTAAGAAGGTTGCTCCTGTGGTGATTGAGCTTACAAACTAAAATTTTTAAAAAATGAGCTTGAAGGAATTTTTCGTATATGGTTTTGTGATGATGGTTGGAGTATCTTCTTTCGGTCAGGCAAACATCCTGAACGCCGATAAGCCCGAGGATATTGGGAAAAAATCGGAAGCTCAGGCAATGGTGGATGAGGAAGATAAGCCGCTGGAGTATGGCTATGTGGGAGATCGTGATATTCTCTGGTCCAAAGGTGTGTGGGAGATCATTGACCTTGATGAGAGAGTTAATTTTCCGCTTTATTATCCAATCGATACCAACAATATTGGAACTAACAGAAGGTCATTATATGATGTTCTGGTAAAAGCCATTAAGGAAGGTAAGATCGAAAATATTTATGCGGATTCTTACTTCACCGAAAAAAGGACTTTAAAGGATATAAGCGCGACACTATCCAAAGTTGATACTACCGACCTTGGGATTGAGCAATACAATGCCGGCGAGGAGGTAGATCAGCAATTTATAGATCGTCGTGACCTTGGTTCTGCTGATATCGCTGAATATCACATTCGCGGACTCTGGTACTTCGATAAGCGTTTGGCCGAATTGAAATATCGTTTGCTGGGAATAGCACCTGTAGCACCAGATGTTAACTTTATAGACTCAGGTCAAACGGATCTTGTTGAGCTTTTCTGGGTTTGGTATCCTGATGCCAGGGAGGTATTGCATGAAGCAAAGGTTTTTACCGGGGGTAACACCTCGCAAACAATTTCCTTCGATCATTTGTTGAATTCCCGAAGGTTTGATGGGGTTATCTATAAAGAGGATAATGTTCAGGGTGACAGGGAGATTGACGAATATATAGTAGATAATGCCTTTATGCAGTTGCTTGAATCTGAACGTATAAAGGAACAGATAAGAAACTTCGAGCAGGACATGTGGAGTTATTAACTCCCCGGTTCCATTTAAAATATCAGGCGCTCCGGTAGGGGCGCTTTTTTTTATTCAGTTTTTGATTATAGAAAATAGGCTTAATATCTTTAGCACATGTTGGATTATATAATTGTTGGTCTGGGACTCAGCGGTATCGCTATTTCGGAAGAGCTTGAAAAGAGGAATAAGAATTTTATCGTTTATGAAGATAATTCCCAGAACTCCTCTTATGTAGCCGGCGGAATTTTCAATCCGGTGATTCTAAAAAGATTTACTCCGGCCTGGAAAGCAGCCGCACAAATAAAAACAGCAATTCCCTTTTATGAGCATCTGGAACAGAAACTTCAAGTAAGACTTATACATAACTGGAATATTTATAGAAGGTTCCATTCGGTCGAAGAGCAGAATGAATGGTTTGTTGCTGCAGATAAGCCTGCCTTATCTCCTTTCCTGGACCCTGAACTTAAAAAGAATGATAATCCTAACCTCATTGCCCGGTATTCCCTGGGAAAGGTTTTACATACCGGTAATATCGATACCGAAAATCTTCTGGATGGTTACAGAGCGTATCTGAAAAGTAATTCAAGGTTAAAAAATGAAAGATTTCAGTATTCTGACCTCAAAATAGAAAAAGATCATTTTGATTATAAAGGCCAGATGGCTGCTAATATTATCTTTTGTGAGGGCTTTGGCTTAAAGAAAAATCCTTTTTTCGATTATTTGCCTCTCAACGGAAATAAAGGCGAATATATCACTATCCATTCAGAAGAATTGAAACTGGAATTCGCTGTAAAATCATCAGTTTTTCTAATTCCGCTGGGTAATGACCTATATAAAGCCGGGGCTACCTATGACCATACAGACAAGACACCTGAACCAACAGAAAATGCAAAGGAACGTTTGATAAATGGACTTAAGGAACTTATAAAATGTGATTTTAAGGTCGTAGATCAGGTTGCAGGGATTCGCCCGGCCGTGGCCGACCGCCGGCCTATTGTAGGAGAACATCCGGAAATACCTAATCTTTATTGCAGCAATGGATTTGGAAGCAGGGGTGTATTGATAGCTCCAAACATGGCCAGTGAACTTATAAATTATATCGAGAATAACGTAGCCCTGGATCCTGAAATCGATCTAAGGCGCTTTACCAGGAAATATTACTCAAAAGCCTAATGCTTTCCCGCGTTCTTATTGTACTTGAAAAACAGGTTGATCCAGATATTTCTTGAAAGCCTCATAATGACCGGCATGAATATTATTAGCGTGAAGGTTATCGCAAAAAAGGAAATGAGTAAAGACGCATCCAGGAGTAAGTGAGCTATAAAAAAGGCAAATAAGGCAAAAATAATTCCAACGCCATAACTTACATACATGGCTCCGTAAAAGAAGGAAGGCTCTATCTTGTACTTGGTGCCGCAGTTAGAACACCGCTCATGCATCTTATATACTTTGTGAAGTTTGTATGCATTGGATTCTATATACATGCTTTCTTCCTGGCACACGGGACAGGTTCCGGTAAAAATGCTGTAAATTTTTGTTCCTTTCAGGAGAGCCATCTTATTTTTTTTGCATTACAAATTTAAGCATCTTTGCAAGAAATATGCTTTAATGCTTAATATTCATAATCTTTCGGTCTCATTTGCGGGCGAATATCTATTCAGGGAAATCAGTTTCAGGCTGGGAGCAGGAGACAGAGTGGGACTTATTGGAAAAAATGGAGCCGGAAAATCTACGTTGCTTAAGATCATTGCGGGAGAACAGGAGTATGACTCGGGACAGATCGCAAAGGATAAAGAACTTAAGATTGGATTTTTAAAACAGGATCTCGATTTTGAAAAGGGGAGAACCGTAATAGATGAAGCTCACCAGGCTTTTGAGGAGATCAAGGTTCTGGAGGGAAAGATGGCCGAGATCAATGAGCAGTTGGCCACCCGTACAGATTATGAAAGTGAATCTTACAATCAGCTTATACAGGATCTTAGTGAGATCACACATCAGTATGAGATAATAGGAGGCTATAATTACGAGGGAGAGACTGAAAAAGTACTGCAGGGTCTTGGCTTTGAAAGAAAGGATTTTAATAAGCTTACAGAAACCTTCTCGGGTGGATGGAGAATGAGGATAGAACTGGCCAAGTTATTGCTTCAGAACAACGATATACTGCTTCTGGATGAGCCTACCAACCATCTTGATATTGAAAGTATCATCTGGCTGGAGGGATTTCTGAATAATTATCCCGGTTCTGTGATGCTGGTGTCCCACGATAAGATGTTCCTTAATAATGTCACCAACCGTAGTATAGAGATCTCCCTGGGTAATATTTATGATTACCGGAAGCCTTATTCTGAATTTATGGAGTTCAGAAAAGAACTTAGGGAACAACAACTTGCCGCACAGAAGAATCAGCAGAAAGAGATCGAAA
>JAWWBH010000100.1:0-9476 GCA_033721075.1 Christiangramia sp.
TGTTATTGCCATTAAGATTAGTCCTGGTAGTGAAAGATTTTCCCTATTAACAAATATTTAGAAAATTATCTTTACTTTTAACTTTTGCTTAATAATTGTTCTTTTACCGGAAATTAGGGAGTAAAAGGTTTTTATTAAAAAAGTACCATTAATAATTTCGTAGTGATCACCAGAAGATCTATCCAGATTTACATATTCGCACTTACAGTATTAGCGATTTCTTTTAGCGTGATGTTTGGCTGGTTAGGCAATTTTAAAGGCTTATTGAGTATTATCCCTGGGGCCCCAACCATGAAATTCAATACGGCTGTACTCTTCACTTTATCGGCATTTGGTATTTTAAGCAGTCTTCAAAAAAGGAAACAATTCCTTATTCTGAACTATTTATTAGGCGGAATTATCGTACTTATTAGTTTTTCAACTTTATTACAATATTTTACAAATCTTAATTTTGGACTGGATAATTATTTTATCCAGGATACATATAGCCTTCGATATCCGGGCCGAATGTCCCGTGCAACGGCGATATGTTTTTCTTTGCTTGGAACAGCTCTCCTAACTTCCAGATCCACTCTTAAACCTGTAAAAGCAGTTACTAAATCCTGCCTGGGCCTTATTGCTCTTATTTCTTTATTAGTAATCCTAACCTATATATTACAATCTGTTTCTTCGAGTGGGGTCCTTCTCTTTAATTCAATGGCATTACATACGTCCATAAGTTTTTTTATACTTTCACTGGCATTATCCATAAAAAATCCCCGAAATACCTATGTAGATCTGCTTTCCGGCACCAGGGTTGGTAGTAAACTTGCACGAAGCCTGCTTCCTGTTCTTGTGATCCTTCCCTTGATATTAAGTTTTAGCCTTTTACATTTCGTAGATGTTTCCAAACTTAATACCGACCCGGGCATCACATTGTACACAATAGCCTTTGCAACTATTGCCCTTATCTACGGTTCCTGGATCGCCTACCGGCTGAATAAAGAATCTGATGACCGGAAACACCTGGAAAGTTCCCTTATAAAGATCAATGAAGAACTGCAATCCACCATACGCTTTAAAAGAGAACTGGTTCGCACTTCGCCAGAGACTATAATGATCCTGAATCTTAACGATCAGAATATTCGTTATATCAATAAAGATATTTATCCGGAAGAAGGATTAACACGCAAAAAGATCCTGGGAACACCCATTGTGGAAATTATTCCCTATGTGCACCCGAGAGACCGGGAAAGAGTCATGGAATTCCATAAGAAAATATTGAAATCGGCTGACGATGACATTCATGATATCGAGCTAAGGCTTCAGCTGAAACCAAACAATTGGGAATGGTTTAGTGTGCGAGGTAAGATATTCCATCGACGCGATGAAGCCTGGGTAGATGAATATGTACTTCTGGTTAGAAATATAAATCAACAAAAGGAAACCCAGAAAGCCCTTATAAACGCTGAAAAATTCTCCATAATGGGAGATGTGGCAAGAACCCTGGCCCATGAACTTAGGAATCCTATCACAAGCATAGGAATGGCCAGCGAGGTTCTCAGTAAAAAGCTTGAGAAAAGCCAGATAAGTGGTGGTTCAGAAAAGTACTTTAAGATACTTGAGAATAGTACAAAGACCTTAAATGACCTGGTGAACAATCTCCTGAACTCATCCAATTATAATCAGATAATTCTGGAGAAATGCGATCTTGCCGGGATCGTAGAAAAAACTCTGGAAAAGGCTGCAGACCGCATCTATCTTGCCGGCATTGAATTAAATAAAAATTACAAGGGCTCATTCCCCGTACTTGCCGATCCTGATAAGCTTGAGATTGCACTTTTGAATGTTATAGTAAATGCAAGTGAAGCGGTGGTTCCAGATGAAGGTATCATATGTATTGAAATAAGCGAAAAGGAAAAGGATATCATACTACGAATTTCAGACAACGGGCATGGCCTGGAAAAAGAGCAGAAGGAAAAATTGTTCGATGCCTTTTATACCACGAAAAAGACCGGCGTGGGAGTAGGTCTTAATTCGGTGAAAAACATACTTGAAGAACATGATTCACGTATAGAGGTATGCAGTGAACCCAATAAGGGAACCTCCTTTTTCATATATTTTCCCAAGGTAAATTAATACCAAATATCTCCTTCATCTTTCCTGTTTAAATTCTTTATTTCTAAACTTTTTTATGATTTTTGCAGCCTGATTACTTAGAGACCTTTAGGTGCAAAAAGCTATTCAAAAAATAATCTTTCTACTAATAATGTCCCTCCATTTTATCTTTTTAACAGGGATATTAATTGATAATTTTAACCATCCGTTTCCCGCTTTAAGCCTAATACCTATCTCCGGACTCCTAATATACTTTTATTTTAAAACAGAAAAAAACTATCCGAAATTCCTAAGAAAAAGGGACCTACTTACGGTTCAAGCAGTAACACTGGGAGCTATTATTACCTATTTCTTACATGTGGAGTTTCAGTTAGGGGTTGTGCTGGCCGCTGGTATAGTGGGATTAATAGGGTCGCTAATACCATATTTAAAAAAAGGATCAGGCCTGCTGAGAGAAGTTCCGGCAGCAATGTATTGTGGTGCTTTTGCTGGCATGACGGCACCGGGCCTTGCAAATGGGTATCTTTTTATTTTCTACGCGGGCATGCTCACCGGAATACTACTGGTCCTGGCCAAAAATATGTTCATTGGCTACGGAGGGAAACTGGGTACACTCGCCTTTGGAGGGGTTTCAATTGTTTATTCGGTTATTTACTTATTCACCTGATATGAATTTAGCCGTTCTCATACTTGCCGGTTCTTTAAGTGCCATAATCACTTTTATCCTGAACAACCACCTTAAACTGGGAGGAGTAATGGCTTCAGCTGGAATATCAGTACTGGCCGGACTCTGTTTTCATTTATTTCCAGACCTGCTGAACCCATTTCTTAGCAGGAATTTGCCCCTGGTAATAATGGGTGCCTCATTCATTGGAATGGCATCTCAAAAAGTGGTGCCCTATTTCCGCATCATCTCTATTGCCGGAATCCTGTTTTCAATGATATATTTAATTACCGGTTCCTTTTTTGAAGGTTTTGGCGGAAGCCTGGGAACAACTGCGGCCATATCTTTATTATCTATTTATCATCTCAAAAGATTTTAATCTAACCTATTTCAGCATCCTTATTTTAAATACAGGATTATTAAAAGATGCGTCCTGAAACGGGTTAAAAGACTTTTACCTAATAATACTTAACTGAATTCTTAGTAAGTATAAACAAAACATAAATATTTGGTTTTAATATCCTTATAGGGGGAGGTTATCAATTTCTTTTATTAAATTTATAACCCTTAAATCTAAAAAAAACAACCATGAACGAAGCCAAAAGGCTTGAGGAACTCTATAGTTATCAGATTCTAGACTCCAGTCCTGAACAAAAACTCACAGATATAGCTCTGATAGCTTCGTCTATGGTCGATATGCCGATTAGCCAGATCACCTTTATTGATAAGGAGAGGCAATGGTATAAAGTCAATCTGGGGCTTGACGCCACAGAGATCCCCAGAGAGTTTGCTTTCTGCCAGCATGCTTTAAACAATCCAAAGGAATTACTGATAGTTAATGATCCTGAGAATGACGAGCGATTCAAAGATAATCCGCTGGTAAGGGATGAACCCAATATAAGATTCTACGCTGGCGCTCCGCTTGAATCTGAAAATGGATATGTTTTGGGAACATTATGTGTTGTAGACACAAAAAGAAGAAAGCTAAATAAAAATCAAAAGAAATCTTTAAAGCTTCTGGCAAAACAGGTAATGGATTACCTTAATATGCGAAAGACCCTAATCATCCAAAATCAGAATATTCATATGGGTGCCTTGAAGCTTGTTAAGTTAACCAATGCTGCTCCCGGTACAATTTTTCAGCTTGAACATAATAATGTCGATAATTCCAGGTCTTTCATTTTTTTAAGTGAAGGCATCAAAAAAATGTTTCCTTTCCTTAAACCTAAAAAATTAAGCAGGCAACCTGAAATACTATTTAATCATGTTCATAAAGACGACCAGTCACTTATAATTATGAGCTACTACCGTGCGCTTTCCAAGCTCAAAAAATGGGAATGTCAATTTAGAATTCTTCGCAGAGATGGTTCCTTTAGGTGGTATTATGGACGGGCTAAACCGGAAAAAATGAAGAATGGAAATGTTATCTGGAGTGGAACATTTCAGGATATACACCAAAGCAAAGAATACCAGCAAGCCCTGGAGGACATATCATTTGACATTTCACATGTATTACGCAAGCCGGTCGCAAATATGTTAAGTATCACCTCCTTAATCGAGGAGGATCGCATAAATGAAGAAACCCTGAAACGCTATGCAAGGCTAATTAATGTTATCGCCGAAGAACTTGATAATTTCACAAGAAACCTAAACGATATCTATCAGGAGAAAAGGCTAAATATGAAGATACAGAAAGAAGTGAATTGATTTGTTGAAAAGGAGGGTTAATTATAACAATTGAATCTTAGTATTTATAATTTTCTCGATCTCAACTGCTTTAAGAGGTTTAGTGATAAATCCTTTAACCTGCTTGTAAGACATGGATCTTTCATAATCATCTGCTGCGATTGATGATGTAACTATAATGACATCCAGCTTGGAAGTATCAAAATATTTTAATTCATCTAATAACTCAAAACCAGTCATCTCCGGCATGTTCAGATCTAACAATAGCAATAGGCTTTCTCGTGTATTCAATGAATCTTTAATACAGCCTAAACCTTCCCCGGGATCAATAAATGTTTGGATGTTTCCAATTATCCCATGATTCTCAAGAACATTAAGGTTTAGTAAATTGGTAATTTTATCATCATCTATAAGAAATATAGATTCATACTTCTTTGCGGCCATAAAAAGTCAACTCTATTTCGTATAATTTTTCTTAAAGTTAATGTTAAAATTTTAATTTTCAGCTAAATCCCAAAGGACAATAATTTAAGGATTGACTTAAGTAGACGCTTGAATAGTAGATGAATCGATCAAAATCTCAAATAGATTGGCAGCTATGTCTAAACATCACCTTCTTTATTTACCTGACTATCACTTTTTTAAGTATTCCCCAGACGTTATTAGCCACCATCTTCTGTCCTTCCACTGTTGGATGAATGCCATCACCCTGGTTCAGTTCAGGAATTCCTGCAACATCTTCAAGTAAAAACGGGATAAGCAGGAGGTCATTTTCTTTGGCAAGTTCAGGAAAGATATTGCGGAATTCTGAAGTGTACTCCGGCCCCATATTAGGCGGGATCTGCATTCCGGCCAGGATGATCTCAGTTTCCGGGTTCTTTGCCCTTACAATATCGATGATCTCCTGCAGGTTCTTCCGGGTCTCTTCCAGGGGAATTCCACGAAGGCCGTCATTCGCACCCAGTTCCAGCACGAACACATCCACATCCTGATTTAACACCCACTCTACCCTGTTCTTCCCGCTGGCAGTGGTCTCGCCACTCAGGCCTGCGTTTACCACTTCATAATTGAGATCAAGAGAATCAATTTTATTTTGAATAAGGGCAGGAAAAGCTTCATTTGGTTCCAGGCCATATCCGGCTGTTAAGCTGTTTCCAAAGAACAGGATAACTCCATTATCCTCCTTCAGCGCTTTCTCTTCAGTAATATTTTCTTCTCCATCTTCCTTCCCCTCTTTCTTTTTATCAGCGTTTCCGCAAGATGAAAGAAAAAAAACAAGCAAGGACCAAACAATTAATAAGCTTCTCATAACACAGGGAATTAAATCAAAATCATTTCATTATTTTGTTCGTTCAAAAAAATAGAAACAATTACGAAAGATGGCAAAGATATTAAACGTACAAAACTTAAAGAAAAGCTATTCAAGCGGTTCAAAAAAGTTAACTGTGCTGCATGATATCAGTTTTGATATTGAAGAAAAAGAAACCTTTGCCATTGTTGGCCCTTCAGGTAGCGGAAAGACCACTTTACTCGGTTTATGCGCGGGCCTGGATGAAGCTGACTCAGGAACTGTGGAATTATGCGGAACCAGGCTTAATGACCTTAACGAAGACCAGAGAGCGCTTTTAAGAAACAGGAACGTAGGCTTTGTTTTTCAGGATTTTCAATTGATCCCTACCCTCACCGCACTGGAAAATGTCGCCGTTCCTCTGGAATTACGCGGTGATAAGGACGCGGTGAAGATTGGGAAAGAACTCCTTGTAAAAGTTGGTCTTGGTGATCGTTTTGACCATTATCCCTCCCAGCTCTCGGGAGGAGAACAGCAACGCGTAGCCCTGGCTAGAGCTTTTTGCAACAGGCCCTCCATTCTATTTGCAGATGAACCCACCGGAAACCTTGACGAAGAAACCGGAAAGAAAGTGGTGGACCTGCTTATTGAGCTTAATAAGGAATTGGGCACCACCCTGGTGATCGTAACCCACGACCTTGAACTGGCTCAAAAAACACAGCGCATACTCAAGCTAAAAGGAGGAAAGATCCTTGAAACCCAGATCGTATAAAATGAAGTTTCCCAATCAAAATAATTACTCTAAGGCCAGATTTGGATGGTTGCTGAAAATGTCAATCAGGGATGGTAAAGCCAGCAGCAGGAAACTTATCCTTTTCATGGCCTCCATCATTCTGGGAATCGCGGCTGTGGTATCCATTCAGTCCTTCAGCAATAACCTTAAAAAGAACATTGCGCTGCAGTCTAAAGCCCTTATGGGTGCAGATTATATAATAGACAGCGATAAAGTACCTAATGAAAGGGTTACTTTTATAATTGATTCTCTGGGCGGCCCTGAAGGAAAGGAGATCAGCTTTGCCTCCATGGCTGCCTTTCCCGGAAAGCAGGGTACTAAGCTGGTTCAGGTTCGTGGAATAAACGGGGATTTCCCTTTTTACGGGGAACTGGAAACTGAGCCTATATCAGCTGCCAAAGAATACCAGGAAAAGGATGGTGCCCTGCTGGATGCAACCGTGATGCTGCAACTGGGAATTGAGCGCGGTGATAAGATCAAGATAGGAGATGTTAGCCTGCCCGTAATTGGTGCACTGAAATCGGTTCCCGGGAGTTCAGCCATCTTCAGCTCGGTAGCACCTCCCGTTCTAATCCCTTATAAATTCATTGAGAAAACCGGCCTGGTGCAAACCGGCAGCCGTATCACCTATAAATACTATTTCCTTGCCGATCCAAGGCTGGACATGGATAAGTTCGATAAGAAACTGGATCCTATGCTTGATGCGAACGATGCCGATCTGGACACCCATACCTCCACGAGTGAAAGATTGGGCCGGCGATATGAGAACTTCGGCAAGTTTCTTAATCTCGTAGCCTTTATTGCTCTTTTACTGGGTTGTGTGGGAATTGCCAGTGCGATCCATATTTATATCAAGGAAAAATTAAAGTCCATTGCTGTGCTTAAATGTATCGGCGCCACGAAAAAACAAACTTTCCTCATCTACCTCTTACAGATCTCAATGATCGGCCTTTTGGGAGGAATTATAGGAACGGCACTTGGCTTATTACTTCAGCAATTATTCCCGCTGATCTTACAGGATTTTATCCCGGTGGATGTCGAGATCTCCTTCGCTCCGCGAGTTATTTTCATGGGATTGTTACTTGGGGTATTAATGTCTGTACTTTTTGCCATGTATCCACTTATCGGTACGCTGTATGTTTCACCACTTCATACCTTAAGAGTCCAGGATGCAAGCCCTGAAAGATCAAAAAAGGCAGGCTTATTTGTATTATCTGGAATATTTATTTTCATATTTCTATTCTCATTCTGGTTACTGGAAGACTGGAAATACTCTATCTCTTTTGTAATAGGCATTATAGTTACTTTTTCGCTTTTAGCCGGAGTGGCGAATCTTTTTATGAAAATGATAAAAAAGTACTTCCCGGCCAGCTGGGGGTTTGTTCCCAGGCAGAGCCTTCTGAACCTTTTCCGGCCGCAAAACCAGACACTCATCCTTGTACTGGCCATAGGCATAGGTACTTTTCTCATCAGCACGCTGTATTTTACCAAAGACCTCCTTTTAGCTGAAGCTTCCCTGGAAGAACAGTCCAACAGTCCTAATATGATCCTGCTGGATGTACAGTCTGAACAAAGTGAGAAGGTGGCGGCAACCATAGA
The DNA here is from genome assembly GCA_033721075.1 of Christiangramia sp. Classification (GTDB taxonomy): domain Bacteria; phylum Bacteroidota; class Bacteroidia; order Flavobacteriales; family Flavobacteriaceae; genus Christiangramia. The sequence continues at coordinate 8,128 of JAWWBH010000100.1, forward strand.
CAGTCAGGATCTTTCTGTACTGGAAAATATCCCTATCGTTACCATGCGGGTTCAGAGTATCAAGGGCAAACCCGTTAACGAGATAAGAAATGATACGGCATCAAGAATTAACGGCTGGATACTCAACCATGAATTTAGAACCACCTACAGGGATACTTTGATCTCTTCCGAAGTTCTGGAACAGGGCAAGTGGACAGGACAGAAACCTGAAGAAGGACTGGTTCCGATTTCGGTAAGCGACAATTTCGCTGAAGATGCAAGAGTGGGCGTAGGCGATGAAGTAAGTTTCAATGTTCAGGGTGTGATCCTAAAAACGGTTGTTGGAAGTATAAGGACTGTGGACTGGAGCCGGATGCAACTCAATTTTTCGATCGTATTCCCAACCGGGGTTCTGGAAGATGCGCCGCAGTTCAGGGTTCTTACGACCAAAGTGCCCGATGAAGCAAGTTCAGCTTCCTTACAACAGGCTTTGGTAGCTGCTTTTCCTAATGTGACAATTATTGATCTAAGACAGGTTTTAAGCCTCATAGAAAGGATCCTTAACAAGATCTCCTGGCTAATCAATTTCATGGCCTTCTTCAGTATACTAACAGGTATCATTGTGTTGATTGGAGCCGTAAGAACGAGTAAATATCAGCGCATCAAAGAAAGTGTGTTATTGAGAACCATCGGTGCCAGAAGTAGTCAGATATTAAAAATCCTGGCTTTGGAATACATGTATCTTGGAGTTCTGGGCGGACTCTCAGGAATACTCCTATCCCTTATCAGCAGTCAGTTACTGGGTTGGCTTGTATTTGAAACTTCTTTTGTTCCCTCGTGGGTTCCCTTTTTGGTGCTCTTCCCGGGAATTACGATACTGGTGATGGCAATAGGACTTGGAAATAGCATTAGTGTGATAAAAAGTCCGCCACTGGTAGTCCTTAGAAGAGAACTAACCTAAATCAATAATCCCTAAATATCATATGCTGGTAAGCTGTTTGAAGGTCCTGCCAGCAAAGCTGAACAGGGTGATCCTTCTCCATCACTTTCATTCCAAGTAATGGGATAATTTCTGAAGTCTTCTTATAACAGAACCTGCTCAAATTAAGACTTGCTTTTTGCACTGAACTTATTTGAGGATCCCGGTTTTTTAAATGTCCTTTCCAGCTTCTGTCTATCGCTGAATAAAAATCATTTGATAATTTCTCCAGGTTCCTTTCAAAATCAGATATCACTCTTCGAATCTCATGATACTTTTCGGGCTGATACTGTTGCCACGCTCTTTGTTTAGAACTGGCTACCTGCTGAACCCCCGACCATAGACTTTTACTTATCCCAAGTATCACCGGAACAAAACATACACGTGCAAA
>JAWWBH010000101.1:0-9414 GCA_033721075.1 Christiangramia sp.
AAATATATGGAAGATTTTAAGGCCCTTGCAGAAGACGGAAAAAGCGTCTTAAACGAATAAGCCTTTATTTTTAGGAATTAAAGCTGGTTATATAGGTTTGAGCCTGTTATATTTGCGAAAAAATATTTCAAAAATGAAACAACTAGGTGTAGCAATACTATTATTATTTGTCGCATTTTCTGCAAATGCACAGTCTAAGATCGGAACTATAGATGCCGAGTACATCCTTTCCCAAATGCCCGAAAATACTGAAGTAAACACGGGACTTGAAGCATATAATAAAGAACTTCAGGGCGAGCTTCAGACCACCATCAAAGAATATGAAACCCTTGTAAAGGATTACCAGGACACCAGTGCCGATCTTACTGAAGAAGCAAAGAAGGAAAAAGAAACCAGGATCATCGAACTTGAAAATAATATCAAAGGCTTTCGTCAAAAAGCTTCAGTAATGATGCAAATGAAAAGAAATGAACTCACCGGACCTTTGTATGAGAAGATCGATGAGGCCATGAAAGAGGTGATCGCTGAAGAAGGTTTCACCCAGATCTTTCATTCGGGAGCAAGCGGACTCGCTTTTTCAAGAGTTGAAGACGATATCACCTTAAAGGTAATGGACAAACTGGGAATTGAACCACAGGATCCTCAACCAGCTCCTGAAAACACAGTGGAAAACTAAGAAAGATTTTTTCTGGTTAAATAGAGGCTTTCTAAAAAGTAATCTTATTGTCATCCTGAATTTATTTCTGGATCTTGACAGGTGAATACCAGTTAAGATAAGATGCTGAAACAAGTTCAGCTTGACGAAAACACTTTTTAGAAAGCCTCTATCTTTTTATCTGCTATAATTAGGAGATTCTTTAGTAATGGTCACATCATGTGGATGACTTTCGTGGACTCCGGCAGCCGTGATCCTTACAAATCTTCCGGTCTCCTTTAAAGTTTCAATATCTTTTGAGCCGCAATAACCCATTCCTGCCTTGAGACCTCCAACAAACTGGTGTATACTTTCTTCCAGATCGCCCTTATATGGTACCCTTCCAACAATACCTTCAGGTACCAGCTTCTTGATATCATCTTCAACATCCTGGAAATATCTGTCTTTAGAGCCTTTCTCCATGGCTTCTACAGAGCCCATTCCACGATAAGACTTGAACTTACGGCCTTCATATATAATTGTCTCACCCGGTGATTCTTTAGTTCCTGCCAGCAATGAGCCCAGCATCACACAATCGGCACCTGCAGCAATTGCTTTAGGAATATCACCTGTATACCGAATACCGCCATCAGCGATCACCGGCACCCCTGAACCTTTAATGGCAGCGGCAACTTCCAGTACCGCAGAGAATTGAGGAAAACCAACTCCGGCCACCACGCGGGTAGTACAAATAGACCCGGGACCAATCCCTACTTTAACAGCATCTGCCCCTGCATCAACAAGGTATTTTGCGGCTTCCGCGGTTGCAATGTTACCAACCACCACTTCAAGATCCGGGAATTTCTTTTTTACTTCCTTAAGCACATGCACCACGCCTTTCGTATGACCATGAGCAGTATCAATAATTATAGCATCTACTCCGGCATTTACCAAAGCATCGGCCCTGTGAACAGCATCTGCGGTAACACCAACGGCTGCCGCCACTCTTAACCGACCATAACTATCTTTATTGGCCATTGGTTTTTGAGTAAGTTTTGTAATATCCCGGAAGGTGATCAATCCCACCAGCTTGGCATCCTTATTTACAACCGGAAGTTTTTCAATTTTGTTCTCCTGTAAAATATCTTCAGCATCCTCCAGAGAAGTTCCTTCTGAAACGGTTACAAGGTTTTCTGAGGTCATCACTTCTGAAATGGGACGGTTAAGATTCTTTTCAAACCTTAGATCCCTGTTAGTAACAATTCCTAAAAGTTTACCGCTTTCATCAACTATTGGAATACCTCCAATGCTGTGTTCTCTCATGGATTCCTTCGCATCCCTAACCTTGGCAGTAACAGGAAGCGTAACGGGATCTATGATCATACCGCTTTCAGCACGCTTCACTTTTCTAACCTTGAGAGCCTGCTGCTCGATGGTCATATTTTTATGAAGAACACCAATCCCTCCTTCCCTGGCCATCGCGATGGCCATCCTGGATTCGGTAACTGTATCCATCGCTGCTGAAACGATAGGAACGTTGATAGGAATATTTCTTGTGAATTTAGATTGAATGCTTACTTCCCTTGGCAGAACTTCAGAATAAGCCGGAACTAACAGTACATCATCGTAGGTTAATCCGTCTCCAAGTATTTTTGATTCGTGTGCGGTCATTGCAATTAAGGATTTAATTGCATGCAAATATAAGGCTAATAAGTGAGAAAACTTAACCTGAGTCTGTTAAGTATTTTTAACTAAAAAACATAACCGCAATTCTATTAATACCATGATCTCAAACCTCCATTTATTACTGAGAAACCGTTATTTATATTGTTTCTTATTATTTACTGGCGTACTTTAATTATTTGAAAATCACCGCGATCATGAGTATAAGATTAGGAAACAGTTGCATGAACTGTGAGAAGTTCAGAAATGATTATTGCCTTAAACATGAAACTGCCGTAAGCGTTCAGCACACCTGTGACAGTTTTAAAATGAAGGCCAGCCTAAAGGATGAGCCCAACTGCCTGAATTGCGCTCGCTATCAGAATCCCACCTGCGCCAATCCGCAAAAAGCGTCGCCAGGAATGCTGTGCAATCACTGGGCACCCCAGGCTACAGCTTAAACTGAAGCGTGGTATACCAGGTTAAAGGCTGAGCAGGAATTATACCGGGGCCGGGGTATCCCGTCGCCCTCCTGGTAAAATATGTATTATTAAGAAGGTTATTTATCCCTGCCTCCAACCTGAACTTTCCAAAGCTATAGGAAGCCGAAAGGTCCATGATCCCATAGGCCGGAATGCTTCCCTCTATCCCACGCTGATTATCATTTACATCCTGCGGTGCATTGGTGGCATCGGTATATTGTTTGGACAGATAAGTATACTGCAATCCAGCAAGGAAGTTTCTATAACCAAAATTCAATCCGGTTTTAAGGTTCACTGCAGGAATAAATTCCACTTCATTGCCTTCCACATTCGTAGCCTGTGAAGAGATATATTCAGATTTCGTGAAGGCTGCATTCACGAAAGCGCTAAACCTGTAATCATCGGCACCCTGGAAAAAGGCATTTTTGAGGTTAAGCTCCCCGAATGTTTCAAGACCATATATAAACGCGTCTCCAATATTACCGCGGAATCTTACGATCCTTCCGGTTTCTGCCATTTCACCCTCAGCATTTTCACGCACTTCCGGTTTAAGGATCTCTCCTATCCTTTCGTTATATTTTAAGGCAAAGACACTTGCGTCGTAAGAGAAAACATCTCCAACTCTACCTCTAATCCCAAGATCTGAAGTAAAGCCTTCTTCATCGCTAATATCAGGATCTACCTGGAATACCGGGTTTATCACCCTGATATCATTAAAGGTAACTGAACGGTAGTTCTGTGAAAAATTGGCATAGAGCTCGTTGGTGGAATTAAGATTATAGCTACTACCCACTCCAAGAAGTATGAAGCTCCTCTCAAAATCCCTGTTATCCTCCATTGTTTTATTCTGAAGCACGTTCCCGGCGAGATCCAGTATGATGAATTTATAATTACCGTGTGCGGCCGTATTGATGTATTCAAACCTGAAACCCGGAGTGACCGAAAGCTTATTGGTGATATTGAAAATATTCTCCCCGAAGATGGCTAGGTTTTGATTGGGAAATTCAAATTCTGACTGCCGTGGATAATTAGGAAACTGAGAGGTTGCCAACTCAAAATCAGGACCTGAAGTTGCACTTCCGGGACCCTGTTGCTGACTATTATCGGTTTCATAATATTTACTTCCCAGGAGCAATACCGACTCTTCGCCTAACAGCTTATATCTGGTAAGCAGCCTTGCCTCGGTACCCCAGTTAGAAAAATCATCTATCAGCAATTCCCTGGGTGCAGTTGGATCATCGGCCTGTGAGACGCGGTTCTCCCTGAAACCTACCGCTTTTCTCGAAGCATCAAGTCCAAACACATTCAGACTGAAATCGGTCTTTTCTGAAAACTTATGTTCCAGTTTTGCCGAATAAAGATTCCAGTTCACATCAAACCAGTTTCTTTCACGATTACTATAATCAGGATTATCATAAAATTGAGCATCCGTTAGTCCGCCGGGTTGCTGTGCGAGATAATCCAGAAAAGTATACTCAAAACTAAGTTTGGTTTTATCACTAAGTTGCCAGCCAACATGACCAAATGCATTATGAGAATCATATTCAGAATTTGGCCTGAAACCATTCCCTCCTTTATAATTGTAATAGGTATAATAACTAACGTCGCCAAGAGTTCCACTCAAACTGTTGAAACTTGTGAACATATTATAGGACCCCACTGACTGACGGGTGAGAAATTCAATCTTTTTAGTTGAAGGTTCCTTAAACCTGAAATTTATAAGTCCGCCAAACTGTGTTCCGTATTGCAGGGAAGCCGCCCCCCTTACAACCTGTATTTCTCTTAGAGCCTCTGGCGGCGGAGTATAATAACTTTCTGGATATCCAAGCACATCGGCTGAAATATCATAACCATTTTGCCTCGTGTTGAAATTCTGGGTCCTGTTAGGATCGAGACCACGTCCTCCTATATTCAATTGTAAGCCTGCATCTCCATTATCATAGATATTTAAACCAACCACCTGGTTATAGATCTGTCGTGCATTATTCGCTGCCAGGTTTGCGGTTACCTTGTCCATAAGTACCACTTCACTCTTCTTACCCGCATAGATCGAAGTACCTTCGACCTTCCTGAGTTTTCTAAGCGCGAACAATTGCTCCCTTCTGGCCGTTAAAACAACTTCACTTAAACTTTCAGTCAAAGGTGTTAAACTAAAGTCAGCTTCAGCATCTGCCGATATGGTAATTTCCCTTTCCACGATCTCATATTCATAGCTAAATACGGCGATCATAGTGGTTCCTTCTTCAAGATCTCTCAGTTCATAATCTCCATTTTCATCAGCTACGGCTACCTTACCACTGGTCTTATTCCATACCTCGGCCCCGGCAACCGGCTCCCCGGTCTCTGCCGAAGTCACTTTTCCTGATAATTTAAATTGCTGGGCCTGTGCGAACAGACTTAAAAAGAATACAATACTAAAGACCTTTAATTTCATCATTGAATGGTAAAATAAATGTTTTATGACTGAAAGAATCTCGGAATTCCAGTAAGTTGACTTCCGGGTCTATATATGGCCGGCTCTTTCTTCCATTGAGTGCCACATAACTTTCAACATAGACCTCTATATTCTTATGGCCGTCTTTTCTGAAATGATCTGCCAGAAATTCAGCATATTCCAGAATGAAATCGGGTTGGGAGGCCATTTGCTTTTCCTGAAAAGGAGTAAGAAAATCTGAATTATCTACATAAAATCTTCGACCCGTTTCGCCATCAACGATCTTGAACTGCGCATAGCCCACCTTCTCCATCAACATAACTCTCCAGGAAAAACGAAAGCCTTCCTCTGTCCAGAAAAGTTCGCCGGGATACAATAAATAGCGCCATGGAAAAAGGATCTGTATCACAAAGAAAACACCGATCACAGTAGTAATGATTTTTCTCGATAAAGGAGCAAACACAAGCTTCCTGGAATTATCGAACCTGGATTTATTTATCCTGAAAATTTTGGAAATGCGGTTCAGTATGTTATGATGAGTTTGCGGACTAAAGAATATCAGTGCGCTTACTATCATGATATAAGGGAACATGCCAATTGGGAACAACACCCGTGTAAGCACGTGAAAAATGATCACAAAAAAGAAGGCTACCAGTCTTGTTCTTCTCCATAGAAGAAAGAAAGGTATCAACAGATCATACAGCATACCGCTCCAGCTAAACGCATAATGTATCCATTGCTGCTGAAGGAGATCACCCAGAAAAGGCAGATCGTAATTGGCCGGAAGCCATATCTTTAAAGGCATGGCTTTTAACAGCCAGTCAGAATTAATCTTTGCCAGACCCGCATAGAAATAGACGATTCCGAGCAATAATTTGATGGAATCCACGCACCAGTTCGGTACTTTTTGGAAACTTCTTTCCGGATGCTTCATGGCATCTATCGAATAGTAGACAGATGCCGGTAAAAAGATCATAAGAAAACTAAGTATACTTATAAAATAGTAATGGTTAAGATATGTGGTCTTATCCATGAGCTCGATATAGGTAAAACTCAGAAAAAATATAATGATCGCCAGGCGATATTTATAGCCTACAGCGACCATCAGGGCAGAGATACCACAGATCGCAAAAAGCAAATAGGTGAAACCGTCAAGCGGTTTCACCCATTCAAATCCATAATATGAAAAGAAAAATTTTGGAGTTATGTATAGTTTCTCGATCCAGCCATTCAACCAGAATCTAACTATACTGGCAAACATCATAATCCCAAAGAACAAACGAAAAACCGCCAGCGGGGCGGCTTCCGTATAGGAATTCAGATATCTGCCAATACGACCCATAAATTTAGTCGCCGTCAGAATCTACATAATCAACACCTATGTAAAGTGCCTGGATCATGTCAACTTTTAATAACACCACTGCTTTTTGAAGCTCATCAAAAGCTTCAAGCATGTTTGTATTATTGGTCTCTACCTGAGATTTTAAGTTTGTATCAAGAGTTTCAGCCTGAGAAAGGATCAAATCCAACTGTGAATTGATCAAAGCACTAAGCTCAGTACTTTCTTTCATGCTTTCCATATAATCCAGGTACTGGCTGTAACTTTTACCTCTCTCACTACTTCCAAAGTGTTTCCCATTAAAGAAATTCTGAAAGTTCTCTAAGGCTCTAACATATAATTTTTTGGAAAGATCTCCCGCATAATAAGCTTCCACATTTTGAGGCATTGGATCACCCGTAAAGGCGCCTGCAGGATAACCTATTTTACCGGATCTTATGAATTTCTCGAAGTACATGATATAATCATTGGTGAAAATATCAATGGAACCGGTACTGGAAGAACTAGTATTGCTTACAAAATTATCCCTAAGCTCACCCTGCCATGCAGTATTCACCTCAAGGCTTAGAGAATTGATCCTCGATGCCACATCTTTCAGGTAGTTCTGGTATTTTTCTGATCCGTAGACCGAAACGATCTCAGCATCAGTTCCTGCTACTCCGTAAAGAAGATAATCCAATGCAGGAAAACCCTGTTCGGCATAGCTTGATGGCAAGCTAAGGTTGTAGTCTCCTGCATCTATTTTACTTTCAATATTGGCAACATTTGCAGGATAGGTATTAAGATAGTTCCTGAAATTCAGCTCCATTGCCTTCCCTATCTGGAACATAGACACCGTCTGAAAATCCAGGTAGGCAGTTTCAAAAGCAGCCCTAAGCTCGATAAGATTAGCTTCTGAAGGATCTGCCACGAACGCATTTGTCTTATCCTCCAGGTTTTGGGTAGAATTGCTAAAGTTCTCAAAAGAAGGAACTATTATATTATCAGCCCAATTCTTAAGCATGCCTTCGCGGTCAAAGTTATCAGGATTTATCCCTCCACCTCCATCATCTGAAGAACAGGCTGAAAAAATTAATGTTAATACTAATAAAAAACTTGAAATCTTCTTCATCTTAATAAAAATTTAAAAAGCCGGAACCTGATGGCTTCGGCTATTTTTTAATTATGCTTCCTCTACGGAAAAACCAAATGCTGTAGCTATCTCTTCTGAAATAGCATCCAGTGTTTCAGGAGTAACATCCCAGAAACCATTCCCGTCCAGTAGGTCCTCCTTAAAGGAGTCCACCTGAGATTTAGTTAAATAAGGTGCTCCCGTAGCAGGATCGTTTGTAAATCTTAAACTATATACGAAGCCAAAGCCTTCAGAAAGTTCATGGAAAGCTGAACCATACTCCTGGTTTTCAAGAGCAGCTTTTCCGCCCTGAAGATAATGTACAGCTCTTACCGCGATCACTTTTGAAATATTCTCGCGTATGATGGCTACCTGCTCATCACGAAGTTGATAATCTCCGGCTACGATCGCCGCACGCCCTGTTTTAAATGCTTCAAAGGTCTCTTCTGCGATTCCGGCGAAATCATCATCACCATCTACCCTTCCAAGATAATTGAACAATAAACTATCATCACTTTCATTAAGAACCGAATTAGGATCGGCTGCAGGAACCGATGGATCTCCATAAAGATATCCGTAAGCTTCATCCCATTTATGCTCCATAGTGGTATAGTTCTTACCTTCTTCGGTTAAACCGGCTTCATTATTCGCCCGGTTTTCGCCTTCATCAAGAACAGGCTGAGACAGGTAATTGTTAAGCATTTGATCTACCAGTAGCGCCCCGATAAGACTCTTCGCGAATGCCTGATTCATTTCAAGGCCTTTCGCATTTACATAACGAAATCCATCACCATCGGCGATCTGCCCTGCAACCCCCGCTTCAGCAGCTACATTTCGGTTTGAATAAACCTCATTCATCTGGGTAGAGATAAATGATTCAAAATCGGCTTTGATCTCACTGCTTTCAACCGTATTGGTTGAAAAATACAGGTTGGATGCCGCTACCTTAGATTTAATATTCTTAGACGACTCGTTAAGTTCTGATTTCGAAAAAGGATTCCCGTCGTTAGAAAACATATTTAGCAGTAGAGTTTCAGTGGAATTATCAAAATCACTGAAACTACTTATAAGTTCTGCAGACATTTGAATTCGTGTAGTTTGGCCACCATAACTAACGGTGCTCATACCATCTCGTTCAAAACTATAAGTTGCAGGAATTTCTACAGAGTTTTCTCCTTCGTTTATTATTGAATCATCGTCAGATGAACAGGAGGCCAGGGTCAATCCCCCAATAACCAAAGCGAATAAGTGCTTTTTCATGTTGTTTATTTAGACTGGTTTAAAATAATTTCTGCCGGCAAATATACAGTCCACTTTTGGGTACAACAAGTTTATTTAGATTAATTTTAAATAATATTTATATATAATAATGTGATTTCCCATAAATACTATTAATGGTAGACATTGAAAATTTTGGATGCTTCGTTATATGCCGACTCGAAACTGGTCATTTTTATATTAGCATCCGCCTTAGTAGAATTAAAATAAGACAGCATCTTTTCTGAAGGCATATTTCCTGTCAATTCATCCTTCGCCATTGGGCAACCACCAAAGCCCTGTATGGCTCCATCAAACCTTGAACAGCCTGCTTTATACGCAGCATCTATTTTCTCATGCCACCTGGAAGGAGTCGTATGCAGGTGGGCACCAAATTCAATATTAGGATATTCGGGAATTAGATTTGAAAAAAGATAATCGATGATATCTGGTGTTGAGGAACCAACGGTATCTGAAAGTGACAGGATCTTCACT
>JAWWBH010000102.1:0-9396 GCA_033721075.1 Christiangramia sp.
ACAAAATGTGAGCAAGGCTTCATCTCCTTTCGAGTTCTTTATAGTAATGGATAAAGGAGGTACGCCTCACCTAAATAACGATCATACGGTTTTTGGAAGGGTGATTTCAGGAATGGATGTCGCAGAAAAGATATCCCAGGTTAAAACCGGGAATTCAGAATGGCCAATAGACAATGTGGAGATGGATATTGAGATCCTGGAATAATTATTTTTGAGTGTAATAGTTATAATCGTTGATCACTCGCTGTACAAAGTCCAGCGGTCTTTCTTCAGTTTTCACATCCATCAGTTCAGCAAGTTTTTTACTTAATGAAAGTATGATATGATGCTGACCATCCCTTCGGGCATCCTGATAAAGATTTTTGATCTCCTGCATATCATGATCACTTAATACCGTAACCTGAGGATATTTTGGCTGATAATTCTCTGGCAGATCTACCTGGAGCGTATTGTGGATCCCTATACTCATTCTTTCAGAAATTACCGTAGTGCCCGCAGCTATATCTCCAAGCCTTTGTCCTTTACCATTTAGAAGAATTGTGACTACGGCTACCCCACCGCTGCTAAGGCTTATGTCGATGATCCTGAGAAGCCATCTGATCAGGTAATTCGAGAAGGCTGGCCTTGAACCATCCTTTTTAACCACCCTTATTTGTAACAGGGCCTTACCGGGAGTTCTTCCATCCCAGAAGGTTTCCCAAAGTAAATAATAAAGAAAAGAGGGTAATCCAAGTACCAGGTAGTACATCATTTCGCCTCCAAAATCGGTATTCAAACCTGCCATTATAATACCTGCCAGGATCATATAAACAACGATAATAACGAGGTCCACCAGGAAAGCAAGTATGCGCTCTCCAATTCCCGCCGCATTCTGTTCTATACTAATATTTTGAGCGGTTTCAATTTGAAAGTTATCCATTAAATATGTTACTTTGGGTTTTATTCAAGAACAATGCGCGAGGCTGCTTTTGTAAAGCAAAATAAAGATAAATGGGTTAAGTATGAAAGCCTCCTTCAAAATAATAGAAGCCTTTCTCCTGAGCTGCTCTCAGATATCTATGTGGAATTAAGCGATGATCTTAGTTATTCGCGCACCTTCTATCCAGGAAGCAATACTACCCGTTACCTTAATGACCTGACATCTGCGGCACATCAGAAGATCTACAGATCAAAAAAGGAATCCGGAAACCGGCTTATAAACTTTTTTATAAAAGAATTTCCATCTGAATTTCATAAATACCAGAAACAGTTGTTACTGAGCTTTTTGATATTCGCGGGATTCTCTTTAATAGGAGCATACAGTTCCTCTGCCGATGCTGCTTTTGTGCGTTCTATCATGGGCGATGCCTATGTAAATATGACCCTTGAGAATATCGCAAATAATGACCCCATGGCGGTTTATAAGAAAGCTTCAGAAACCGATATGTTTCTGGGGATCACTATAAATAACATAAGGGTTTCCCTGATGGCATTTGCCTTTGGCATTCTGGCCGGAATAGGCACTATATTTATGCTCATGCAAAATGCGGTAATGCTGGGAAGTTTCCAGTTTTTCTTTTATGAAAAGGGTCTGCTATGGGAATCGGCCAGGACGATCTGGATACACGGGACTATTGAAATTTCAGTAATTATCGTGGCTGGATGTGCGGGACTGGTAGTAGGAAAAAGTATCCTCTTTCCAGGCACCTATTCCCGACTTAAATCTTTTACCCTCGGCGTTAAAGACGGATTGAAAATTGTGGTTAGTACCATACCTTTTTTCATCATAGCCGGCTTTCTGGAAGGCTTCGTGACCAGGATTACCTATATGCCCGACTGGCTGGCAATTTTGATCATCACAGGTTCCCTGGCTTTGATATTGTTTTATTATGTTTACTATCCTTTATACCTATTAAAAAAATCCGAAAATGAGTCAGGAGTTCATCCACTTTAAGAAACAACGGGAGCTTGGAGAGATCCTGAGCGTCACATTTAAATTTCTTCGCCAAAATTATAAGCCGGCCGGGAAGATCTTTTTAAAACTGGTTGGCCCGGTATTTATCCTTCTAATCGCGGCGGTCACTTACTATACATGGACAACATTGGGAGAAACTTTTTTTTCAGCAGCAGGATTTGACAGTTCCGGTTTCGTGATCTCTTTTGCCCTTATGATGCTCGCCTATCTTCTCTATGTTGCCACCATGACAGGAACCATCTACCATATAATTCTGTCTTATATGAATAACCAGGGAGAGATTATTTCTTCTGAAGTGGTAAACGGGATGAAAAGTGATTTTGGCAAATTATTACTTTTAACTTTTCTTTCATGGATATTAATCTTTGCCGGAATGTTATTGTTCATCCTGCCCGGCATCTATCTCGCAGTTCCAATAAGCCTTGCCTCAGCGGTCCTGGTATTCAGAAGAGAAGGAATCGCTGGCAGTATATCAGATTGTTTCCAACTTGTAAAGAACAACTGGTGGATGAGCTTTGCCACTTTGCTTTGTATAGGCCTTATAGTATATCTGGTAAGTCTTATTTTTCAATTACCGGTCATCTTTTATTATATGATTAAAGCCTTCATCGTCGCCACTGAAAATTCCGGTGCAAATATTTCAGAAGTATTTGGCCCCGGGTATATCATTTTGAATGTGATCACTTCAATTTTCCAGTACCTGATTTATAGCATCACCCCTATTGGAGTGGCTTTTGTCTATTTTAACCTGAACGAAAAACAGAACTTTACCGGGGCATACGAAACGATTCAGAACCTTGGAAATAATAACTAGTCTTGAAAAGAGGAGTTCTTATCATCTTTCTTTTTCTTTCCTTCGGAAGTCTTTTTCCGCAGACAACCGATTCCATTTCAGAAATCAGGGAAGTTAGATATGATAGGTCCTCAGATCTTGAACCTGTAGCATTCGACAGATCCCGGATTGAAGACTTTAAGAAGAGTAAGGATTTTGATTATCTGAAATCTTTCGAAAAAGACAACTGGTGGACCCGTTTTAAGAAATGGGTAAATGCCAAATATACCCAGTTCATCAACTGGTTATTCGGGGATTACAGGGCCAATCCTGTACTGACCTTTATTATTGAGATCATCCCTTTTATTTTGCTGGTTCTATTGCTGGGTCTTATTGCCTGGCTCTTTTCAAGGTTAAATCCGGGTGGACGAATTCTTCAGCAGCCCAGGACCGGTGAAGTTTTTTTAACCGAAGAGGAAGAACTGGTAAGGAATGAAGACCTTCCCGGCCTCATGGAGGAAGCGGTAAGGAATGGGCAGTTTCGGCTTGCCGTTCGTTATTATTACCTGAACCAGCTTAGAAAACTGGATAGGCTGAATCTTATTGAATACGAGTACCAGAAGACGAACAGGGATTATACTGCTGAATTAAAGGACGAGAACATAAGGAAACAATTCTCTGACATAACCATGTTATATGAATTCATATGGTACGGAAGTTTCCAGGTTTCAGAAAGCGATTACAGGCTTGCCGAAAAAGGCTTTTTAAGAATGGAGCGAACCCTTAATTCCCTGAGCCATGAATAATACCTATAAGATAGCATTCGTGTTGTTCCTTTTACTGGTGATCTCTTTAGCATGGCTTGAAAGTTCAGAGCCCGAACCTATAAACTGGATACCCAGCTATACGGCAAATGATAAGATACCGTTGGGAAGCTTCGTTTTCTTCGAAAATCTTAAGGAACAGTTTCCAGACAAACTCAAAGAGATCAATATCCCACCCTATGAATATCTAAATTCTAATGCCGAAAAAGGAACCTATTTTTTTCTCAATAATCAGGTGCAATTTGATGATGATGAGCTTGATGACCTTTTAGCCTGGGTGGCTCAGGGCAATCGTCTTTTCATCTCGTCCTATGGTTTTGGGGAAAATCTTGAGGATACTCTTAATATAAGCCTTTCCTCATTTATTAGTGCGAATGGTTTTAAGTCCAGGCCTGCTCTTAATTTTGTGAATCCTACATTGAAATTTGAAGAAGCTGCCGAATTTGATCAGGACCTTTTAGCGCTGTATTTCAATGAAATAGACACGACAAAGCATGTTGTCCTTGGCACTTCAACTTTCGGAAAGGAAGATCCACAGGAAAAGGTGAATTTCATCAGGTCAGAATTCGGGGATGGCGAGATCTATTTACATTCGACTCCGCAGGCCTTCAGCAACTATTTTTTACTCAAAAAGGATAACATCCGGTACGCAGAAAATTTACTGGCTTACTTCGCTGGTAAAAACCTGCTTTGGGATGCCTATTACAAATCAGGTAAGAGCTTTTTCACTTCTCCTCTCTATATCTTTATGAATAATCGTTCCCTGAAATGGGCCTATTATTTTGTGATCATTGCTGCCATTCTTTTTATCCTTTTTGAAGGAAAAAGGAAGCAACGACCAATCCCGGTGGTAAGCCCATTAAAGAACAAGTCTTTTGAATATACACAAACCTTATCCCAGTTATACCTGGAGAAAAAGAAGTTTCATGAGCTGGGATTAAAAAAGATCGCCCTGTTCATGGAATATATCAGGACAGATCTGAGGCTCGACACTTCACATATCAACGAGGAGTTTTATAGAAGTCTTTCGTCCAAAACCGAAAATAGTCCTGAAAAAACCAAAACGCTCTTCGAAAGAATCCTTAATTTTCAGAATAATCGTGAGAATAATAAAGAGGAATTCTTTCAACTAAGCAGAAGCATAAACTCATTTAAGAATAAGAATGGAAAATCCCGAAGTAAATAATAACGAAGAAGAATTGAAATTCGAGAACAGGATTCCCCTTGAAGGGCTTAAGGAATCTGTAGAAAGTCTAAAGAATCAACTTTCAAAGGTGATCGTGGGCCAGGAAAATTTTGTGGAACTGCTTATTGTAGGCCTGCTTTCCAATGGTCATGTGCTTATAGAAGGTGTACCGGGAGTGGCCAAGACCATTACCGCAAAGCTATTTGCCAAATGTCTCAAAACCGATTTCAGTCGTATCCAGTTTACACCAGACCTTATGCCAAGCGACGTACTGGGAACCTCGGTCTTTAACATGAAAACTTCAGAATTCGAGTTCAAAAAGGGACCTATCTTTTCAAATATCATTCTGATCGATGAAATTAACCGGGCCCCGGCCAAAACCCAGGCAGCGCTTTTCGAGGTGATGGAGGAAAGGCAGATCACGATAGACGGCAAAATGTATAAAATGGAAGCGCCATTTGTGGTCCTGGCAACACAGAATCCCATTGAACATGAAGGTACTTATGCCCTGCCAGAGGCTCAGCTTGACAGATTCCTGTTCAAAATAGAAGTGGGTTATCCAGATTTTGAAGATGAGATCAAAATACTTCAAAGCCATCATGAGAGAAAGGGTAAACTGCCTGAAACAGAAGTTGATCCTGTACTTAGCCCTGAAAAAATACAAGAGTTAAGATCCCAGATCCATGAGATCATCATTGAAGAAAAACTTCTGGGTTATATTGCGGAACTCATCAATAAGACAAGAAACCATCCTCACTTATATCTTGGTGCGAGCCCCAGAGCTTCGATCGCTGTGATGAATTCAGCTAAAGCTTTTGCTGCTATTAACGGGCGTGATTTTGTGATCCCGGAGGATATTCAGAATTCCCTGAAACCTGTGCTAGGTCACCGACTTATTTTGGCACCAGACAGGGAAATGGAAGGTATGACCACGGCGGGCGTTGTGGATATGATCAAACAATCTGTTGAAATTCCCAGGTAGTGATCCAATTCTTCAAATCCTTATATTTTGGAAAAAGGCTATTCTACGGTCTGTTCAGTATTTCCCTGCTTTTCCTTCTCTCCTTCTGGTTTGAGGTACTTTACAGTTTTTCCTGGATTCTGGCTGCCCTTCTTATGGTACTTCTGTTCACAGATATTGCATCACTTTTTGTTAGTTCAAATATTGAGGCAGATAGAATCCTTCCGGAAAAATTTTCAAATTCAGATGAGAACAGGGTCGAAATAAGCATCAAAAATAATTACGGATTCAAACTGAATGTCGAAGTGATCGATGAAATACCGATTCAGTTCCAGAAAAGGGATTTCTTAAGGTCTATCCAAATACTTCCCCATAAGATTTTAAGTTTCGAATATTTTTTAAGGCCTCTTAAACGGGGTGATTATGTTTTTGGCAACCTCAACATTTATATCTCAACCTTTTTAAGGCTTGCTAAGAGAAGATATGTCTTTAATAAAGATCAAATGGTGAAGGTCTATCCTTCATTTGTTCAAATGAAGAAGCTTGACTTCCTGGCTCTGGACCAGAAAATAAGCCTGCAGGGAATAAAGAGAATAAGACGTATTGGCCATACCATGGAGTTTGAACAGATCAAGGAATATGTTCGGGGGGATGATGTTCGCACAATCAACTGGAAAGCTACCGCCAAGCACAGCGATCTTATGGTGAACCAGTTCCAGGATGAAAGGGCACAACCGGTATATTCGATCATAGACTGCGGGAGGGTGATGAAAATGCCTTTTGAAGGCCTCAGCCTTTTAGATTATGCCATCAACAGCTCTCTGGCCTTTTCGAACGTGGCACTTAAAAAGAAAGACAAAGTTGGCATGCTCTCATTCTCCAATAAAATAGACAGCCTTAAGAAAGCAAGTGCCAGGCCGAGTCAGCTCAACCATATCATGGAAGCCCTTTACAATATAAATACCGGGTATTTTGACAGCGATTACAGCCTTCTCTACTCAAGGGTCAAAAAGTACTTAAGCCACCGTAGCCTGCTTATGCTATACACTAATTTTGAGCATATGTCTGGCCTTAAAAGACAACTTCCATTTCTAAAAGCCCTGGCCAAAAATCATCTGCTGGTAGTCATCTTTTTTGAAAATACAGAGATCACAAAACTTGCGGGCCTCTCTCCTGAAAATATTAGTGAAAGTGCACATCAAACTGTAGCTGAACAGTTTGCGTACAACAAACTGCTCATGGCTAAGGAACTTCAGAGACACGGGATCCAGACTATGCTCACCCCTCCTGAAGATCTCAGCGTTAACACGATCAATAAGTACCTTGAGATCAAGGCACGCGGACTTCTCTAAGACTACAGTTCGGTTAAAAGTTTTTCCAAAGGACCCACTTTGAAAGTAGGTTTGTTTCATAATCAAAAAACTAAACCTCATGAAAAGCATCGCACTTTAATTTGACATGTTATTAGGGTCTAATGATTGGTCAAACCGAAGCCTCAGGACTAATCACCGCTATAGTTCCCAATGTAAATGGAACAGATGCAGAAGTTCACTTTGCACTTTAAATTGCCGCTAGTTTTATGAAAAGGGGATACAGATTACTCTGCCATGAGTACTATTGAAAATGGTAAAGCAGTAGGTGTCTTTAAAAATGTACCCAACGGTACTTTGGCCATGATGGCCGTGCATGACAGGAAGAGTATGGAACCAATAGAAATTCCATGAGTTTTGGCCCGCCTAACTGGAAGGAATAAAAATGGGGGTTGACGGTACTCAAAAAAAGAGATCGAACTAAGATTTTAAATTTCATCAAAAAATTTCATCAAAAAGAAAAAAGATCGTCTAAATATTTATATCAACTTCATTCAATTCCAATAGCTATCAAAATTATTTCAGAATCCCATCACTTAGTTTTCATATATTTTGGAGACTGCAACCAATTCAGGGTTACGGTTAATACTTGTAAGGGGATCTCTTATTCTTATAGATAAAACAAAGTTTTAGGTTAATTTAAATAAGAAAAACTTATACCTTTGTAAGAAGATAAATTCGTTTCTATGACCATTACCCAATTGCATTATGTGCTTGCAGTTGCCGAGCATCAGAATTTTACAAAAGCCGCTCAGAAGGTTTTTGTAACCCAGCCTACTTTGAGCATGCAGATCCAGAAACTGGAAGAGGAACTTGAGGTGACCATCTTTGACCGTACCAAAAAGCCCATTCAGCTTACTGAAGTAGGTCAGAAGATCGTACAACAGGCTCGGAACATTGTAAACGAAAGCGACAGGATACAGGATATTGTGGATCAGCAAAAAGGTTTTATAGGAGGGATCTTCCGGCTTGGAGTTATCCCTACTGTAATGCCTACATTATTACCTATGTTCATAGGTAATTTTATGAAAAAATATCCCAAGGTAAAACTTAAGATAGAAGAACTTCATACAGAAGCTATCATTGAAAAGCTTAAGGAGGGACATTTAGACGCGGCCATCGCTGCCACTCCTCTGGAAATGGAAGGTATTAAGGAAAATGTACTTTACTACGAGCCATTTGTAGCATATATCCCAAGCAAACCTGATCTTTTAAAACGGGATAAGCTGGATATTGAGGATCTTGATATCAACAATATGTTATTACTGGAAGACGGGCACTGTTTTAAGGACGGCGTAATAAATCTTTGTAAGGCTTCCAGGAATTATGAAGAAGATCAGTTACAACTTGAGAGCGGAAGTTTCGAAACTCTTATAAAACTAGCAAACGAAGGCCTGGGAATGACTCTCCTGCCCTATTTGCATACCCTGGATCTTAAGGAATCAGAGAAAAAGAGCCTAAAAATGTTCAAAGATCCCGTACCTGCACGAGAGGTAAGCCTTATCTATAATCGCAGTGAGCTAAAAATGCAGATAATAGAAGCACTTCGCAGCACTATTGCCGGCGTGGTAAAAGGGGCCATCACTTTCCAGAACGTTAAGATTATAAGCCCATTGAATAAAAAGAAAGAATACCAGATTAACTAGAAAAGCGGCTTTTTGAGCCGCTTTCTTGTTAGGTATTTAAATAAATTAAACATTGATTTAGTTCCGGATTCTGCCTGGTTAAAGAGATGATCCAAAGTCTCAATTCCTCAATTTCGTGAGGAAGTAAACGTTGAAGTGCCTTTTTAACCTCCTTGCAGAACAAGTTTGCATCAAAACTTACCTTGTCCAGTACAGTTTTGGTGTATTCAAACATCGCTCTCGCCATAATTTGAAATTGGTTTTAAATTAAAGTTAGGTTGATAAAACGTAGAAGTGTACTATAGGCAGTTTGTGTTTTGGTTACATAAATATAGTAAAACCAATTTTGTTTTAACACTTATCTTAAAATTTTAACAATATTTAAAATCGATTATCTCCACTTAGAACATCGCCAATTCCACCCAGAATACTGCCTTCTCCTTTATCCTTTCCTCCCTGTTGCGGTGCAGCCTGGTGTACCCTGCTGGCCAGCCTACTGAATGGCAAGGACTGAATATATACAGTGCCAGGCCCGGTAAGAGTGGCAAAGAACAATCCTTCTCCACCAAAAAGAGTATTTCGTATCCCTCCCACAAATTCAATATTATAATCTACCGTTTGAGTAAAACCTATAATACAACCAGTATCGACTTTTAATTTTTCGCCGGGCTGCAACTCCTTTTTGGCCATGGTTCCGCCAGCAT
>JAWWBH010000103.1:0-9372 GCA_033721075.1 Christiangramia sp.
CTACACGTTGGCGGCAAAATATGGGGTGGATGCTCTGGCCATTTTAACTATTTCAGACTCGCTGGTGAACGGTGAAGAGATCAGCGCGATGGTAAGGGAGAAAAAACTGGTGGAAATGGTGGAGATTGGCCTGAATGCTTTTTGATTTTAAGGAGGACTCTTATCTATTTCTTTGTCTAAGTGATTTGAAATTCCCAGACTACAAAATGCATCATGGCAACCAGAACGATCAGCAGGTTCACGATGGCACCATATTTTGCATCATTCCAATTAAGAACGATCAAAATCTGGGATGCTAAAGCTGCGGGAATGATAGCCAGTGTCCAGACCGGGTTATTCTGGATATAAAGTATACCTCCCGGAATGAAAATAAGAGCAGTCACTAACCAGAATATTCCCTGAGTTCTGGATATTTGATTGCCAGACTCCGATAGTTCAACTAAATCAAAAGCCTTGAAAAACCCTAATAAATGGATTAGAAGATGGACAATTATTAAGGCTATAAATACAATCTTCATGATTCCCTGAAATTAAATTCATGACCTTCTTTTCAAAGTTTGAAAGTAAGCACGGGGATATTCGCATGATTGGCAATATCTTCTCCTATACTACCGTAAAAGAAATGGGCGATCCCTTTCCTGCCATGAGTTGGCATCGCAATAATATCGGCCTTTATAGAATTACAGTAATTGAAAATTCCTTTTTCAAGGCTATAATCATCATAATAAATTACCCGGTTTTTTAGTTCAGGAGCATCCAGGCCTGCATCTTCCAGAAATTTATCTGTGACAGTCATCATTTCATTTGAACTCATGAACTTTTCAGGAACGTTAACGAAAAGCAGTGTTGGTTCAACGTTAAAAACCCTGAAAAACTGCATTGAACTTATAAATACATCCAGGGTTTCGGGATCAAAGTCAGTAACAAACACGGCATTTTCAATTTTAAAATCGGGTATCCTCTTTTTAATGACAAGGACCGGAGTTTCTGAGGTACGAACCACTTTTTCGGTATTGGAGCCAACAAAGATTTCCTTAAATCCGGAAGCACCATGTGATCCCATTACAATAAGATCGGCTTCATATTCTTTGGCTACATCATTTATTTCGCTAAAAACCTTGTAATTTCTTACGGCCTGGGTCACTTCAATCCCATCCATATAATCCTTATCCAGGAATTTATCAAAGCGCTGCTTGGTTAGCTTCATAAAATAGATGGCATTAAAGACCTCCTGTTTCTCATCTTTAGTCAGAAAGGATTCGGGAAGGTCCATCATATGAACCACGACTATGTTAGCATCCTGTTTTCTGGCAATGCTTGCAGCCACTTCAAGGGCATATTCGGAATATTCCGAAAAATCTACGGGTACTAGAATCGTATTCATAACTAAAGTATTTAGATTAATAAACCATCATAACTGCTTTTCTTTTTTCAAGCTGTTTCTCTATCTCTGCAATTGCTACTTTAACGGCATGTTCAAAATAGTTTTGAGAGGTAGCCGCAAAAACTTTTGTTCCGGGAATACTGCATTCTATTTCGCAAATTTTCCCTTCTCCTTTCGGGTCCTTTTCTAATTTGAAATAAACATCTATCGTTTTTATCATTTCAAATTTAGAAGTTAGCTTTTCCAGTTTTTTCTCTGAATAGACGCTTAGGGCTACGCTGGCAGGTATTTTCACGAATTGTATTTGAGTAAGCATAGTTGATTAAGTTTTTAGTTTACTCAAAACTACTTCTTACTTTATTTAAAAAATATGACCCTTATCAGTATTGTTATTTATCCCTCCCCGAGATGGTTTTTAGCTAATTTTTAAGATAGCCTTACCGCCTGAATTCCTAAATTATATACATGAAAAGTCTATGTCTTAATTTACTGGCCCTTACCACTTTTGTGCTGGTCCTGCTGACTGTTTTTTCAGCGCTGGGCTTTCCTTTTCCGGTTCTCTATTTTTTAATGTGTTTTGGCCAGATTTTATTAATATTTACGGTCTATAAAGTCCTGACCGATGAGTATACTACCACAAAAACCTTTGATGATTTCTATGAAGACCATCCTGTTAAGGATGAGTAGATACAATTTACAATTTTTTGCATTTCCTTGTTTGAATATTTTTCTATTATCGTCAACTTTGCAAAAATGTTTTACCTTTAAATTCGCTTATAGTCCACGCGGGTCTTTGGAGCGTATAATCGGAAACCTACTTAATACTTATATAGTTTGCAGGAATTTCTGGATCACAGAGATATTTTTAACATTCTATTTCAGGCCGCTTCTGAAGGGATCATCGTTGTAAATTCGAAGCAGATCGTTGTTGCGGCCAATGCAGCAGCGCAGGCGATGTTTGGATACGAGGAAGGAGAACTCATAGACCAGCACCTGGATATTCTTATTCCCAAAGAATATCATCACAGCCACCACC
This sequence comes from Christiangramia sp., assembly GCA_033721075.1. Lineage (GTDB taxonomy): Bacteria > Bacteroidota > Bacteroidia > Flavobacteriales > Flavobacteriaceae > Christiangramia. The sequence continues at coordinate 2,421 of JAWWBH010000103.1, forward strand.
ATCATTTCGATAATTTTCTCGATAAAAGTGAAAAAAGACAGATGGGGCATGGCAGGGATCTTTACGGGGTAAAAAAGGATGGTACACACTTTCCTGTAGAGGCTGGCCTTAATCCATTCAAAATAGATGGCGAGGACTATGTGATGTCTCTTGTAATAGACATAAGTGTAAGAAAGGAAACGCAACGCCAGATAAGAGAGCTTAATACCCAGCTTGAAGATAAGATAAAGGTGCGTACCCGGGAGCTGAGGGAGACCGTTGGAAACCTGGAAGAAGAAATTAAGAGAAGAAAGGAAGCCGAGCGAAAGATCAAGGATGCACTTCAAAAGGAAAAAGAGCTCAACGAATTAAAGACCAAGTTCCTTTCACTGGTTTCCCATGAGTTCAAGACTCCATTAAGCGGGATATTGACCTCTGCGACCCTCACCGAAAAATACACTAAGGAGGAGCAGCAGGAAAAAAGGGAGAAACACCTGGCCACCATCAGGAATAAAGTTCATTATCTGAACAATATTCTTAATGATTTCCTTTCTATTGAAAGACTTGACTCAGGGAAAGGTCAGTATAAATATACCACCTTTAGCCTTAAAAGGCTTATAAATGAAGTAGTATACAACGCAAACATCACGCTTAAGGATGGGCAGGAGATCATCTATCCAAAAGATATAGACGATATCACCTTGCATCAGGATGAAAAGATACTTGAATTGATCCTGTCTAATTTACTTGGAAATGCTATTAAATATTCCCCCGAGGACACAACCATTAAATTTGACGTGCAAATAAACGGGGAAAATATAATTTTTGAAGTAAAGGATCAGGGAAGGGGAATTCCTGAGAAGGATAAGAAACATATTTTTGAAAGATATTTCAGGGCAGAAAATGCTCTATTGGATCAGGGTACGGGCATAGGTCTTAATATTGCCAAGGCTCACCTTGAAAATCTCAATGGGAGTATACATTTTACAAGTAAGGAGAATGTAGGAACAAAATTCATCGTAGAGATCCCAATAACAAACAACTGATTAATTAGACTATCTTATGAAGAAAGTATTGCTTATTGAAGATGATGTAACGGTTCGCGAGAATACCGCTGAATTATTGGAATTATCCGGTTATGAGGTCGTTACCGCTTCTAACGGAAAAAATGGTATTGAAAAAGCAAAACAGAATCTTCCTGATATTATAGTCTGTGACATCATGATGCCTGAAGTGGACGGTTATGGAGTGCTACAGGGTTTGAGCAAGGACCCTAAGACCATAAATATTCCCTTTATCTTCCTATCTGCCAAGACTGAACATAAGGATATCAGAAAAGGAATGGACCTTGGGGCAGATGACTACCTTACCAAACCATTTGAAGAAGAAGATCTTCTTAGCGCTATTGAAAGTCGCATGGCAAAGGTGGAAATACTGAAGTCTCACCAAAAGAAAAATGAAGTTTCACAAACTAATGAGGGAGACCTTAAAAACCTTGAGGACCTAAGAGAGCTGTTTAAAGATTATTCTCTGGAAGAATTCAAAAAGGGAGATACGATCTATGAAAAAGGTAAAAAGTCTAATTTCTTCTACCTTGTTAAAAGAGGGGTGGTGAAAGCTCATAGAATGGATAACCAGGGAAAGGAGTTAATCACCGAGCTTTATAAGGATGACGATTTCTTCGGGAATCATGCCAACGACCCACAGTCGGCATATGAAGATTATGCCACGGCAATGGAAGATACCCAGTTATATGTGGTATCTCGAGAAGAGTTTCACAAGATCCTTTCCAGAAACCCGCGCATTACCCTTCAGCTTGTTGAGGTTTTGAATAATAATCTTTCCGAATTAAAAAGGCAGCTTATGGATATGGCCTATGGCTCTGTTCGTAAAAAAACGGCCAATACCATTCTTCTTTTTGCAGAAAGAATCAAAAAACATCCACTTAAAAGTATCCGTATCTCGAGGGCCGATCTTGCCGGGGTAGCAGGTATGGCGCCAGAAAGTCTTATACGAACACTTTCTGAATTTAAAAAAGAGGGCCTTATAGAGATTGAAGGACGTAATATCAAACTTGTTGATTCTGAGGCACTAAAAAATATAAGTTAAATCACCCAAAAAATATTTAAACGGGAAGAACTGACTTTTATCATTTTTCCGGTTGCAGGCTTCACTTAATTTCGCTTTGATAAGTGATGACCTATGAATGTATTAATCCTTACCGATTTTTCGGAGGTTTCTGATAATGCAGGCCGTTATGCTGTTGATTTTCTTCAGAAAATCCCGGCGAATTTCTTTATTCTTAATATTCACGATTTTAACTTCAATAAATCGGCAAGCGTAACCCTGGAAAATGAGCTTGTCACTATACTGGAAAAACTACAGCAGAGAGTTCATGATTTGGAGGTTTACACTAAAAATCCTGAACACAGTTTCAATACCATATTATCTTCAGATAACCTCATTAATGCCGTTCGAAAAGCATTAACAGAGAAGAAGATCGATCTTATATTTATTGGTGCGGCCAGTCAGGCAGTGCATCAACATCCAATACTGGGAGATCATGCCTATGAGGTGATCCGTAAAATAAGGTGTAATATTATGGCCATTCCCGGCGAAAGTAGTTATTCTGAGGCGGAGAAGTTCGTTCTCCCGGTAGACTACTCAGTGATCTCTCGTGAAAAGGTCTTCAGCCAGCTTGAACAGGCCGATTTTATAAATAAGGGTAGACTTACTGTTATTGAGTTGGATGATGACCACCATGAAAGCACGACTAATGAATTCGCCTGGCCAAAACTCGCCAAGGTAAATGGTAAGGCAAAGACTCGGTATGTGAAAATGGACGAATCCCAGATCTTTAGTGAGGATTTGCTTAAAGAGATCCAGGGTAGGTTTGATATGATCGTTATTATTGGTAAGAACCTGAGCGTCTGTGATCATTTTCTTCATGCCCGTTACGGTTTGTTGTCTAACCTTAGTAATTCCCTGCCCATACTGGTGATTCATGAATGTAAATAAGCTTTGAGATGGACAAGGTAAATTGCTTTCATTGCGGGGAAGAATGCGTGGACGAACCAATACATTATTCTGAAAAATATTTTTGCTGTACCGGTTGTAAAACGGTATTCGAGATCCTTAATTCTAACGATCTCTCTTATTATTATGACCTTGAAAATGCTCCGGGAATCTCTCCCAGGATCAGGGAAGGAAAATATGATTTTCTCGAAAACCATGAAATTATTGAAAAACTTCTGGAGTTTGATCATGGTGATAGCCAGATTGTATCTTTTACCATTCCTGCCATTCATTGTAGTTCATGCATCTGGATCCTGGAGAATCTAAAGAAACTGCATAGAGCCGTTAAAAGTTCCCAGGTGGATTTTCCTAAAAAGAAACTACGAATAAGTTTTTCCTCAGAAGATTTAAACCTTAAAGAACTGGTTCTTCTCCTGGCCAGGATAGGTTATGAACCCAATATTTCCCTGGAGAATTTTGAAGGCGAAAAAAAGGGAATAGACAGAAGTCTTATTTATAAATTAGGTGTAGCCGGATTTGCCTTTGGAAATATCATGTTCCTTTCATTTCCTGAATATTTTGAGATCAAAGAATTCTGGCTTGACCAGTTCAAATATATTTTCAGGTGGCTGATGTTCAGCTTCTCACTACCGGTGGTTTTCTATTCGGGGAAGGATTATTTCGTATCGGCTTTTAAAGGTCTTAGATCCGGAATTCTGAATATAGATGTGCCTATTGCTCTGGGGATAGCAGTACTGTTTCTAAGAAGTACCGCTGAAATTATTATGGATACCGGGACAGGTTTTTTTGATAGTCTCAGTGGACTTGTATTCTTTCTGTTATTAGGGAAATTCTTTCAGCAAAAGACCTATTCATTTCTTTCTTTTGAACGGGATTATAAATCATATTTCCCAATTGCGGTTACCCGGATATTTTCGGAAGGCAGTCAGCAAAAGGAAGAGCAGGTTCCGGTTTATAAAATTCAGAAAGGAGACAGAGTGATCATCAGGAATGAGGAGCTTATTCCCATGGATGCAATTCTTATCAAAGGGGATGCAAAGATCGATTACAGTTTTGTAACCGGGGAGGCTGAACCTGTAGAGAGGCAGAGTGGTGACCGTTTATATGCCGGAGGAAGACAGCAGGGGAGTATAATTGAAGTAGAAGCCTTAAAGCCTGTACAGCAAAGCTACCTTACTGAACTGTGGAGCGACGAGGTCTTTAGTAAGGATAAAAGCAGTGCCTTTCAAACTCTCACCAACCAGATAAGCAAGAGATTCACTTATGGAGTTTTAGGCATAGCCTTTATTTCAGCAATCTTCTGGATGTTTTATGAACCAGGCAAAGCATGGAATGTCTTTACCGCGGTTCTCATTATTGCCTGTCCATGCGCGATAGCTTTGGCTGCTCCTTTTACTTTGGGTAACCTGTTAAGAATTTTTGGTAAGAATCATTTTTATCTCAAAGACACAACTGTTATTGAACAAACCGCTAAGATCGATACCGTGGTATTTGATAAAACTGGAACGATTACCACAAATAAACGTGATAATGTAAAATATGAAGGTATAGAACTTACGGAAGAGGAAAAAGACCTGTTAACCGGGAGTTTAAGAGCTTCTAACCATCCATTAAGCCGCGCTTTATATAAGGTGCTTCACAAGAACAATATCTCTGCTCCTGAAATTTTTAATGAATATGTAGGGCTGGGACTTGAAACCTCTTCTAAAGACCTGTCTTTAAAAATAGGATCGGCAGCTTTTGTTAAGGAAAAGCTTATGGAGGCTTCTGGTTTAACACAGCCGGGAGAACCTGAAAGGACGTCAGTTCATATAAGTTCAAATGACCAGTATAAGGGCTGTTTCAGTTTTCATAACTCATACAGGGAAGATCTGTCAGGTTTGTTCACCAATCTGGCCAGAGAGAAAGAACTAATCATACTTTCGGGAGACAATGATGGCGAAAGGGAAAAGCTGGAGCAGATCCTTCCCCATGGAACCAGAATGTTCTTCAATCAGAAACCGGGGGATAAGCTACAGTTCATAAAAGATCTGCAAAATCAGAATAAAAGAGTGATGATGGTAGGGGATGGTCTCAATGATGCCGGTGCTCTGGCTCAGAGTGATGTAGGCATTGTGATCTCAGAAGATATTAACGTCTTTTCTCCTGCCTGTGATGGTATCCTGGACGCAAGGAAATTTGGAAGGATCCACGACTTTTTTGGATTGTCATCAAAGGCTATTTCAGTGATAAAATGGAGTTTTATTCTTTCTCTCTGTTATAATCTGGTGGGTCTTAGTTTCGCGGTTTCCGGTAATCTTATGCCTGTAGTGGCCGCGATCCTAATGCCTCTTAGTTCCATAAGCATCGTTGGGTTCACTACCCTGGCCACGCAGATCCTGGGAAAAAGACTAAAGAACTAAAAGAAAATGGCAAAGCTGACGATTGTCATTTTTTAGCCACCTCTCTCAGGATATTTTTACACCCATATTCAAAAATCATGAGCATCATCTATATGTTGCTGGCAATCAGCGTGGTTGTGGCCCTTATTTTTTTCATCGCTTTCATAGTCTCTGTTAGAGAGGGACAGTATGATGATGTATACACACCTTCCGTTAGGATGCTCTTCGATGATGAACTCATCAAAAATGATCCTGAAAAAAATCAACCTGTCAATAAAGAGAAATCAAATTAATTATGGAAGTACAGCAATTTTATTACGATAATAAGATCGTAAAGAAATTTATTATTGCCACCATGTTTTGGGGCATTATCGGCATGAGCGTGGGATTGCTGCTCGCCTTTATGTTCATTTTCCCGAATATTACCGATGGTATCTCCTGGCTTAGCTTTGGTAGATTAAGGCCGCTGCATACCAATGCAGTGATCTTCGCATTTGTGGGGAATGCTATTTTCGCAGGAGTTTATTACTCCACCCAGCGTTTGCTCAAGGCCAGAATGTGGAGCGATGCGCTTAGTAACATCAACTTCTGGGGGTGGCAGCTTATTATTGTTGGTGCGGCGATCACCCTGCCACTGGGTTTTACCTCTTCAAAGGAGTATGCTTAGCTGGAATGGACATTTGATATTGACATCGCGATTATCTGGGTCGCCTTTGGAGCCAACCTTATCGGGACTATGATCAAAAGAAGGCAGCGACATCTTTATGTGGCCATCTGGTTTTACCTGGCTACATTCGTAACCGTTGCGGTACTTCATATTTTTAATAATATTGAAATTCCAGTAAGCGCTCTTAAGAGTTATTCCATTTATTCCGGGGTGCAGGATGCGCTTGTACAGTGGTGGTACGGGCATAATGCGGTTGCATTCTTTTTGACCACGCCTTTCCTGGGACTTATGTATTACTTTGTTCCGAAAGCGGCAAACCGTCCTGTATATTCATACAGGCTTTCAATCATTCATTTCTGGTCACTCATTTTCATCTATATCTGGGCAGGACCGCACCACTTGTTATATACGGCTTTACCAGACTGGGCTCAAAATCTTGGAGTAGCTTTTTCTGTAATGCTTCTTTTCCCGTCATGGGGTGGAATGATCAACGGACTTTTAACCCTGCGCGGAGCCTGGGATAAAGTGAGGGTTGACCCTGTGCTTAAATTCATGGTAGTGGCAATCACCGGTTACGGGATGGCAACTTTTGAGGGGCCTATGCTTTCTTTGAAGAATGTAAATGCCATTGCGCATTTTAGTGACTGGATTATTGCTCACGTGCACGTTGGTGCGCTGGCGTGGAATGGATTCCTGACCTTTGGAATGGTCTACTGGCTGGTACCAAGACTTTTTAAAACTAAACTTTGGTCAGTTAAACTTGCTAATACCCACTTCTGGATAGGGACCCTTGGGATTATTATTTATGCGTTGCCAATGTATGTCGCAGGATTTGTTCAGGCGTCTATGTGGAAACAATTTAATCCAGACGGGACCTTAACCTATGGTA
>JAWWBH010000104.1:0-9362 GCA_033721075.1 Christiangramia sp.
GCCCGGCATCCTTTCCGTATCAATAGCTGAATGATCTCCTGCTGGATATAGGGGCTTCCATGGCAGGATATCTCCACCGTTTCTTCCCCGGTATAAGATCTTGTTCCTTTGAAAATAGATACCAGCACTTCGTCTAACGTGCGATCGCCGTCAACGATATTACCAAGATGCAGCGTATGTGAAGGCTGCTCCTTCAGGTTCTTTTTGCTTTTTGCCTTAAAAAGAGGTGCTACAATATTTAATGCATCGGGCCCCGAAACCCTTATTACTGCAATGGCACCGGCTCCTGACGGGGTTGCTAACGCGACAATGGTATCATTCAATTTCATGTGGCAAAGTTAAGTGATAGAGTGAGAAGTGAAAAGTGAAAAGTGGAGAATGGAATCTGGAACCTGGAACCTGGAGTCTGAAGAAACCCAAAAGCAGAAAATTGGATTTTGTAACAAATCCCACTTCCTCTCGTCATATAAGTACCTTGCAAAGCCGACTAGACCTTTCTGAAAATATCGGTCCGGGATTTGGAAGGACGCCAAACTCAATACTAATTACTGAATACTAAAACAATGAGAGAAGACAACCAAATGTTGGTCATGACTCACCTTAGCCAGTTGCTTGACCTGGTAACGGGAATAGGGGGATTTATAGTTCCGCTTGTGCTATGGCTAACCCAAAAAGATAAAGTGGCAGGGATGGATATGCATGGAAAAATGATCCTGAACTTTCAGATAAGCATCTTTATTTATTCCATAATAAGCATCCCGCTTATCATTCTTTTCGGCCTCGGGATATTAATGCTGATCATTATTGGACTCATAGCATTGATCCTGCCTATTATGAATGCGATCAAGGTGAGCAATGGAGAAATGCCTTACTATCCTTTAACAATAGAATTTTTGAAATAACAATTTTAGTAGTTGGTTTTTATTTAATTAGTTAGTTGTAAAAAGCCCGTTCAAAATAATGACCGGGCTTTTTGTATTATTAGATAAATCCTAGTCTTACTGCATACTGCTTACTAATTATTAAGCATTACAGGCATCACAAGCATTGTGATCTTTTCACCCTGGTCAAGTCCGTCAACCGGCGTAAGAATTCCGGCCCTGTTAGGCAGGCTCATTTCCAGCATTACATCATCTGAAGTCAGATTTCCAAGCATTTCGATAAGGAATCTTGAATTGAAACCTATCTGCATATCATCTCCCTGGTATGAACAGGTTAAACGCTCTTCGGCCTTGTTGCTGTAATCCACATCTTCAGCTGAAATATTCAGCTCAGCTCCAGCGATCTTAAGTCTTACCTGGTGTGTCGTTTTATTCGAGAAGATAGAAACCCTTCTTACCGAGCTAAGGAACTGGTTCCTTTCTATAGTTAGTTTATTCGGGTTTTCCTTAGGGATCACCGCTTCATAGTTAGGGTACTTTCCATCGATAAGTCTACAGATAAGTTCTGTGTCGTCAAAGGTGAATTTAGCATTTGAATCGTTGTACTCGATTTTCACTTCAGATTCGCTTCCGGCCAGGATACCCTTAAGAAGGTTCAAAGGCTTCTTAGGCATAATGAATTCCGCTGCCTGATTTGCGGAAATGTCCTCTCTTGAATATTTTACAAGTTTATGAGCATCAGTAGCTACGAAAGTGAGACCATCTTCCTTGAACTGGAAGAAAACACCACTCATCACCGGCCTTAGATCATCATTTCCTGAAGCGAAGATGGTCTTGGCGATCGCATTTGCCAGAACATCAGCCTCTACTACAGTGCTACTTGGGTCTTCAAGTTCCACTGGGTTCGGGAATTCCTCACCATCGGCATAAGCCAGGGCATATTTACCGTGATTGGAACTCAATTCTATAGTGTTATTATCCTCAACCACAAATGTAAGTGGTTGCTCTGGGAATGTTTTTAAGGTATCTAGTAACAATTTGGCGGGTACGGCGATCTTTCCTTCAGAATCTGACTCCACCTTGAGCTTTGCAGACATGGTAGTTTCAAGATCTGAAGCTGATACCGTTAGTTCATCGTTCTTAAGGTCAAATAGAAAATTGTCTAAAATAGGTAAGGTGTTTGAACTGTTTATTACCCCTCCAAGTATTTGTAGCTGTTTCAGCAGATAATTGCTGGATACAATAAATTTCATCGGCTTTTGTTGATTTATTTTGAATCAATTACAAATATATTTTAATAAGTCAAAAATTACCGGCTGTTACAGGAGTTTTTATTAACAGACTTATAGAATAAAAAAGATTTAATCACTTTATAATCAGGCTGTTAAAAAATAAAGGATGATTGAAATTGTTAATATGTATCTGTTGATGGGATGAGCAGGCTTTAATTAGCCTTTATCTTACATATTTATGTTTTCGGTAGTATCTGAAAGCAATTCCGAAAATCAATAAAACCAGCAGTGGACCCGCAAGATTGATGAGTTGCCATTTTTCTCTCTGGGTTGCTACTTTTTCCTTATCTAGAAAGGTAAGACTAATGTCCTTGGAGCGAATATCGATAAGGCCTGTATCATCCAGTAGGTAATTTACCGAGTTAAGAAGAAATTCCTTATTCCCGTAGGTGTTACCGGTATATCTTTGGAATCCGAGTTCCAGTGGCTGGCCTCCCTGAAGGTCGTTCTTTATCACATCTCCATCTGAGATCACCAGCATTTTTGTGGGTTCACTCTCATCCAGGTGATTTTCTAACTCAAATGGTTTTACACGATTCTTGTAGACCGATTTAAACCTGCCTTCAAGTAGTACGGCTAAAGGTTGCTCACCAGCATTGTAAGTGCTTAGATCTGGTTTCTCATTCACCATATTCAGATTGATCTCCACAGGCACTCCCTCAAGTTTTGTGCGGGGTGAACTGCTAAGTAGAACGGTTTTCTGAACATTGTTCGCCAGGGTATCTATAGGATTGGCATATTCAAATTTTACAGCTTCGATGTTATTAATTGCAGGGTGATCATTTGGAGAACTTGTAAGCGGACTGTAGAACCAGGGAAATGGATTGAACCTTGTATTATTCCCTGAACCGCTCGCCAGAATGATGGGAGCCGAGTAGATATCGTTTACAATGGATGGATTGATCCTAATTCCATAAGAAAAGAAATAATCTCCCAGGTTAAGATCACGCGGAATAGCAATGGCCGAACCCCTTTGGTTGAAAAGGCTGTCGGTTTCCATATTGGTGACTTCGGCCAGCCAGAGCATTTTCCCTCCATTCATAAGATACTGGTCCAGTACATATTTCTCATTTTCAGTGAAAGCCTGGGTTGGTTTTGGATCGATAACAAGATCATATTCCTTAAGGTCTGTGAGGGTTTTCTGGGGACTTGAGGCCACGGAGTCCAGGGTAAAAGGAGCCATGAAGTAGTATTCCTGGATGGTCTTGATAAAATCGGCAATCCTTGCATCTGGTAATTCGCCATTTCCCCTCATTACAGCAATCTTCTTCTCCCTGGGATAGATGAGTTTGCTCAACCCGTTTGCAAGGGCGTATTCAAGCTGCTGGACAGATGCGGTAACGCGTTGTTCATCGGTAGCACCTATCTGGTTCTTTAAAAGGGGGATCTTGACCGTTTTCTTTCCATAATTGGCGATCGCCCAGGGGAAGATGATACTCTCGCTCATTTTTCCATTTTCCTGAACATTCAACCGGGCAGGTTCCATTCCTAATTTATAGAACTCCTCGGCAATAGCATTGGCATCATCACCTTCGGCAAGGGGATCGATAAAATTGAACTTGATATTCCTGTTATATGCAGAAAATTCTTCCAGCATCTGTCTTGTTTCATTTCGTAGTCTTCTGAATTCTGAAGGGAAACTTCCCTCAAGAAAAACATCAAATACAATGGGCTGGTCTACATCTGAAACAATTTCCCTGGCTGCAGGGGAGAGGCTGTAACGTTTATCCTGGGTAAGGTCGAAACGCAGGAAAAATTCTGAAGCCACAAAATTCACCGCGATCAGAATAGCAATTAGAATAAGTAAAGATCTTATTTTATTCGACTGCCTCACTATCTCCGGTTTTTTGTTGCTGAAAGATTGATCTCAGTTAACTTCAGGAACAGAAATATCAAACTGAGAAAATAGATGATATCCCTGGTGTCTATTACGCCCCGGCTAATACTTTGATAATGGAAACTAATTCCGAAAGATTCCAGAAAATAACTGGAAACTCCGAATATCCCCGTTTCACTCAATCCTTCGAATGCGAAATAGCAGATGAAGCAAAGGAAAACCCCTGACAAAAAGGAGATGATCTGGTTGGAGGACAGGCTGGATGCAAATATTCCAATGGAAGCGTAGCAACCTCCCAGAAAAAGCAATCCAAGGTAGGATCCCAGTGTCGCGCCTATATCAAAATTTCCTTCGGGTCTCCCCAGTTCACTTATTGTTAGTACATATAAAAGTGTAGGGACGATAGCCAAAATTACAAGAAGAAATACTCCAAGGTACTTCCCAACAATCAGTTTCTTTAAGCTGATGGGTTTAGTAAGCAGGATTTCCAGAGTGCCCATTCGCTTTTCATCTGCAAAGGTCTTCATACTAATCGCGGGAATAAGGAATATAAAAATCCATGGCGCAAGATCGAAGAACGCCTTAAGATCAGCGAAACCACTGTCCAGAATATTATAACTTCCTTTGAAAACAAAAAGGAAAAGTCCGCAGGCAACCAGAAAAAGTCCAATCACCAGGTATCCCGTAAGAGAGGAAAAAAAGGATTGTATTTCTTTATTCAGTATCGCGAGCATACCTTCAATTATCAATTATCAATTATCAGTTGTCTGTTGTCTGTTGTAAGGGTTGTGTTTGTGAGTCATTTCGACCAACGGGAGAAATCTGTTATCTCACTTTCCACTTTCCACTCTCCATTCTCCACTCTCCATTCTCCACTCTCCACTCTCCACTCTCCACTTTTCCCTTTTCGATTGCGCTCAAAGTGACCTAACTCTCTACTCACTACTCAATACTAACCACTTTATCCACACTCCAGGCTTCGGGCTTTTCATTGAACAGGATCTTGGTTTGGGCCCAAACATTTTTAAAGAGCTCAGAATGCCTGTAATTTTCCAGGGATTCCTCATCTTTCCAGTAACTATACGTGAAAAACCGGTTTGTATTGTCCTTATCCCGGTAAAGCTCTAAAAAATGACAGCCTTCAAAACCCCTTATTTTTGTTTTATTTTCTTCAAAGTTTGCAAGGAACTCATCGATCTTATCTTCCTGGAATCCCATTTTCACTATCCGTACGAACATCTATTCAAAATTTATGGTGACAGAATCCAGGTACTCTAACCCAAAAAGGCTTGAGGCGCTACCTACGGTACTCGGATTACTTTTATAAATGGCAAGTTCGATATATCCGGCTGAATTGAATACCGCCAGCTTTTTACCATCTTCTTCTTTCCTTTTTTCTTTCTCTACGCTAAAATTGATAGCATGGCTGTAGGTCTCATGGACCTCAGAAAAATTCACCCTTCGGGCCCTGATGGTAAAATCCCTTCCTTTACCAACATTTTCAAACAACTTTCGGGAAATGTTCGTGATCACGTTCCCGTAGTTATCGATGTAGATCACATGTCCCAGGATCTGATTTTTTTCAGAATTGATGATAGGCTCAAACTGCTTAAGATATTTGATTTCACTAACGCTTTTACCTATTACTTCAAGGGTCCCCCCTCGGGCCAGGTGACAGGCCACTTTCACAAAAACATCAAGGACGGGGAAATTGGTTTGTATCTTATCATGGATGTTGATTTCCACGACCTTTTCAGGCTTTATTTCAGAGGCTAGCAGGGAGAGTATACCATTGTTTGCGCAGATAAAATAATGCTCATCCAGTTTCACGGCCAGGTGTTTGTTCTCCGGTGTGAGTTCAGAATCAATTCCTATAATATGAACACTACCTTTAGGAAAACTTTTATAGGCGTTTTTAATAATATAGGCCGCCTCACTAATATGAAATGGAGAGACCGAATGGGAAATATCAACAATCCGTACATCACTAAGTTCGCTATAGATAGCCCCTTTAACCGCACCAGCGAAATAATCCTTTTCCCCGAAATCGGTTGTTAAAGTAATGATTGCCATAGGCGATTGTTAATATTTTTTTAATCTGAGACTGGTTATTTTCCTTAAGTTTGTATAGAAGGCGAATATAATTTTATTTTTAGTGATTCGCTCAGCTTAAAAGGTAAAAAATACCAGAAATCTGATCCAAAATTAGGATATTGAAAACGAAGGACAAATTAAAATTTCCTGAAAAAAACCTGTAATGCTTCACCCAAAAAAATATAGCTTTTGAACGAACTTCTTATTGAACTCTCAGAGATTAGCCCACGTGAATTTTTCGGGCAACAAAATGAACACATTGAACTTTTAAAAAAGTATTTCCCCAAACTGAAAATTGTTGCTCGCGGCAGTAAGATACGCGTCTTTGGTGACGAAGAGATGCTGGAAGAGTTTGACCGGCGTTTCACTATGCTAATGGATCATTTTGGAAAGTATAACAAACTGGATGAGAATACCATAGAGCGGGTTCTTACCAGCGAGAGCGAAGAAGATTACGAGACTTCAAAGGAAAGCGGGGAGACCATTGTTCATGGGGTTAGTGGAAAGGTAGTCAAGGCTCAGACCGCTAATCAGCGAAAACTGGTAGAGCTCTCTAAAAAGAACGATCTTGTATTTGCCATTGGGCCTGCCGGAACAGGAAAAACCTATACAGGTGTGGCTCTGGCGGTTAAAGCCTTAAAAGATAAGCAGGTAAAACGCATCATTCTTACCAGGCCAGCGGTAGAAGCAGGAGAGAACCTTGGATTCTTACCCGGCGACCTTAAGGAAAAACTGGATCCATACATGCAGCCTTTATATGATGCATTACGCGATATGATCCCACACGAAAAACTCGAGATCTTCATTGAAAAAGGGGTGATCCAGATCGCGCCACTGGCTTTTATGCGTGGTAGGACACTTGATAATGCCTTTGTGATTTTAGATGAAGCTCAAAATACCACACATGCCCAGATGAAGATGTTCCTTACCCGTATGGGGAAGAATGCGAAATTTATAATTACGGGTGATCCGGGACAGATTGACCTTCCCAGGAGGGTGATCTCAGGATTAAAGGAAGCTCTTCTTATTTTAAAGGATGTAAAAGGTGTAGGTATGGTTTACCTGGACGACAAGGATGTGATTCGTCACCGACTGGTTAAGAAGATCATCGCGGCATATAAAACGATTGAACATAACGAATAACAAAAATTAAAGTTTTCACTCTTTATGAGTAATACAATTATTAGAACAGATTTCAATTTTCCCGGCCAGAAATCGGTTTATAAAGGTAAGGTACGGGATGTCTACACGCTTGAAAATGATAAGCTGGTAATGATAGCTACAGACAGGCTATCAGCATTTGATGTGGTAATGCCAAAAGGAATACCTTATAAGGGACAGATCCTGAATCAGATTGCCACTAAAATGATGGAAAAGACCAGCGATATAGTACCAAACTGGCTGGAAGCGACTCCCGATCCCAATGTGGCAGTAGGTTACAAATGTGAACCTTTTAAAGTAGAGATGGTGATACGCGGATACCTTTCAGGACATGCGGCCAGGGAATATAATGCAGGGAAAAGGGAAATATGCGGTGTGAACATGCCTGAAGGAATGAAAGAGAATGACAGGTTCCCTGAGCCTATTATAACCCCCGCTACCAAGGCTGAACAGGGTGATCATGATGAAGATATTTCCCGGGAGGAGATTATCAAAAGAGGAATTGTATCTGAAAAGGATTATGTGAAACTTGAGGCCTACACCCGGAAACTTTTTGAGAGAGGGACCGAAATTGCCGCTAAGCAGGATCTTATTCTTGTTGATACCAAATATGAATTTGGAAAAACATCAGATGGACAGATAGTTTTGATCGATGAGATCCATACTCCCGATTCTTCGAGGTATTTTTATAAAAAAGGCTATGAAGAGAGGCAGGAAAAAGGCGAGGCCCAGAAACAGCTTTCAAAGGAATTTGTTAGACAATGGCTAATTTCAAATGGATTCCAGGGAAAAGAAGGGCAGCAGTTGCCAGAAATGAGCGAGGAGTATATCGAATCGGTTTCAGAGAGATATATTGAGCTTTACGAGAATATCACAGGAGAGAAGTTTGTAAAGGCCGATGTTTCAAATATTGAAGCACGTATAGAAACCAATGTGGTGCATTATCTGAAATAATAAAGTATTATAAATTGAAAGCCGGGGTGATTATCATTCCGGCTTTTTCATTTAATTGACTTCTGTGAAATTTTATATATTTAGAATCTTCTTAAATAAAAAATTAAGAGAAGATAAAATTTGAAAAGCAGATATCAAACAATTTTATACATTGTAAAGAATTAGAGTATTAACCAGTTTAACCACCTCAATCTAATATAAATTATGAGTAATTATCACATTAAAAATCTTGAAGAATATTTCCAGGTATATAGGAAATCTGTAAGGGAGCCGGAAAATTTCTGGCAGGAAGTAGCCGAGGAGCATTTTGTTTGGAGAAAAAAATGGGATAATGTACTCAGATGGGATTTTTCGAAACCTGAAGTGAAATGGTTCGAAAATGCGAAACTCAATATTACCGAAAACTGTATAGACAGGCATTTACTTACCAATGGAGATAAAACTGCCATTATCTGGGAACCCAATGAACCGGGAGATAAAGCATTGCATTTAACCTATAACGAGTTACATAAGAAGGTTAACAAGTTTGCCAATGTTTTAAAGGATAATGGTATACAAAAAGGTGACAGGGTGTGTATCTATCTGCCTATGATACCCGAACTTGCCTATGCGGTTCTTGCCTGCGCAAGGATAGGAGCTATCCACTCTGTGGTATTCGCAGGATTCTCCTCTTCTGCATTAGCCACAAGAACGCTGGATGCCGATTGCAAGATGCTTATAACTTCAGATGGATCTTTTAGAGGGGCAAAAACTCTGGATCTAAAGGGAATCGTAGACAGGGCACTTGAGGAATGTCCCGATGTTAAAACGGTTCTTGTCGCCAAAAGGACGGGAGCTGAGATCAATATGAAGGAAGGACGGGATAAATGGCTTGAACCTTTAATGGAAGAGGCTTCAGATGAATGCTCTCCGGAAATTATGGATTCAGAGGATCCTCTATTTATTCTTTATACTTCAGGAACTACCGGAAAGCCCAAGGGCACTATACAAACCCATGGGGGATTCTCCATTTTTGCAGCACATCAATCTTCATACTTGATTGATCTTAAACCATCTGACATATTATTTTGGTATGCTGATATGGGTTGGATAACTGGACAAACATGGATCGTATATGGTTCCCCAATAATAGGATCAACTGCA
>JAWWBH010000105.1:0-9145 GCA_033721075.1 Christiangramia sp.
TCAGCTGTAAATTTTTACGGGGAAGGAATAACCGCTGAAGAAGTAATAAAATTCTACGAAGCCAAAAAATCTCCAGATCCCGAGAAGCCTCTTGCCTTTGGAATTAATACCAAACTGGTGAAGGAGAATGGTGAATTAGTTGAAAAAGTATATAAAAGCGGTGGCCTGTATGGAGATGCAATAGATAAGATCATCTTCTGGCTTGAAAAAGCCAGAACTGTTGCAGAAAACGAAAAACAGGCGAACGCCCTGGGACTTCTTATAGAATATTACAGGACAGGTGACCTTCAAACCTGGGATGATTATAATGTGGCCTGGGTAGAAGCTACCGAAGGGAACATTGACTATATCAACAGCTTTATTGAGGTGTATAATGACCCTATGGGATATACCGGGTCTTATGAAACCATAGTTCAGATCAAGGATTTTGACATGTCAGAAAAGATGAGCGTCGTTGAGAAGAATGTCCAGTGGTTCGAAGATAACTCACCTATCATGGATGAGCACAAAAAGGATTCTGTTGTTGGAGTAACCTATAAGACTGTGATCGTGGCAGGTGAGGCCGGCGACGCTTCTCCAAGCACTCCAATAGGGGTGAACCTTCCTAATTCAAGCTGGATAAGAAAAGCTCACGGTAGTAAATCTGTTTCTCTTGGGAATATTATCAATGCATATGAAAATGCCGGTGGATCAGAAAAACTGAAAGAATTTGCCCATGATGAGGAAGAGATAGCTCTGTCTGAAGACTACGGTAAACAAGCCGATAAATTACATACCGCACTTCATGAAGTTGTGGGCCACGCTTCTGGCCAGTTGAACCCCGGTGTGGGAACTACCAAGGAAACCCTTAAGAGCTATGCTTCAACCCTGGAAGAAGGCCGTGCCGATCTTGTGGGACTTTATTATCTGATGGATCCTAAGCTTGAAGAGCTTGGACTTACTGATGATGTTGAAAAGCTGGGAAAAGCAGCTTATAACGATTATATCCGAAACGGATTGATGACCCAGTTGGTGAGAATTGAGCAGGGAGCTGATATCGAGGAATCGCATATGAGAAATCGCCAGTGGGTGAGTGCCTGGGTTTTTGAAAAAGGTAAGAAAGAAGGAGTGATCGAAAAAGTTCAGAAAGATGGTAAAACCTATTATGATATAAAGGATTACCAAAAGCTGAGAGAACTTTTTGGTCAGCTTTTAAGAGAGACTCAAAGGATCAAATCTGAAGGAGATTATGAAGCGGCTAAGAATCTTGTAGAAAATTACGGGGTGAAAGTAGATCAGGAACTTCATAAAGAGGTGCTTAAGAGAAATGAAGCCTTTAAATCGGCTCCTTACAGCGGATTCGTGAATCCGGTACTTGTTCCTGAGACGGATGAGAATGGCGAGATCACGGCTATAAAAGTAACCCAGCCGGAATCTTTTGAAGAGCAGATGATGGATTATGCTAAAGAATACGGCTATTTAACCAAACAAGCAGAAAATAAACAAGAGGCAGAACCTGCCGAGGTTCAGTAATTCCTGTTTTGCTAATTATAAAAAGCGCGGCCAATGGCCGCGCTTTATTTTTTCAGCCTGCCCCGTCCTGAATTATGTTTAGGATTTTCGGTCATTTCGACCAAAGGGAGAAATCTATTCCTAAATAATAAGCTCCTAGAGATTCCCCAGTCGCTTTTCTCTTTCGAAATGACCTTAAAATGAGGCACGTCACGCTGAATTTATTTGGACTCGTCGAATCTTTCATTTCAGGATCATAAGATGTAAAAGCTGAAACGATTCCGATAGCTATCGGAACAGTTTGACGGGATTCTACATGAAAATCATTTTGTTAGTCATTCCGAACGAAGTGAAGGAATCTCACAATAGAATATCAATTCTCAATTGAGAACTCATACTTTTTTGACAAATTTGGTAAGTATCACGATCTGCTGCCCCTCAACTTTACCTTCAATTTGTTCAGGATTATCATGAACCAACGAAACCCTTCTAACAGCCGTACCACGCTTTGCGGTGAGGCTTGATCCTTTTACATTAAGGTCCTTGATGAGCACGACCGTATCACCGGCTTCGATCACTGCTCCATTGCTGTCTTTATGAACGGGGCTGTTTTCGTTTGGTTCGTCCTTGATTCCTGCTTTGGCCCATTCTTTTACATCTTCTTCCATATACATCATGTCAAGAAGATCCTGTGGCCAGCCTTCAGCCTTTAAACTGGTAAGCATTCTCCATGCCATTACCTGAACCGCCGGGACCGGGCTCCACATACTGTCGTTTAAACATCGCCAGTGATTGACATCCACTTTTTCAGGATCTCCTAATTGTTCCCTGCAGGTATCACAAATTAGAATATTGCTTTCCAGACCTTCTGAGGGAGATTCAGGAACTTCAAAAATATTGAGATTATCTGAATTGCTGCAGAGCTCACAGGTGGAGTCGCTTCTTTGCCTTAAGCTTTCTTCTATTGTCATTTTTTCCGGATGAGGCTGCAAAGATAGCTAAAGCTTTACCCTCTTTTCTGTAAATATGTTATTATTCTGGAAGGCCGGGTGCAGTCCTAACTTTCATTTCTGATATAAGCCATTACCCGCTTTTCCAGGATGGGTAAAGTGACCACTCCCTCTTCGAGAATGACCTCGTGAAATTTTCTGATATCGAAATTTGGGCCTAAAGCGGCTTCCGCCTTTTTTCTCAGCTCCCTGATCTTTAGTTCCCCTATCTTATAGGAAACCGCCTGTCCCGGCCACGAAATATAACGGTCCACCTCTGTATTGATCTCGTGGATTGAAAGTGCGGTGTTCCTTTTCATAAAATCGACAGCCCTTTCCCGGGTCCAGCCTTGTGAATGAATACCCGTATCAACAACCAGTCGGCATGCGCGCCATTGTTCGTAGGTGAGTTTTCCGAAGACTTCATACGGGTTCCTGTAAATACCCATTTCATCGGCCAGAAATTCAGAATATAATCCCCATCCTTCTCCAAAGGCTGAGATATAAAAGTTCCTTCTGAATTCCGGGATACTGTCTCCTAATTCGTTATTCAGTGCGATCTGAAGATGGTGACCCGGAACTGCCTCGTGTGCTGTAAGGGATGGAAGTACATATAAAGGTCTGCTGGGTAGGTCGTAGGTGTTTACCCAATAGTAACCAGGATCTGTGTCATTCGACGCCCCAATGTACCTGCCGGTGGTATATTTTGGTGCGATCGCCGCAGGGACTTCAGCCACTCCGTATGGCTTTCGTGGAAGTTTGGTGAAGAAAGCGGGCAGCCTGGCGTCAATGCGTTTTGCAATATCCCTTGCGAACATGAGTAACTCCTCTGGAGTCTCTGCATAAAACTGTTTATCGGTCCTTAGAAACTCAAAGAATTCAGCAAAACTACCTTCAAAGCCCGTTTGGGTCATCACCTCTTTCATTTCAGCGTTGATCCTTTCCACTTCCGAGAGTCCCAGCTGATGGATCTCATCTGCACTCATATCCAGAGTGGTATAATACTCCAGCAGATAATCATAATATTCTTCTCCATTTGGAAGTTCAGAGGCACCAAGGGATTTCCTGGTGTTTGGAAAATATTCGGTCTCGAAGAATTTTTTGATCCTTTTAAATTCGGGGATAACATTATTGCTAATAGCTTCCCGTGCCGCTTCCTGTATCGAATCCTTTTGCTGTGTGGTAAGGGTGGGTGGAAGTTGTTCGAAGGGCCTGTAGAAATAACTCTTTTTGTAATCATCCACGATCTGGCTGTCATAGGTATTCTCATAGCCCTTAAAGATCACCAGTGGCTGGGTGATCCCTTTCTCCAGGCCTTCTCGCAGTAAAGCAAGATGCTGATCAACGTACTGCGGAATTGCATTTAGTTTATTCAGATAAGATTTTACCTGATCATAGGAATTAAGATCCCTTATGTGGTAATTTAAACTTAAATGAAAGCCTGCGTCTGAAAGCAGCGGATTCAAATAGGCCTCATATTCATAAGTTTTAATGCTATGCCGCAGATCATATTTTAAAAGGGAGGCCGATATTTGTTCCGACTCCGATAATTCGGAGAGCTCAAGTTTATTGAGTTGTCCAAGAAGTCGTTCAGCGAACTCTGCTTCTTTCTTATAATGATCCTTTGTATAAAGTCCTAACGGGTGTTCCGAACGCTTAAAGGGTTTATGATCCTCAAAGATTTTTATGATCTTCTTCAGGTCTTTTGCTTCATTTTGGGCCGAAAGTGGAGAAATGAAGAACAGGACCAGGCTTAAAATAATAATAAGGGAACGCATGAAAAGATTTTTTCCTAAAGATAATTAATTGCCGAGAATGCGACTCCAAAGTCTGGGAAGAAGCTTTTTGGCATCTTCAACTTCTTTTTCTGTTTCAGTGGCTACCAGTTCACCGTGCTCTTCAGATAATTTATAGCTAAATACAAATGGAGCTTCAGGCTTTGTGATATCCATTTTTCCGAAACGCAGGTCGTTAAAATAAAGCTCACCGTTCTCTTCAGATAAAGTGTACCAGCCCTTACTTATCTGTATAAGCCGGTGCAGGTTTTCATTGTTGCTCCACTCTCCTGCCAGATCATAATTTTTCGGGATATGCTGAAATTCGATAGGTTTGGTGTCGAATACCGAATAGTCTCCAATAAGGAATTCATCTTCAGTTTCAATATTTGCAGACCATAGGATGGCATTCAGGGGGGTGGGCCGTGTGTCCATTCTCTGATAATCTACCTGCTGATCTTCGAGCGCCTCTTCAAATTTTTTATAGGTATAAAATTTCAGTGAAGGGGTGATGATCAATAAGTAAATACAGCTTACTATTATTCCTAACCTGTTATACTTTTTTCGTTTGGGATCGGTCCTTTTTCTTAGCATTGCCATGATCAGGAAAATCAGGAATGGAATAGTGTATAAGGGGTCTATTACAAAAATATTCTTGTATGCCAGCCTTATATCAAAAGGCCAGAAGAGTTGGGTTCCCCATGTGGTGTGAGCATCCAGTAAAGGGTGAGTGAACAGGCCCCAGAACATGAGCCACGACCAGTCTTTCCAACCTGCTTCCTTATTGCTTTCGATCTTTGAAATGATCCATCCAAAAATAGGCGCGAAAATCACGCAAAAGACAATGGAATGGGAGAATCCCCGGTGCATCTCTATAGCTGTAATGGTATCGAAAAAATTCCCGACAAAAGTATCCAGGTCCGGGATAGTCCCGGCAATGGCACCATAAAGCATGGCTTTGTTGCCTGCCTTTTTGCCAAGCACAACTTCACCTACGGCAGCTCCTAATACGATCTGGGATAATGAGTCCATATCTGGCAAATATAAGAGCTATTTATAGAATGCTTCAGTCGTAATGCTCCTTCGCATTGACCCTATGGTCATTCCGAGCGAAGCGAAGGAATCTCACTCCTCCACGATCTTCATCTTCCTGAGCAAAAAGGAAGCATTCATATTCCTGCAAATGCCAGTCTTGAGGTGATAGTCAAAATGAAGTTCATCGTTTACGATCTCGGCATCAAAATAGAAATTCTTAACCTGTTCCAGTTCTTCGCTTATCTCGCAAAGACTAAGATCGTGAGTAGCGATGATACCTGTAGATCTGCTTCCCACGAGTCGCTGAACGAATTTCCTTGACCCTATAGCCTTATCGGTACTGTTCGTGCCCTTCAGGATCTCGTCAAGAATGATAAAATAGTTCTCTTTTTCTATATTATCTACAATGAATTTCAGTCTTTTTAATTCTGAAAAGAAGTAAGATTCGTCATCTCCCAGTGAATCACTGGTACGCATACTCGTTATCAGCTTAATTGGCGAATAACTGCAACTTTCCGCGCAAACCGGAAGACCTATGTTAGACATGACGATCTGAAGTGCCACGGTTCGCAAAAAGGTACTTTTCCCCGCCATATTCGCTCCGGTAATTATAAAGAACTGTTCGCCTTTGATCTCAAAATCATTATTTACACGCTTCTTTGGATCCAGGAGGGGATGCCCTAGATTTTTAGCTTTTATTCCTTCCTTTTCCGGAAGTATCTCAGGAAAATGATAATGTGGATGATTGAAGGCAAAATTTCCAAGACTGTTATAGGCATCAGTTCTTTCTACTGCTTCAAACCAGTGTTCCACGGCGGTGTGATGGTGTTCTATCCATTTCTCGAGACGGTAGCACTGTCTTAGGTCCCAGAGGAAAAATCCGTTGGCGAAAATCCCAAAAAGAAAATTATTCCTCTGATCCAGTGCATCTATGGCTTTGGAGAATTCACGGAGTATCACCGAAGCCTTCTTCGATTCTGATTTTATGGAATCCTTTAGTTTGATCATAAGTTCAGATTCGAACTCTTCATTTTCTATGAATGCCAGTAACTGGTGGTATTGCTGAAAGGTGTCCTGGACTTTACTTACGCTGGAAGAGAGCTCATTTATTTTTTTGAGATAAAATCCGGTGAACATAACTCCTATAAGGAACCAGAGAAGCACCTGGGAAAAACCTATCTGCCCGAAATAGTACACCAGAAAGACCCCTATCGATAAAACTGAGAATACCGCCGGGAACCATTTCATGTTTTTTGGCACAAAATTTTTATAATTCCTTATCCAGTGCAGGATGGCCTGAGAATCGGTTTCGGTTTTCACGAGTCTGGCCGTCGCAGTATAATTCTGCCTCCAGTCGGCTTTCGCGGCAAGTTCTTTTACCGCCTCCTGTTTTCGCTTAATCCTGTCAATCCTGTTGGCTAAAAGGATCCTTGAGAGTCTCGCCTTTCCTTCCTGGAGGGCCGTACGGTTGAGATACTGAAAGAATGATTTCCTTCCAAAAAGGTCAATATCCCTGCTGAATTCATGCCCTTCAATGTCAAATTCAGTTCCATCTGGGAGACCTGAAAAATCTCCGGTTTTCAGGATGTGAAGCTCTTTTTCGTTCATTTCGATAAGAGCTCTTATTTTTTCCCTTTCTTTCTTAAGATCGGTATGTCTTGAAACAAGGAAAATGAAAACTGCTATAAGTACGATCACTACCGGAATAAGGACAGTTGCATTTCCGAAGAAAAGATATACGGCGAAACATATTGCCAGGAACACTATAAGTCTCAGGGTGCTGGAAAAGATCAGTTTTTTTGAGAGTTTTCGCTGAGCCTCTGTATAATCTGATCTTCTGCTGGTATAAAATTCTGTTGGGTTTATCATTATAGGTCTTCGAGTTCTTTCTTCAGTTTCTTAGTCAGGCTATCTACCACCAGTTCGTAGGAATGATCAATAAGCTCAAAGACCAGTTTTGGGTCCAGGCGGGAATCCAGTACAAGGGTGTTCCAGTGTTGTTTATTCATGTGATAACCTGGCAGAACTGAACCTTCATATTCTTCACGAAGCTCTATGGCGCGTTCGGGATCACATTTCAGATTTGCCCTTAGAGGTACTTCATCCAGGGAGACTATAGAGAACATTTTGCTCATTACCCGAAACACGAGATTGTCCGGGCCAAATGGAAGGTCCTCGGTCACTCCTTTTTTGCTAAGGCAATAATTTCTGAAGGTGTCTATATTCATGACTATCTTAATAAAAGATTTCTTACTGCGTTCGAAATGACTTAACAGAATAGGGTCATTCCGAACCCGTTGATTCGGGTGAGGAATCTCAGGTTTTTTGTTCCTCTATCCGGTTAGCTTCCTTGTTTTCAATAGTCAAAGCCGTATAATCCAGTTTCCATCCAATGGTTTCCACGATCTTTTCCATTAATACTATGGTATCCAAAGCCTCTTTTCGCGCCTGATCCATAAGGCCGCTTTGAGGGATCTTATCTACTATATGCCTTTTCGCGTCACGGTTGATATCGGTAAGATCAGAGGTAGTAAAAGGATTCGCCCAGCCTTCTCTTTTATCGTAATATTTAAAATCGGTCTCTACGGTAAGCAATTCGGGTTGTGGAAAATTGGTCAAAATGATCTTTTTCTGCTGATTATCGCTTTCCATACGGATCTTGCTAAGGTCAAAACCAATATGGGCCTTTGCATTAACCAGTACAATGGCCTTTTTCTTTCCGAGGAACAGGCTGAGATACTTTTCCTTCATATTCTCATAATGATAGATCTCAGAAAAATCACCTTCTACCGTAATGAATTTGCATACGCTACGGATCTTATCCATAAGAACTACAGACTGCTCGCTGGTCTTCATTCTTGAGCGCTCCTTATTGAAGCGGGCAAAAATGAAATAAGCTACCACGGCACCAACGGCAAGTCCTATAAAAAGTAATTCCATATTATTTTCCTATTTTTCCCAGATGGGTAAATTTAAAACCTTTTTCGTATTTAAGTCCGTAGCCAAGCATACGATCAAAACTGGAATGGGCAAAAAGGATGATACCTGCTAGTTGCAATTCTTCATTTCCAGTACAAACTCCAAGTAATCCTATAGCTATCGCGATTCCTTTGTGATGCAAAAGATTATAGGTAAATGCTCCAATCTTGCTATTCATTATATACCCCAGCATTCCAATATCGGGAACAAAAAACAAACCGGCAAACCACCACCAGCTGTAATCCAGTAAACTGAAGGTCCAGGTGCCCAAAAGGAGCATGGCCAGTTCTTCCAGTTTTAGAACAGTGTTCATTATTTCATGATTTTATATAAGACCGGCTTACAGGGAGCCGCATCGTTTTCGAAAGATGCAGGCTGAAGGCTTAAAAAATAATCGCCGTCCTCGATCTTATTGGGTACATAGATTAGTTCAGTTATCGTAGCATCAAAGCGGGTGTCTTTCGGGTAATTCCAGAAGGCCTTATGTGCCAGTAGTTTTCCGTCATCCTTTTCCTTATCTACTGATGGCTGATCTGTGAGCAGATGTTTTATCCCTTTTTCACGAATTAAGGTAGCGGCATCTTCTTCCAGGTATGGCCAGTTTGAGTTTGAATGATATTTAGAGATCTTACCTATATAATTTGGAAGACACCTTATTATTAAAGCCTCAAAATCTACATTATCCAGTTTCTTTTCGATCATTTTTCTGTTGATCACCAGGTCTTTTCCCTTTTTTTCAGGATCAACAGAGATGAGCCTTGCCTTAAAAAAGAAGGTCTTTAAATGTTGCTGAACGCTATGAAAATTATTGCTGATATGCCCTACACATTCAGTATGTGTAGCATGAGCATGGGGATTGAACCAGATATTATTGAA
>JAWWBH010000106.1:0-9090 GCA_033721075.1 Christiangramia sp.
CGTATTTATCATGTTGGCGGCGCGACTTTGCAGAACATGAATCCCCAAAAAACCTTTTTTAACTTCAGGAACAGTCTTTTTCTTCTTCTAAAGAACCTTAAAAGCCCGAAAGTCTATTATATTTTATTTATAAGGATGCTTCTTGATGGTCTTGCCGGAATAAAGTTCATCTCTGAAGGAAAGTTTAATCATTTTTTTGCAATTCTTGAGGCTCACGCCAGTTTCTACAGGCATTTCAGGAAGATCAGAAAGAAGAGACCTAAAGAATTCATTTTCAGCAAATATTATATGATTCCCTCAATAGTTTACTCCCATTATGTGCTGAGAAAAAATAAATTCAGCCAACTTTAAAAATAAATAAAAAGGAAATGTTAAAATAGCTTTCCGGCTTCCTATTTTTTTGATATTTTTGGGCATTCTAACAATTTAAATTTATAAGAAACGAATTATGAAAAAAATCATGCTTTTGTCGGCAACAGCTGCCATTTTGCTATCTTCATGTGTTTCACAGAAAAAATACAATGAACTCGAGGCAAAGCAAAGAGAAACTCAGGATCAATTAAACACTGCTACGGTAAAACTGAACTCCTGCCTTGAAGATAAAGACAGAATGAATCAGGAAATTACCAGACTTAACAATACAAACGCTGCGTTATTGAACAATGTAGGAGATCTGGCCACCCTTTCTAAGAAAGAAGCAGAAAACCTTGAGCGTTCATTAGAGAGTATCAAAGAGAAGGATCTTGCTATCCGTTCTATGCAGGAAGCTATGAACAAGAAAGATTCTGTAACTCTTGCACTTGTAACCAGCCTTAAAGGAGCTTTGGGTAACATGAGCGACGAGGATATCGAGATCAATGTTGAAAAAGGTGTGGTTTACGTTTCTATTTCTGATA
This sequence comes from Christiangramia sp., assembly GCA_033721075.1. Lineage (GTDB taxonomy): Bacteria > Bacteroidota > Bacteroidia > Flavobacteriales > Flavobacteriaceae > Christiangramia. The sequence continues at coordinate 897 of JAWWBH010000106.1, forward strand.
AACTTTTATTCGACAGTGGTCGTTACAACATCACTCCACGTGCGAAGGAAGTACTTGGAAAAGTAGCTACTGTTGTTAAGAGCAAGCCAAATATTGAATTTATGGTTGAAGGTCATACTGACAACAAACCTATCAAAACTTCTATGTTCGAAGATAACTGGGATCTTAGTGTGAAGCGTGCTACTTCTGTAGTAAGAGTTCTTCAGGAAGATTTTGGTGTTGAGCCATCAAGAATGACCGCAGCCGGTAGAAGTTACTACATCCCTGTGGCCACTAACGAAACTGCTGAAGGACGTGCAAAGAACAGAAGAACAAGAATCGTAGTTCTTCCAAAACTTGACCAGTTCTACAGCATGATCGAAGAAGGAATGGAAAAAGCCACCACTGGACAGGAATAAAAGAGAAATCTTTAAAATAAATATAAGCCTCCCGCTAAAGCGAGGGGCTTTTTTATTTTTTAAGTTTTAATTATCTAAATAAGAGCATTTTATATGTAAATTTATATAGTCTGATCACCAATTTTTTGAGCTATGAAGAAGGATTATTATTCCTGGTGTATTGGAATGCTTTTTTGCACATTCATGTTTCAGGCATGTTCTAAAGAAGAATTTAATCTGAAAGATCCCGTTTTTCAGCCTTATCTTATACAATCTGATCTACAGTTAAAAACCGCAAATCCATTTTCAAAGTCTGAAGTTGCCTTATGCTTCCTGGGTGCATCCTATTTTGAAGATGATATTAGCATGCCATCCTGCCAGCTTACTGAATTTGCTCTGGTACTTCTCGGATACTTCGAAATTTTTTCCCGCGACCCCTATTTCGACTATGACCTGGCAAGGTATTACCGGGAGCTTCACAGGAAATATGTTACTCATTACCGGGGTAAGAACTATTATGGTGAGAATGGAGAGTATAATCAATTAGCCGATAAAAGGATAAGGGAACTTACCGATTTTTGGAATCTAAACCGTGAGATGACCCTAAATGGCCAGCATACCGCAACGCTTGATGATCGAGAGACCCTCGCCGATATGATAGAGAGCTTTGACAGAACAGTTCGAAACCGAACAGAAGCCTATAACAAAGCCGATATCTTACTTGAAAGAAATTCCCTGTCTCCCAATTTACCTGAGAACCCATATTTTGCTATGGATGCTTTTACGATGTCTAATGGTTTACTGGTTATTGGCGACGGACTAATAGAAAGTCTGGTGGCTGCCGGAATAGATGGCCAGATCGCTTTTACAGCAATTCTTTCTCATGAATGGTGGCACCAGGCCCAGTATGAGTTCGCTAAAACCTGGACAGAAATTAACAACCTTGATGAAACCTGGGAAGTCTCAAGATTCATAGAACTGGAAGCAGATTATGCAGCAGCCTATTTTCTTGCCCACAAACGTGGAGCTTCATACAACTGGAAAAGAATAGAAGAGTATTTTCAACTCTCCTATAATGTTGGAGACTGCCTCATGGAAAGTGACACTCATCACGGTACACCAACCCAGAGAATGAATGCTGCTGAACTGGGTTTTGAACTGGCAGAATCTGCCAAAAAGAAGGGGTGGATATTAACCCCAGAAGAAGTGCATGCTTATTTTATTAAAAATCTGGACCGGGTCTTTTAGCTATAATATTTCCACACTTCCTTTTCCCTCTCTTATAACTTCAGGCGTATCTGTGGTAAGGTCTATCACCGTGGAAGGAATATTATCTCCATAGCCACCATCGATAACAATATCAACAAGATTATTCCATTTTTCCCTGATGAGCTCAGGATCTGTACCATACTCAAGCACCTCATCATCATCTCTTATCGAAGTGGAAACTATGGGATTACCAAGGCCACTTACGATAGCGCGGCAAATATTATTATCCGGAACACGTATCCCTACCGTTTTCTTTTTCTTGAATACATTTGGAAGATTATTTCCTCCCGGCAATATAAAGGTATATGGCCCCGGAAGGCAGCGTTTTAATATCTTAAAAGTGGCCGTATCTATTTGTTTAACATAATCTGATAGATTGCTCAGATCTTCGCAGACAAAGGAAAAGTTCGACTTTTCCAGCTTCACATTCTTGATCTGTGCAATTCTTTCAAGGGCAGAAACATTGGTGATATCACAACCTAAACCATAAATCGTATCAGTTGGATAAATAATAAGTCCTCCTTTTTTGAGGACATCTACAACTTTAGCTATATGTTTTGGAGCAGGATTTTCATCATAAATTCTTAATAATTCAGCAGCCATAATAGTACTTTTTTTAACTCATTAAAATTTACAAATTTTAAATGTAACAACCCGGAACTTTTAGAAACTAATCTGCTTATTCAATCTTGCTCTCCAGCTTTAAAACCTTACTTACATCCTCCTGCTCAATGAATAAAGCTTTATCCCCTTCTTCACTATCTCCTGTGATCTCACTTCCATCAATAGTCTTAAAAACTTTTCCGATATGAGTGGAAACGACTTCTCCGCCTGCCGTTCCATTCTCCCACTTTCATTTTACGTAACTTCCTTCCCGTATCTTTTTTCTTTTCAAGGTAAAAATAAAGCCGCTTTTCGCGGCTTCATATAACAGAAGTTTAACGGGTGTTATGAGATAACCTTAAGCTTGGCAAACCGGAGTAAAAGTTTCTTGATACCTCCCTCATCAAAATCGATTTCCGCTTTTCTATCCTGTCCAACACCTTCAAGACTCAAAACTTTTCCCCTTCCAAAACGCATATGCTCCACCTCGTTTCCTGCAGTAAGCTCAATGTTATTTTTTGCTTTCTCAGGTTCACTGGAAGCAGGCTTAAGTTTTCGAAGTTTTCTCAATTGTTCTTCCGAAGGCTTATGAGAAGGCGGTGGAGTACCATTTTTTGGCTTGGTCCTCCTGAGTTTACTTTTATCTACCTCATCACCAAAGATATCAGTATCTATCAATGGTTTATATTTATAATCGTCCTGAGGTACTAACATATCAAGATATTGATCGTCTATCTCTTCGATAAAACGGCTAGGCTCGGCATCCACGAGTTTACCCCAGCGATAGCGCGATAAGGTATAAGTTAGATAAGCCTGTTTTTCGGCCCTTGTAAGGGCTACATAGAACAGCCTTCGTTCCTCCTCCAGCTCACTTCGTGTATTCATGCTCATTGCCGAAGGGAAGAGATCTTCTTCCATCCCAACAATATATACATAGGGAAATTCAAGTCCTTTAGCAAGGTGAATGGTCATAAGTGCCACCCGGTCATCATCTCCTGTGTCTTTATCCATATCTGTGGCCAGGGCAACATCTTCAAGGAATTCAGCCAGGGAACCACTGGCGTCGGCAAGCTCTTTTTGGCCTTCAACAAAATCGCGAATACCATTAAGTAATTCCTCGATATTTTCGATCCTGGCTATTCCTTCCGGCGTACCATCCTTTTTCAGTTCCTGCACCAAACCGGTCTTTCGGGTAACAGTCTCTGCTAACTGAAAAGCATCGGCGTTCTCATTCATGATGCTGAAACTTTTGATCATGTTCACGAAATTCTCAAGCTTCGTCTGAGTTCCCCTATTTATCTTAAGATCCAGCTTATCCAGATTTTCAATTACTTCAAAGATTGACCTGTTATGCTGATTGGCTGCCACAGCCAGCCTGTCCATGGTAGTCTGACCAATCCCGCGGGAAGGATAATTTATTATTCGCTTTAAGGCTTCTTCATCTTTAGGATTTAAAATAAGCCTTAAATATGCCAGTACATCCTTGATCTCCTTTCTCTGATAGAAAGAAAGACCTCCATAGATACGGTATGGAATATCCTTTTTCCTTAAAGCGTCTTCCATCGCCCTACTCTGGGCATTTGTTCTGTAAAGGATCGCAAAATCACTGTTATTCAACTGATTCTGCATTTTATTCTCAAAAATTGAACTGGCAACAAATCTTCCTTCTTCCCCATCGGTAAGCAGGCGATTCACTATGATTTTTGAACCATCATCATTCGCTGTCCAAACCACCTTTTCCAGTTTGGTCTTGTTCTTTTCTATTATGGAGTTGGCAGCGTTTACAATATTCCTGGTAGACCGGTAATTCTGTTCCAGTCGGTACATTTTCACATCATCATAATCTTTCTGGAAGTTCAGAATGTTGTTGATATTGGCTCCACGGAAGGCGTAAATACTCTGCGCATCATCCCCTACCACACATATATTCTGAAATTTATCGGAAAGAGCCCTTACAATCAAATACTGCGAATGGTTAGTATCCTGATACTCATCTACCAGTATATATTTAAACCTGCTCTGGTATTTATGAAGTACATCGGGAAAACGATTAAGAAGCTCATTTGTTTTCAGCAGAAGGTCATCAAAATCCATCGCTCCAGCCTTGAAACACCTATCGACATATTCTTTATATATCTCCCCCAGCCTGGGTTTTTTAGACATGGCATCAGCCTCCTGAAGTTCGGGATTCTGGAAATATGCCTTTACGGTAATCAGACTGTTTTTATATGATGAAATTCGGTTATAAACCTGTTTGTACTTATAGACATCCTTATCCAGCCTCATATCCTTAATGATAGCCCTGATCACACTATGAGAATCCTGGGTGTCGTAAATTGTAAAATTAGACGGATAGCCAAGTTTATCTGCTTCAAACCGCAATATCTTTGCGAAGACAGAGTGGAAAGTACCCATCCATAAATTCTTGGCCTCGCTACTGCCCACTATCCTGGCAATACGTTGTTTCATTTCACGTGCCGCCTTATTGGTAAAGGTAAGTGACAGAATATTAAAGGCATCCACCCCCTGGTTCATCAAATAGGCGATCCTGTAGGTAAGCACCCTCGTTTTACCAGATCCCGCACCGGCAATAACGATCATTGGCCCGTCTTTCTGCAGCACCGGAGCCCTCTGTGCATCATTCAGTTCAGCTAAATAAGCTTCCAATTTTTCCTCCTTTTTTAAAAAGCTGAAAGGTAACCAAAATGCCCAAAAAAGTAAACCCGATTCCATTCCTTTTTTGAACAATCCATATCGGCAAACCACCAAATGAAGTATAATTTAATATCTTTAAAAATCTTAACCCTTAGTTTTTTAATAACTCCATGAAAAATTATCTCTGGTATTTCACCTTCCTTATTTCATCACTTTCTTTCTCACAGAATTATGAGCCGGGAAATGTAATCCCAGAATATGGAAAAACCTTTGAGGTTCAATCTCCGGAATTCAGTACAGACACCTCATCAATGCTTAAGGTAGTCTTTGATGTGGATCGTAGTTTTGATCCTTCACAGCCTAATAAACTCATAGAAACTGCCGCCCGGTTCCTCAATTTGCACGAAAAGGCAGGGGTTCCCTTAGAAAATATGAAAGTAGCTCTTGTGCTCCATGGAAAGGCTGTTCAGGATGTGCATAAAGACGAATTCTACAGAGGCAAATATCCCGAAGTAAGTACAAATCCAAATCTTCCACTTATAGAAAACCTCACCCAAAAGGGAGTCCAGGTAATTCTATGCGGCCAGAGTTCGGCACATTATAAGGTAACAAGAGAAAAAGCTGATCAAAATGCCAAATTCGCACTTTCTGCAATGACGGCTTTAGTACAGCTTCAAAACGATAATTACAGGCTTATTAATTTTTAAAGAATAGTTATGAAAAAATATCTTTTAACGATTTCCCTACTCATCGCGGGAATTGCAAATGCGCAAACCTCCATTCCCGGGGATGAATTCGAAAATATTGAAGATGAAGTGATAGAATGGCGACGTGATATTCATGAACATCCGGAACTGTCAAATCGGGAATTCAAAACCGCTGAAAAGATTGCCGGCCATCTAAAGTCCCTGGGGATAGAAACTCAAACAGGAGTCGCTAAAACGGGAGTGGTAGGAATATTAAAAGGAGAGAACCCGGGAAAGACCGTTGCTTTAAGAGCAGATATTGATGCACTTCCAGTAACTGAAGCCAATGATCTTCCATTTAAATCGGAGGTCACTACCGAATTTTTAGGATCAAAGACCGGTGTAATGCATGCCTGTGGGCATGATACTCATACGGCAATTCTTATGGGCGTGGCAGAGATACTGTCAAAACATAAGGATAAAATAAACGGAACCGTCAAATTTATCTTCCAGCCGGCTGAAGAAGGACCACCGCCGGGAGAAGAAGGTGGAGCTTCCCTAATGATAAAAGAAGGAGTGCTAAAGAATCCGGATGTTGATGCCATTTTTGGCCTGCATATCAATGCCGCGACACCTGTGGGAACCATAAAATACAAACCGGAAGGAACTATGGCGGCTGTTGAACGATTCGTGATCAATGTAAAGGGAAAACAGGCTCACGGCTCTGCTCCCTGGAGTGGTGTGGATCCAATTTTAATCTCGGCTAAAATCATCGACGCACTCCAGACCATCGTTAGCAGAAACGCCGAGTTAACCGAATCTGCTTCGGTGATCACCGTTGGAAAGATTACCAGTGGTGTAAGGTTTAATATCATCCCTGAGTCAGCTGAAATGATAGGAACTGTAAGGACTCTGGATCCCGAGAGTAAAAAACTTATCCTTAAAAGAATGAGGGAGTTGGTTCCTGCAATTGCTGAAGCCTACGGCGGCCAGGCTACTATTGAGATACAGAACAACACGGCCATAACATTCAACGACCCGGAATTAACTGAAAAAATGCTACCCACGCTAAAAAAAGTAGCCGGCGAGGAAAATGTGAAACTTATGAAAGCGACTACCGGTGGTGAAGACTTTTCATTCTTTCAGGAAGAAGTACCAGGCCTCTATTTCTTTTTAGGCGGAATGCCGGTAAATGGAGAGCTAACGAGGCACCATACACCTGATTTCTTTATCGATGAAAGCGGACTTTTACTTGGTGTAAAAACCATGACACAGTTAACTCTGGATTATTTAAACAATTAATGATATGAATATTAAAAAAATCCTGTTCCTGGGAGCTGTTCTTTTTATTTCAGGACTTATAAGTGCCCAGGCAACCTTAAAGGAAGAAATAAAGGAAATTGAACCTAAGGTGATCGAATGGCGACGTGATTTCCATCAACATCCCGAATTAGGCAACCGTGAATTTGAAACAGCCGAAAAAATTGCTTCACACCTGGAGTCCTTAGGAATAAAAGTGCAAAAAGGCGTTGCAAAAACTGGAGTTGTTGGTGTCCTGGAAGGAAACAGACCGGGTAAGGTAGTTGGACTTCGCGCTGATATTGACGGTCTTCCGGTAAAGGAACGAACCGATGTTCCATTCAAATCTGAAGCCACCGGTGAATTTCGAGGTGAAGAAGTACCTGTAATGCATGCCTGCGGGCATGATACTCATATCGCCATTTTGATGGGAGTAGCTGAAATTCTATCTAAAAACAATGATTTTCCGGGAACTGTGAAATTCATTTTTCAACCAGCTGAAGAAGGGGCACCTCCTGGGGAAGAAGGAGGCGCTAAACTAATGGTAAAAGAAAACGTTCTTAAAAACCCTGATGTGGATGCGATTTTTGGACTGCATATTTCTGCAGATCAGGATATAAACACCATAGCTTATAAGCCCGAAGGCATCATGGCTGCATCTCAAAGCTTTGAGATCAAAATAAAGGGAAAGCAAAGTCACGGTTCCACTCCCTGGACAGGTGTAGACCCTATCATGGCAGCTGTCAAGATAATTGACGGTTTACAGACGATCATTTCCCGGGAGTCCAAACTTACTGAAGAAGCAGCAGTTCTATCCATTGGAAAGATAGAAAGCGGGGTAAGAAGTAATATCATTCCCGAAGAGGCCATAATCATTGGCACGCTAAGGACGTTGAATGTAGATATGCAAAAAATGATAAACAGGAGAATGAAGGAGATGGTTCCGGCACTTGCAGCTGTATATCGTGCCGAAGCTGAAATCGAAATTGCTGAAGGCTACCCCATTACCTATAATGATCCCCAGCTAACAGCTCAAATGCTTCCTACATTTGAAAAAGTTGCAGGAAAAGAAAATGTCAGGCTTATTAAAGCAATTACTGGGGCAGAAGATTTTTCCTTTTTTGCCAGGGAAGTTCCGGGACTCTATTTTTTTCTGGGAGGTAAAACTCCAGGCGTAGAGAATCCTGCTCCACATCATACACCAGATTTTTTTATAGACGAAAGAGGATTGCTTTTAGGAGTAGAGACTATGACCCAGCTTACCCTGGACTACCTAAACCAGTCTTAAATGCAGGAAGTGTTTAG
>JAWWBH010000107.1:0-9002 GCA_033721075.1 Christiangramia sp.
GTCCCGGTAGCCATAAGAAGAGAACGACCACAAAGCCTAACTGACCTGGAAACCCAAATCGCTACTGGTAATCCCAGAAATGGTGATGCTGCATTTGCTGATTATCTAATAAACTTTGGGGTGGCTTTTAAAATTCCAAATGCTTCTTCAATTGAAAAATTTGAATCTGAAATAGAATATCAATAATAAAGCCCTTAATATAGTTTTAGTTGGAATTGAGGCAATATGAAAGCTCCGGATATTTCGGAGCTTTCGTATTTATGGGCTAATAATTGAAATCCATTCCAGGCAGATTATCAAATTACCTCAAAAAAATCCTTGGAATATATTTGCCAGGGATTAAAGATGGATTATCCTCTACAAGAGATGAGGTTATATGATACCAGATGATATTGTTAAAAACAAAAAAACACTGAAAATCAACAGATTAACAGTGTTTTAGTCCCTTTTTCGATAAGGTTGGTCGGGGTGGCAGGATTCGAACCTGCGGCCTCCTGCTCCCAAAGCAGGCGCGATAACCGGGCTACGCTACACCCCGTATGGTGTACAATTTAATCAGTATTTCAACGCTGCCGAATAATATTCTTAAAGAACCTGCGGCCTTCCCGCTTCAGGCGGGACGCGATAACCGGGAGTAGTTCATCCTGAGCAAATCTCCTTAGGGATTTGTCGAAGGGCTACACCCCGTAATTGCTTACGCAATTGATTTAATAACTTTTTTAAGATTCGATATAATTCTGAACCTTTTAGTAGGTCGGTTAAGGGCGGAGCCTGTGCCGAGCCTGCCGAGGTACTACACCCCGAACTATTAATTATTATTTTTAGTCTTTTCCGTTCCAAATCACTTTACAAAAGCAGCCGGGAAGCGGAGGAAATTTATCCCGATTTTTCATGTGAAAAAGAGAATAAAAAACCACAGACTAAAAATCTAGCGGAGAGACCGGGATTCGAACCCGGGCATCCAAGAAGGATGACAGCTTAGCAGGCTGCTGCATTACCACTCTGCCACCTCTCCGTTATTTAAGAACGTCGCAACTAATTTTGCGGTTGCAAATGTAACTTTTACTTATAAACCTTCCAAACCTTTTATTTCTTTTTTCGCAATGTTCTTCGTCAAAAATAAGGCTTAAAAATTTAAATTACTTGGCTTCAGTGATCTAAGTCAATATCTTTTTTTAAACTGTTTTTTCAGTTCTTATAAGTTCATACAAATTTTCTACGGCTCGCTCATGATTTCTTACAAAAGAATTATTATTATCCCATACATATCCGGCGAGAACTGCACATATCTGTTCCTTGATCTGGGGACTGGGATTAGGATGAAAGAATATCTCCTGGAGTTTACCCGAGTACCATTCTTTTACGTAGGTAGAAAATACATTTACACCTTTATTGATATAAGTGGAATATTCCTTTTCCCAATCAACTTTCTCTCCATTTAGTTCCCTGTAAGCAAGCTTTGCGGCGAGAAGTCCGGATTCAGTCGCAAAAGCGACGCCCGAGGAAAAAACAGGATCCAGAAATTCTGCAGAATTTCCGGTTAGAGCAAAGCCTTTTCCATGAATATAATTCACATTTCTGGAAATATTCTGAAGTTTAACCGGATCAAAACAAAATTCATGATTATCAAAACGCCCTTTATAATAGTTGGTTTCCTGTAGCATTTCCCGGAATAGCTCCTCATGCGTTCCTTCAAACCTTTCAAAGCATTCATTTGAACCCACAAATCCAAGACTGGAAGTTCCATTGGAAAAGGGAATATACCAGAACCAGGTTTTAGTGTCCAAAACTTCAAAACTTATCTGCTCACCTTCTTTTCCAAAAGGCCTGTCTGTTTCTTCTATATGAGTAAATATGGAAGAGTGATCGTAGATCTTTGGTGGAGCTTCCAGGCCAAGCTTCCGGGCCAGCACCCTTCCATTCCCGCTGGAATCAATTATGAAGCGTGCAAAGAATTTAGATTCATTTCCCGAACTATCAATACATCCTATCTCCCAGATTCCATTTTTATAATCGAGAGACTTTACTTCAGTTTCAAAATGTATCTCTACACCTCGAGAAGAGATTTCATCGGCCAGAACTTTATCAAATTCAGCTCTGGGTACTTGCCATGTCCATTCCCAGCCATCCCCGAATTTTTTGCTGAAATCAAATTCTGCCACATCATTTCCTCTCAGAAAACGAGCGCCAAATTTCTTCTGAAAGCCTTGCTTTTTTAGTGCTGGTAATAATCCTGCTTCATCAAAATTATCCATACACCTGGGAATAAGACTTTCCCCTATGCTGAACCTGGGAAACTTTTGTTTTTCAAGGACGAGAAGTGAGGCATCCCGTTGTTGTAAATATCCGGCAGCGACCATCCCGGAGGGTCCGGCACCAATGATGATGATATCTTTAATTTCCTTTTCCATAAATCAAATGAGAGATAGACAAACTTAAAGAGAATGTATGAAACGAAAAGAAATATTTTTTGAAGAAAAAGAAACCCCGGGCAAAACCGGGGTGTTCCTGAGATATTAGCAAAAATTAATAAACAAACATGATACTAACGAACAATACGAAAAGGATTATGCTAAAGTAGACCGAGATGTCCCGTGTAAATGATCTGTCTCTCAGTTTTTTCATAAACTCCCTTTCATTCTTATTGCTCATAATTGGTATTGTTTGAATATCAAATCTGTGATTAAAAGTAGACTAACTCCATTGAAAATCACAGTTTTTGAGACAAGTCTAACTTTTTAATAAAGTACACTGCAGATTGTTAAACTTAACTTTAAACAGATTTAAAACTGGAAACAGATTCTTTAAGCACACATATAACTTTCAGCTTAAATCTATTTGAAACCTACCTATAAAACATAGATGTTTTGTATTTATTATGCTACATTTGTTAAAAGCTTTAACAGCTATCCCAAACCTATAACTACTAGCAGAAAAGGTATATGCTGAACTTAGAAAATGAACTGGAATTTGATGATTTTTACAGGGTACTTTTTGATAATGAGCAAATTGAACTCGACAAAAAAACCTTAGAAAGACTTGATAAAAGTTTCAGTTTCCTGAAAAATTTTTCCGAAAGCAAAATTATTTATGGTGTAAACACTGGTTTTGGGCCTATGGCTCAGTATAAGATTGAGAATGGAGACAAGATAAAACTTCAACTCAATCTAATAAGGAGTCATGCGACTGGGGCCGGAGAGGTTATGAAACCACTGTATGTTAAAGCCTTAATGCTGGCGCGGTTGAATACTCTTTGCCTCGGTAAATCGGGAATTCATTCTTCAGTGGCAAGAACTATGATCGATATGATCAATAAGGAAGTCACGCCCCTTATTTTTGAACATGGTGGGGTAGGTGCATCCGGGGACCTTGTGCAGCTAGCACATCTTGCATTAGTACTGATAGGTGAGGGAGAGGTCTTTTATAAAGGGAACAGAAGGCAAACAAAAGAAGTTTTCGATGAACTGGATATCGATCCTGCACAGATCAAAATAAGAGAAGGACTCGCTCTGATGAACGGGACTTCGGCGATGACCGGGATTGGAATCGTGAACATCATTTATTCTAGAAGATTGCTTGGCTGGGCAATTTTCTGCAGTTCGGTGATCAATGAAATAGTCCAGGCATATGATGATCATCTTTCGGAGGAATTGAATTCTGCAAAACTACATCCAGGTCAGCAGCGAATTGCTAAACATATGCGAAGGCATCTGGCTGACTCTAAACTTACTCGTGACCGTAACGAGCATCTTTATACCAGTGGAGCAGATAAGAATACATTTTTTAAAGAAAAGGTTCAGGAATACTATAGTTTAAGGTGTGTCCCACAGGTCCTGGGACCGGTATCTGATACTATTGAGAATTCACTTAAAATTCTTATTGAAGAAGTGAACTCGGCGAATGATAATCCCATTATTGATGTTGAAACGGAACATGTGTATCATGGAGGAAATTTCCATGGAGACTATGTTTCACTGGAAATGGACAAATTAAGACTGGTGATCACCAAGACTGCCATGCTAGCCGAAAGGCAGTTGAATTACCTTCTAAATTCAAAACTGAACGATATTCTTCCACCTTTTGTAAATCTTGGCAAACTGGGTTTGAATTTCGGAATGCAGGGCGCGCAATTTACTGCGGTTTCAACCACGGCTGAAAATCAGATGTTATCAAATTCAATGTATGTGCATAGTATCCCGAATAATAATGACAATCAGGATATTGTAAGCATGGGTGCGAATTCGGCAAATATGACCAGGAAGGTGATTGAGAACAGTTTTGAAGTTCTTTCAACAGAACTGGCCACCATCATTCAGGCCCTTTATTATCTTGATTTTGATGAAAGACTGTCTTCGGCAACCAAATCAAAACTTCAGACCTTGAGAGGCATCATTCCTCCAATTAAAGAAGACAGGCCATTATATGAGGAGATTTCAAAACTGAAGGATCATCTAAGAAATAACGAAGCCTATTAATATGAAATATGCACTGGTAACCGGAGGTTCGAGAGGGATTGGAAAAGCCATCTGTATTCAACTTGCTGCCGATCTTAAATATAATATACTCCTCAATTATCACTCAAATACCGAGGCCGCCGAAGCAACGAAAACAGAGATAGAGAAAATGGGAGTTAATTGCGATCTCTTGAGATTTGATGTTGCCCATCATGATTCTACTCAAAGCTCCATCGATAACTGGAAAAAAGATAATCCTGAAGCTAAGCTTGAAGTACTGGTCAACAATGCAGGAATCACTAAAGACGGTCTTTTCATCTGGACCAATCAGGAAGCATGGGATTCAGTTATCAATACAAGTCTTAATGGTTTTTATAATGTGACCCAGGCCGTGCTAAAGGATATGCTTAGAAGCAGGTATGGAAGAGTGATCAATATAGTGTCACTATCAGGTTTGAAAGGCAACCCGGGGCAGGTAAATTATTCTGCCGCTAAGGGAGCCATGATCTCGGCAACTAAAGCGCTTGCACAGGAGATAGGAAAGAGGAAGGTAACCGTGAATGCGGTAGCTCCCGGATTTATTAATTCAGATATGACCAGTGAATTTGATGAGAACGAACTAAAGAAGCTCATTCCGCTTAAGCGTTTTGGTGATCCGGAAGAGGTGGCAAACCTGGTAAGCTTTCTGGCTTCAAAAAAGGCGTCTTATATTACCGGGGAAGTGATCAATATTAACGGAGGTTTATATTCGTAGATCCATGGCAACCTGGAAAGGAAAATCGAGAGGTACGCTTTTAGGCTTCAAGATCTATGTGCAGATAATTAAGAAAACTGGTCTGTATTCAGCATATTTCGTGCTTCTATTTGTTGCAGCCTATTTTATCTTTTTTTCTTTTACTTCTACAAAAAGCACCTATTATCTTTTCAGAAAAAGACTGGGCTATTCCCCCATAAATTCGGCCCTGCATGTATACCTGAGCTATTTTACCTTTGGCCGTATTCAGTTGGACCGCATTGCCATCACCAATGGTTTAAAGCACAAATTCACCTTTGAATTTGACGGGATTGAGCATATAGACAATCTCTTAAAACAGAAAAAAGGAGGTGTCTTGCTAACGGCGCATATCGGCAATTTCAACCTGGCTAAACACTTTTTTGACGAAAAACATTCAGATGCGGTTGTAAATCTTGTGGTTACAGATTTTGAACACAGGCAGATCAAGAATTATCTTGAGTCGGTCACCGGAAAGTCTGAAGTCAGGATCATAGTTCTCAAGGAAGATCTTAGTCACATCTTTAAGATGAAGGAAGCTCTTTCCAGAAACGAACTGTTGGTCTTTGCTGCTGACCGCTACCTGAAACATTCAAAAACATACAAAGCAGAATTCCTTGGACAGGTCGTAAAATTTCCTCAGGGACCTTTTAAACTTGCAGCCAGAAATAAAATTCCTGTCTTATTTGTACATTTAATGCGTGAAAAGAATTTTCACTATCATTTTTACGCCAGGCCTTATATTCCCGAGGAATATAAAGCCAGCGAAATTTTAGCGGCTTATCTAGAAGACCTGGAGAGAATGGTAAAAAAATATCCTCATCAGTGGTATAATTACTACGATTACTGGAATGACTTCAGTTAATTATGGCAGAAAACCTATTACATCATCCAATAACCTCTTTTGAGGAAATCATTAAACTTATTCCACAGAAGGAACCTTTCGTGTTTGTGGATACCCTTTTTGAATATACCGCGCTTACAGGGGTAACCGGCTTCACGGTACCAAATGCTAATGTATTGGTTCATGAGAACAGGCTTTCCGAGAGCGGTTTAATAGAGCACATGGCTCAAAGCATGTCGCTGCACAGGGGCTACCAGGGCTCTCTTAGCGGACAAACAAAACCGAAAACCGGTTTCATAGGTCTTATCAAAACAGTTGAGATCTTTCATCAGCCTGAAGTAGGAGAGAAGTTGAAAACCTATGTTGAAATACTCCATGAGATCATGAATGTAACTTCTGTTTCTGCCCGTACCGAAAATGAAATGGGAGAGGTGATCGCAATTTCCGAAATGAAAACCGTGACGGTAGAATGAGTGAGAGCGTTTTGAAAAGCAGTTTGAAAATGCGCGTTCGCTTTCATGAATGTGATCCCTTGCAGATCGTTTGGCATGGAAACTATCTCAAATATTTTGAAGAGGGCCGCGAAGATTTTGGGAAGAAGCATAAAATTTCCTACCTGGATGCTAAAGAAAATGGCTTTGCGATGCCGGTGGTTAAATCGGTTTGTGAGCATAAACTTCCACTTAAATATGGAGATGAATTTGAGGTAGAGACCTCTTTTGTGAATGCTGAAGCCGCAAAGCTCATTTTTCAGTATAAAATATTCTCTTCGGGAAAGCTAATTTGTACCGGGGAAACCATCCAGGTTTTTACCGATAAAAACTCAGAATTAGTGCTTAACAATCCGCCGTTTTTCTTAGATTGGAAATCGAAAATGGGATTGATATAAATGAAAAGGAATTACCTCCTAAGTGATTCGATTATTTCTCCAATGGGCTTCGGTACCCGTGAAAACCTTGAGTCAATACACCGGGGTAGATCGGCCTTAAAATTTCATAAAAATTCCTTATTTACAGAGGGTGGCGTATATGCAGGAATTATTCCTGATAAGATCATCAACGAATCTTTTAATATAATTGGTGACCCTGGACTTTATACAAAACTGGAGAAGTTGATTATCCTTGCTATTCAGGAGGTTCTGAATGAAAATCCTGACCTAAATCTTCAGGATACCGGATTAATTATTTCCACTACCAAAGGCAATATAGACCAACTTGGAAAGAATGAATTTCCGGAAGAAAGACTTTATCTCTGGAAAATGGCTGAGGTGATTGCCAGTTTCTTTGGATTCGAAAAGAAGCCAATAGTTGTTTCGAATGCATGTATCTCAGGTGCTTTAGCGATCAAAACGGCAAACGACCTTATTACGGCCGGTAGGTTTTCAAATGCTTTAGTAGCCGGTGGAGACCTGGTTTCAGACTTTGTGCTTTCCGGGTTTCAGTCTTTCCAGGCGATAAGTCCGGAACCTTGCAGGCCTTTCTCAAATGATCGCCAGGGGATAAGCCTGGGCGAAGCTGCTGCGGCGATCCTGATAGGACCAAACGGAAAGGAAAAAGAAAAAATTGCCTATGTGGATGCCTGTACAGCCAATGATGCCAATCATATTTCAGGTCCAAGCAGAACAGGAGAGGGGCTTTATTTAAGCATTTCGAGACTGCTTTCTGCATGTAATATCTTGCCTGAAGAAATAGGATTCTTATCAGCTCACGGCACCGCGACCACATATAATGATGAAATGGAAGCCATTGCCTTTCACCGTACAGGGCTTGAAAAGATTCCTGTAAATAGTTTTAAAGGTTATTATGGGCATACCTTAGGAACTTCAGCATTGATCGAAACCATTCTCACTAAGCATAGTCTTTTAAATAATGAGCTTTTTGCTTCTGCGAATTTCTCGGGATCAGGCGTTTCGAAACCGCTCAATATAATAAAGCAGCACAGCCATGAGGAACTTAAGCTGGCACTGAAAACCGCCTCTGGTTTTGGTGGATGCAACCTGGCCATGCTTTTAAAAAAGGAAACCGATGAGTAAGCAGCTATTCATACAGGATTCTGTGATCATCCGTAACGGAAAGGTCATTGTGAACGGCCAGATAATTCATGAAACTGGTGTTGATCAAAAACTTTCTTCTTTTCTGAAAAGCATTTACAAGAAGCAGAACTTCAAATATCCCAAATTCTTTAAAATGGATAGCCTTTCGAAGTTAGGCTATCTGGCCAGTGAAATACTTTTTATGAATAAAGAACCCGAACCTGAAACCGCGCTTGTGTTTTCTAATGCAGCCTCAAGCCTGGATACTGATGAAGCCTACGCAGAAACCATGAATGATTTCCCGTCTCCTTCAGTTTTTGTTTATACCTTGCCGAATATCATGCTCGGGGAAATCAGCATACGGTTTCAGCTTAGATCTGAGAATATCTTTCTGATAAATGAAGAATTTGATCCCGGCTATTATATAGATTATTCAAAGGTCTTATTTGAGGAAGGAAAGGCCAGTAAGATTGTTTGTGGCTGGGTGGACTTGCACAATAGCGATTATGATGTATTTTTGTGCCAGATTAGCCCTGGTGAAGGCTATGACCTTAATGAAGAAGAGCTAAAGAAATTATACTTACCTACACATGAGTGACCTGCATACCGATTTAAAAAAAAGCATTATTGAACAGCTAAACCTCGAAGATATGGAGGTTAGCGAGATTGAAAATGACGAACCTCTTTTTGGGGATGGTTTGGGCCTGGATAGTATTGATGCACTTGAACTTATCGTGCTCCTGGAAAAGGATTACGGGATCAAGCTTTCAGATCCCCAGCAAGGGAAGGAAGTATTTAACTCTATAAATACCATGGCCGATTTTATCGAGAAAAACAGGACCAGGTAATTTATGAAAGGTGTCGCCGTCACCGGAATGGGAATTATTTCTTCAATTGGGA
>JAWWBH010000108.1:0-8980 GCA_033721075.1 Christiangramia sp.
GAGTTTTTACGAGAATCAGAATGGTATAAAATTGCCGGCGAAGATTTTATCATTAAGGCTTTTGAATATGCGCGCGAGGCAGATCCTGAAGCAAAATTATTTTATAATGACTATAACGCCATTATTCCAGAAAAACGAGATAGAATTTATAAACTCTTGAAAATGCTGGTAGACAAAAATGTTCCAATCGATGGAGTTGGAATTCAGGGGCACTGGTCAATTTATGGACCTTCTGAAGAAGAACTGCGCAAAGCAATAGATATGTACTCTTCTCTTGGGCTAGAAGTACAAATTACGGAACTGGATGTTTCTCTTTATGAATGGGAAAAAGAACGCCGGGAAAAACGCCCGGATGAAAGCGATGAGTTCACCCCTGAACTGGAGAAGAAGCAAATTGATAAATATGATATGTTCTTTAAAGTATTCAGGGATTATAAAAATACCCTTACCGGGGTAACATTTTGGAACATTTCAGATAGATCTACCTGGCTTGATAATTATCCTGTCCCGGGAAGAAAGAATTATCCCCTGCTCTTTGATGAAAATCATGAACCCAAAAAAGCCTACTGGGAAGTAGTTCAATTTGAAGAAAAGAAAAAATGATGGATAGTTCAGCGAAAAAACGAAATCTGAGTTTGTATGTGCTAATTATTAGTCTTTTCCCATTATTAAATTTTGCCCAGGACAATTATGTAACCAAACAGGCTTCAGAAGGAAGGTTTACGCTGGTAGATCAATCATTCTTGCCATCACTTTTCATAGATTCCAATGATTTTCAGGGCGTGAAATTCGTGGTAAAAGACCTTAGTGAGGATATTGAGAGAGTAACAGGGAAACTTCCTGCTATTGATAGTTCCGGAACGGTGAAGGGAAAGACTGCCGTAATCATTGGCACATTAGGTAACAGTAAACTCATCGATAAACTGGTCGCTGAAGGAAAACTTAATGGATCTGAATTGAAAGGAAAATGGGAAACTTTTCATATTCAAACGATAAAAAATCCAATGCCAGGTGTTGAAAGTGCACTGGTCATTGCGGGAAGCGATAAGCGTGGTACCATTTACGGGATGTATGATCTATCCAAAAATATTGGCGTTTCACCGTGGTACTGGTGGGCAGATGTTCCTGCTAAAAAAACTGATGCGCTTTACATAAAATCCGGCACTTATACTGATGGTTCACCAAAAGTAAAATATCGCGGGATCTTTATTAACGATGAGGCTCCGGCTCTATCGGGATGGGTTGGGGAGAATTTTGGAGATTTTAACAGCGAATTCTATGAGCATGTATTCGAACTAATCCTTCGGAATAAAGGTAACTTTTTATGGCCAGCCATGTGGGGAAGGGCTTTTTATGATGATGACCCAAAAAACCCGGAACTGGCTGATGCCTATGGAGTAGTAATAGGAACCTCTCACCACGAGCCACTTTCCCGTGCACACGTTGAGTGGAGACGTTATGGAGAAGGCGATTGGGATTACAATAAGAATCCAGAGAACCTAACCAAATTTTGGCGTGAAGGTATGCAGAGAATGGGTGATAATGAAAGCCTGGTGACCATTGGGATGCGTGGAGATGGTGATGAACCTATGAGCGAAGGAACTGCTATTAATTTGCTGGAAACAATTGTTGCAGATCAACGGGAAATTATTTCAGACGTTACCGGCAAACCGGCTGAAGATACTCCCCAGGTATGGGCACTCTACAAAGAGGTTCAGGATTATTATGATCAGGGAATGCGTGTTCCGGATGACGTAACCCTTTTACTGGCGGATGACAATTGGGGTAATATTAGAAAACTACCAAACCCCGACGAAGAACCACGGGAAGGCGGTTACGGGATTTACTATCATTACGATTATGTTGGTGGGCCCCGTAATTATAAGTGGATAAATACCAACCAGATCTCCAGGGTCTGGGAACAGATGAATCTCGCTTATAAATTTGATGCTACCAGACTCTGGATCGTTAACGTGGGTGATATAAAACCTATGGAATTTCCAATAAGCTTTTTCCTTGATTATGCGTGGAATCCTGAAAAAATCCAGGCTGAAGATCTAAGAAATTATACGGTTGACTGGGCAAAAGCCAATTTTCCTGCAGAGTTCGCAAAGGAAACTGCAGATCTACTACTCACCTACACAAAATATAACAGCCGAAGAAAACCGGAACTTTTAAGCCCTGAAACTTATAATATTACCACTGGCGAAGCTGAGAAAGTACTGGAGGATTTTTCAAAACTTGAAAATAAAGCACAAAAAGTTTACTACCAGTTACCTGAAGACTATAAAGATGCCTTTTATCAGCTGGTATTGTTCCCGGTGAAAGCCTCTGCCAACCTGAACAGGCTTTACATCGCAGCATCTAAAAATAAATTATATGCCAGGCAGGGCCGTGCGGCCACCAATAAATATGCAAAAAAGGTGGAGGAATACTTTGAAAAGGATAAAGAATTAACTCATTATTACCACAATGAATTGGCCGATGGAAAATGGAATCATATGATGGCGCAAACTCATATTGGATATACCTATTGGCAGGAACCAAAGGAAAATAAGGCTCCGGAGACTACTACACTGGAAATTCCTGATAAAGCAGTAATGGGTATCGCAATTGAAAATTCCGAAAATACCTGGCCAAATTCTTCAGAAAAAGCTACATTACCTTCCTTCGATCCTTATAACGACCAACAGCGGTATATTGATATTTTCAATAAAGGCAAAAAACCGTTTACGTATAAGATAAGCACAAAACAGGATTGGGTAAAATTATCTTCAGAAAAAGGTGAAGTGAATGATCAGGAACGTATTTATGTTTCGGTTGACTGGAATAAAGTACCTGAAAATGCGAATGAAATTACTCTGAAGATAAAAGGTGCCGGTGAGAGCACCACTATTAAAGCTCCGGTTATGCGACCAGAAGATGGCGCAAAAATTTCCGGGTACGTAGAAAACAATCATAGTGTTTCTATACCCGCTACAGGATTTACAAAAAAAACTGAAAGCGCGCAGGCCTGGATTGAAATTCCGAATTTAGGAAAAACCGGTTCATCAATGGCTTCAAATAATATAAGCTACGGAAAGGACTTTAAGGAAAGTAATCCTTCTTTGTCTTATAACTTTTACACGTTTCATTACGGCCTGGGGCAAATTGAATTTAAAGTATCACCAAGCCTCGATTTTCTGGATCAGGGAGGTCTGCGTTTCGCATATTCCCTTAATGGTAGTGAACCAAAACTTATAAATATCCAAAAGGACACCAAGGATAGCTGGGGAACTTCAGTTGCGAATAATGTAACTTCAATCAAACAAGAAATCAACCTTGCCGAAAAAGGTGTACAAACTTTGAAAATCTGGGCTGTAGATCCCGGAATTGTAATTCAGAAAATAATTATTGAAACTGGGGAAACAGCAGATACGTATCTGGGGGCACCAGAATCATATCGCGCAAAATAAATCATGAAAAATCAATTAAAATGAACTATCGTTCACTAGGAAAAAACGGATTTAAAGTAAGTGAAATTGGATTAGGCTGCTGGCAGATTGGAGCAGACTGGGGAGAGGAAATCACTGAGAATAAGGCCAATGAGATTCTCAAAACTGCTGTAGATAATGAAATCAAATTTTTCGATACCGCAGATGTTTATGGTAATGGGAGGAGCGAAAAATTAATTGGGAATTTTTTTTCAAAACCCAATCAGGAAATTAGAATAGCCACGAAATTTGGCAGGAATGCGGCTGTATACCCAAATAATTATACGGAGGATGCCCTAAGAAAATCTGTAGAGGAAAGTAGCACACGGCTGGGCGTAGAATCCCTGGATTTGCTGCAATTACATTGCATTCCCCAGGAAGAACTGGAGAAAGGTGAAATTTTCGACTGGCTAAGAACCTTGAAAAATGAGGGAAAAATTAAACATTTTGGCGCCAGTGTAGAAAGTGTAGAAGAAGGTTTAATTTGCCTGCAACAGGAAGGATTACAGTCTTTGCAGGTTATTTTCAATATTTTTAGACAAAAACTGGAAGAAAAATTATTACCGGCTGCTCATAAAAAGGGGGTTGGTATTATTGTAAGACTTCCGCTGGCAAGTGGTCTTTTAACCGGAAAATTCGATAAATCCTCTGAGTTTGAAACCAATGATCACAGAAACTTTAATAAGGACGGAGAACAATTTAATGTAGGAGAAACTTTTGCCGGACTGCCGTTTGAGAAAGGAGTGGAACTTACCAACGAATTGAAACAACTTTGCCCACCAGATATGACCCTTACCGAGATGTCTCTGAGATGGATTTTGGATCATGAAGAAGTATCTACAATAATTCCAGGAGCCAGTTCTGCCAGGCATATTGACGAAAATGCTTCGGTTAGTAAGCTTCCTCCCTTATCATCTGATCTTAAAAATAAGATTTCCAATTTTTATCAGGAAAAAGTTCACGAACATATTCGGGGAAAATATTGAAATAAGAAACAAATTCATATACTCCCATAGAAAACCCGGTTAGCGAATTTCGTTAATCAGGTTTTTTGCTTCAGAAGCGCTAGTAACCGGTCTTTTACAGCTTCGGTTTTCGCAAACGTAAATATAGGTTTCGTTATCCGTATATCTTTCTTCAAAAAGGGGAATCGCGCTTTCCCTGAGGCTGGCCGCGATCAAGCTGTTTGGATAATAATTCTTCCACAATTCTGCAGATAATTGATCTGCCTTTCTTCCAACTACCGCGATTTCTAGGAAATTAAAGCTTTTCTTCAGGTAAAGATGATCCCATTTTGCAAAAGCCGCAGGATTCTCCTGAATCGCAGGTTGTACGGCAACTATCATTTCTTCAGCTTTATTCAACCATTCATCATTATAATATATATGACCCATTAAAAATAAATTTTCAGCCATTACCGAATTTGGAGAAGGCATGACACCATCATTTACTTTCAATATTGAAGATATCAACTCTTCATTCTCACTATAGCGAAATAAGGGGGAGTTCGGACTTCTGAAATTTTCTTCTACGATATCTAGCAATTCTTCTGAAAATTCCAGATACTTTTTATCGTGGGTTATGGTGAAGAGGTCTATGGAAGCATGCATCAGGTATGCATAATCATCCAGGAAACCACTCACTTCTCTCCCGCCTTTTTTATAGGAATGGATTAATTTCCCGTTTTTATAAGCTTTAGATTGTATAAAATTAAAAATGGCCTCCGCGAGCTTTAAATGCTCATTTTCTCCGAAGGCTTTAAAGGACTCTGCTAAACCACTAATCAATAAAGCATTCCACGAAATGATAATTTTATCGTCTATAGCAGGATGTTTTCTTTGATTTCTCGTTTTGATGAGGGAATTTTTCCAGTCGTTTTTCTTGACTTACAGTTCCTCTTCGGAAACCGAATGATTTTTAAGAAATTCTGAATCTGGATTTTTTTTGAAAATAACATTCCTCCCCTTTTCTCCCTCCTTCTGAATCTGGTAATATTCTGAAAACAGTTCATAATCTGAACCCAAAATGTCATTTAATTCTGATTTTTCCCAGGTATAATATTTACCTTCTTCTCCATCGCTATCGGCGTCTATTGCTGCATAAAAACCACCATTCTCATCCTTCATAGTAGATTGCAGAAAATGAGTTACCTCATCTACCGTCTCTTTATATTCAGGATTCCCGAAGGCCCGGTAGGCTTTTGAATATAAACTAATGAGTTGCGCGTTATCATAAAGCATTTTCTCGTAATGTGGAATCATCCATTGAGCGTCTGTGCTATAACGAAAGAATCCGCCACCCACATGGTCATACACACCACGATTCCTCATTTTTTCAAGGGAATTTCTTACATGTTCCTGTGCTTTAATATCATTTTGTAGTAGGGCATAGTCCAGAATAAATTCATAGGTGGCAGGCAACATAAATTTTTGATCTCCCCGGTCACCACCCCATATATTATCCCAGTTTATCGCCCATTTATTTACTAATTCAATAAGCCTATCCTTTTCCAGTTTACGCGGTGCTTCTTCTACTGAAATATAATTGGATTGCTGAATTCCTTCCGCGATCATATTAGCATATTCACGTGCTTTTTCGGGATTTTCCTGGTAACTCTTATTTACTTTGGTAAGTACTTCTTTCCACTGCTCGGTAGTGTGATAAGTGCCGGTATAGATTGGTTTTCCATCTGGCAGGGCAATAATATTTAAAGGCCATCCACCATTTCCTTTAATAAGGTTTATCGCGGTCATATAGACTTCATCAATATCTGGACGCTCCTCCCGGTCTACCTTAATATTTACAAAATTATTATTCATGAACTCCGCTACCTCTTCATTTTCAAAAGTCTCCTCTTCCATTACATGGCACCAGTGACATGAAGAATAGCCAATACTAATAATCACCAACTGGTCTTTAGACGTGGCTTCTTCAAAAGCCTTATCTTCCCATGGTTTCCAATTTACCGGATTATGGGCATGGTCCAAGAGATACGGACTCGTTTCGTTAATTAAATCATTGGTGTATTTATACTCTTTTTCACCTCTCTCTTTCCTTTTTTCAGTATCATTTCCACAGGATAAGGAAGAGCATACAAAAAATACCATTCCCAAGTATTTCCAAAATCTAGTTGACAAAATATTAATTCATTAAAATTTCTGCGGAAGTTAAGATACTATTATTATTTAATAAACATCCTTGAATGTTTTGTTGGAGTTTTTGCTTGTAATTTTCCTTGAATCTTCCAAAATCACTCATGTTTATTGTAATAAGCAGAAAAAATGGTTTTTAAAACTTCGTATATTAGTCAAATAGACCATAATACCTTCTTAACATGAAAATTCTTCTAAGCCTGAGCTTTTTATTTTCGCTTTTCCTATTTCAAAATTCTTATTCTCAGGACTCCACAGACGTATTCAAAATTAATGACCTAGAGTATCTGGAAAGGCGAGGTGCCAATGTGATGCTGGCGCATGATTTTTATCCCGAAAGTCATCAGGGCGGCTTTGGAATTATTCAGAATGGTATACCGGCGGCAACCAATGGAGATTTACACCTGGAACAGGCCCCAGGGCAATGGCAGCCTGTGCCCAAAGTGAGCAAAAGGCAGGTAGACCGAAAAAACGAAGTGATAAGTGTATGTATGAGTTATCCGGACGAATCTAAAGACCGAAAAGGTTTTAATCCTATAATTTATCCGGATCTCGAGTTCTCTTAAACGCTAAAAGTGATTCCGTAGGGAAAACCTTTTAAAATAGTGGTCGATCTTGACAAACCTCTGCCTGAAGAATGGGTTGGAAGGGTTGGAATGAACATCGAGCTGTTTCCGGGAATTTTATTCCGAAAATCTTATTATATAGATGATGAATTCGGACTTTTCAACAGGCAGGCAAATGGGCCAGGTAAGGTATCTGAAAATGGTGAATATCAACTTCAACCAATGGCCACCGGTAAAGAACTGGTGATCGCTCCTGAAGAACCTTCTCAAACTCTGATCATCAAAAACCTGAAAGATAATGAACTTAAACTTCTGGATGGGCGTGCCCAACATAGCAATGGCTGGTTTATTGTACACTCACTGGTACCAGGGGGAGAAACCAAAGGCGCTATTGAATGGCTGGTAACTCCTAAAGTTATTGAGGATTATACTTATAACCCCGTTGTGCAGGTTTCTCAGGTAGGTTATCACCCAAAGCAGGAAAAAATTACCATCATCGAAACCGGAAAAAATGATAACGATCTTCAAAAAGCCAGCTTGCTCAGGATTAATAAGGAAGGTGGTTTAAAAGAGGTTAAATCTGAAACCCCTTCAAAGTGGGGTAACTTTCTCCGCTATAATTATTACCAACTGGACTTTTCAGAGGTTAGAGAACCCGGAATGTACGTAGTTCGCTATAAAGATTTCACCACTAAGCCTTTCCAGATTAACGGCGATGTTACAAGCGGGACGTCTGGCAACCAACCGTGGAATATTTTCTACCGGTACAAATGTGCCATATGCGCGTGAATGACAGGTATAAGGTATGGCACGGGCTATGCCATATGGATGACGCCCGTATGGCTCCTATAGATTATAACCATTTTGACGGCTATATTCAAGGCGTGGAAACACTTTCTTCTTTTGAATCTGGCGAGCATGTTCCAGGAGTGAATATTGGAGGCTGGCATGATGCCGGCGATTATGATTTACGTGTGGAATCGCAGGCCTCCACGGTGCAGGGCTTATCACAGATTTACGAGCTTTTTGAGGTAGATTATGACAATACCAGCATAGATCAGGAAACAAGGATAGTAGAAATTCTTCAACCAGACGGAAAACCAGATATTCTTCAGCAAATTGAACATGGCGTACTTTCCATTGTGGGCGGATATGAATCCCTGGGTCGCTTTTACAGAGGTATTATCGTTCCTACCAAAAGGCAGTACATTTTGCTTGGCGATGCGCTGAACCATTCAGACAATCAAGTTTTTTCCAATAAAAAGGAAGATGAAAATATTCAGATGGGCCTAGAAGTAGCACCGGATGACCGTTGGATTTTTACAGAAGAGAACCCTTATAGAGAACTTAATACCGCGGCTGCCCTGGCAACAGTATCCCGGGTTTTAAAAGATTACAATCCGGATTTAGCTTCGAAATGTTTGGAAATTGCCAAAAAAATCTGGAACATAACCGAAGCGGATTCTCCAAGAATTAAAACAGGACTTTCCGTAGAATTGCTTCTCACCACCAAAGAAAAGAAATATTCAGATTTTTTGGTAGACAATCAGCAAAGCATCGTAGACAATATTAGCAATACCGGTTGGATTGTTGGGCCTGCCTTAGAATATATCGATAATGAGAATTTTAAAGAGAAAATTAGAAAAGCTGTTAAAGGTTATTATTCCAAGGTTGAAGAACTGGGGCGCCAGACTCCCTATGGAATTCCTTACGAGCCTAATATCTGGGGTGCAGGCTGGGGAATACAGAATTTTGGGATGAAACAATATTTTCTACATAGCAGTTATCC
>JAWWBH010000109.1:0-8916 GCA_033721075.1 Christiangramia sp.
AACCCAATGTGAGTTTTCGAATGGCAGATATCACAAAAAAATGGGATTGGGCCTCAGAGAAATATGATCTTGTTACCTGCAACCTTATACTTGAGCATATAGATAACCTGGATTTCATCTTTCAGAAGGCCTTCTCAAATTTAGGAAACGGCGGGTATTTCTTTGTTTCAGAACTACATCCCTTCAAGCAATATAAAGGAACCAAAGCCAGGTTTGAAAGCCCGGAAGGAAAAGTTGAGTTAGAAACCTATACCCATCATATTTCAGAATTCACATCAGCTGCCAGAGATGCAGGCTTTGAACTTGAAAAACTCAATGAATGGTTTGATGAAGACCAGCTCGAAATACCCAGATTAATCAGCTTCCTATTTTATAAAAAATGATCGCAAACACACCTCAGCCCCCTTATTATGCAGTTATCTTTAGTTCGATAATGAATGAAATTGATACCGGTTATCAGAAAATGGCTGCAAAAATGGAAGAACTTGCAAAAGAACAGCCGGGATACCTTGGTTTCGAGTCGGCCAGGGAAGAATTAGGCATAAGTATTTCCTACTGGAAAGACCTGGAAAGCATTCGAAAATGGAAAGCAAATTCTGAACATCTCCTTGCGCAGGAAACGGGCAAAAAGTACTGGTATAAAGCTTATAAGGTAAGGATTGCAAAAGTAGAAAGAGATTATGACTTTTAGGGGTTAATATCTGTACGCAACCAATCGTGTCTATTAGCATCTTCCTAGAAAGGACTTAATCAATTAGAAGCTAAAAAATTCAATTATGAAAGTAAGAACCTTTCTCAACCTAAAATTAGCAATTTTAATCAGTCTGTTATGTTTTTCATGTAATGACGAGGTGGAAGGAGATTGTGTAAGCAGAGAGGTGGCCTTTGTAAATGAAGTAGAAGCTCCTGAAACATCAAAAGTCAATGAAGTGGTGCCTGTAAACGTTAGCTTCTACATGAAAAATACCTGTGGCAGTTTTTCGGAATTCAGGGAAAGCTCTACTGAAGAAGGTAAGATCATTGAGGTTATGGCCTCCTACATTGGATGTATCTGCGGCCAGGCAATAATAGAAGGCACTCAAACATATGAATTCATCCCGCAATCCACAGGAGTTTATCAGCTTAACTTCAGGTCTTCTGCTACAGAACTGATCACGATCTACATAGAAGTAACAGAATAGTCTTAGCCTTTGACTTTCAGAAATCTAATTCCATTTTTTAATTATATTTAAGAATGGAAAAAACCTGTCTGGAATGCGGTGAAAAAATAATAGGCAGAACCGATAAGAAATTCTGCAGCGATTACTGCCGCAACTCCCATCATAATAAAGTTAATAAGGAAACATCGAACCTGGTTAGGAATATCAATAATTTGCTTCGGCGTAATCACCGTATACTGGAAAAATTGAATCCAACAGGTAAAACCTCGGTTCCCAAAAGCAAGTTGCTTGCAAAGGGTTTCGATTTTGAACATTTCACCAGTATCTATACCACCAAGACCGGTAACCAGTATTTCTTTGTATATGATCAGGGCTATCTTAAACTTGACAATGACTTTTATGCTCTGGTTAGGAAAAATCAGTAGCGCTTTATTTACATGGTTATTTTGGTATTTATTTGATAGGCCGCAAAATGCTATGGCAAGCGGTAGAAAAAATTTTATGCTCTTATAAAGAGAAATTAGCATTTCTTTCAGAAAATCAACAAGTTAGGCTTTCTATATTTCGGGCATGAAAAGATTAATACCAGTCATAATTTGTTTCTTTAGTTTACAGCTACTGTCATCTCAGAATCCGGCCGACTACAAATGGAAGAACAGGGCTGTAGTTGTTTTTTCTAATTCTGATAAATCTGAAAAGTTCGAAGCTCAGAAAAGAGAACTATTAACCGAAATAAATGAATTTGAAGAAAGGAAGCTGGTTCTTCTGCATTCAACCCCCGGCAAGTACAAAAAAAGCCTGCCGGCAGATTCAGAATGGATAGAAGACATTGGTTTCTATGATCAAATGCTGGATAAGGACGCAGATTTCGAAGTAATTCTGATTGGTCTGGACGGCGGAATAAAATTAAGGCAGAGGGAACTTCTTGAAGCAAAATATCTTTTCAATATTATAGACTCCATGCCTATGCGACAGGCTGAAATAAACAGGAATAATTAATAGAGCCGAAAATCATCAGGAAGCATGGATTATCTTTTTGCCTACGGTACCTTGCAGGATGAAAAAATTCAGCAAAGCATTTTTGGCAGGACTATAAATGGAAAGCCCGATCTTCTTTCAGGATATGAAAAATACAGTATCAGAATTCCCGATAATTCATCGGGAACTTATTATCCAGCCATAAAACCTTCAGACGGACAAAAAATATCGGTCCCTGGAACTCTTCTTCAATTAAGGGGAAATGAGCTGTTAATGGCCGATACCTATGAGGGTGATTCTTATATACGTAAGAAGCTAAAGCTGGAATCTGGAATTATTGCCTGGGTGTATATAGCTAAATATTAATGA
Organism: Christiangramia sp.; assembly: GCA_033721075.1. Lineage (GTDB taxonomy): Bacteria > Bacteroidota > Bacteroidia > Flavobacteriales > Flavobacteriaceae > Christiangramia. The sequence goes on from JAWWBH010000109.1 coordinate 2,508, forward strand.
TGCCAATTCTGCCCCTTAAGCTTTAAGGCCGCATACAATACATCTCTCTGACTTATTTGCCCTATAAGCTTTCCATTTTCCACAATTGGGAATCGACGGAATTTCAATTCGATAAATTTCTTGGCAGCGTCCAGCACATTCATGTTGCCATCGATGGTAACTACCTCACAGTTCATTCGTTTCCCAACTGTGAGATCGGTCATGGGCATATTATAATAGCGGCTGTCTGAGATCTGTTTCATGCAGTCCCCTTCAGAGATCATCCCCAGTAACTCGTTCTTTTCATTCACCACACAACCTCCGGAAATACCATGTTTGATGAGTTTCTCCATCACATCCATAATATTCTCATTCTCCCTGAAAGTTACCAGGTCTGTTGTCATATAATCTCTTACTGAAATTGGCACTTCTGCAGGCTTTTCAGGCGCTGCCCTTTTTCCCATGAAACTTTTGATTCCCATATTATCACGCTTTTGATTCTTAATTACTTAAATATACTAATTTTTAGTTTAAGGCTAGCCTCGTTATTTTGACATCAGGATTAATCAAAAAACTTGGTTAACTTTAAGATTTCTGAACTCAATTGCATGAATAACAAATTTACCGGCTTATTCGCCTTTCTTCTGATCATTATTCTGGTCTGGCTTAATTTCAATTTTGATCAACCCGATTTCGACCCCAATGAAAATAAATCTCTAACAGAATTTTCCACAGCCCGTGCCTTTGAACATGTTAAGGCCATCGCCCAGAAACCCCATTATGTGGGAAGCCCCGCTCATAGCGAAGTGAGAAATTATATTGTTGAAGAGCTACAGAAAATGGGGCTGGAGGTGCAAACACAGGAAGCTTATAATCTTAACGAAGAAGGTGTACTTGCGAAACCTCAGAATATCCTTGCAAGGATCAAAGGTTCCGGGAACGGGGATGCTTTAGTACTTATGAGTCATTACGACAGTGCCACCCATTCTTCTTTTGGCGCCAGCGATGCAGGTAGCGGTGTAGCTACCATTCTCGAAGGAATAAGAGCTTTCAGAGAAAAAAATTCTCCTCATGAGAATGACATTATTCTGCTTTTTACCGATGCCGAGGAACTTGGACTTAACGGAGCTGCTCTCTTTATCGAAGATCATCCCTGGGCAAAAGACACAAAACTCGCTCTTAATTTTGAAGCCAGGGGCAGCGGGGGAAATCCGTTCATGCTTTTGGAAACCAATGGTAAAAATGCCCGATTGATCGAAGCATTCAAAGATGCAGGTCCCGATTATCCGGTTACAAACTCCCTCGCATACAGCATCTATAAAATGCTTCCCAATGACACCGATCTTACAGTATTAAGAGAAGAGGCTAATATCAATGGCTATAATTTTGCATTCATAGACGATCATTATGATTATCATACGGCTACAGATATTCCCGCTAACCTGGATATGGAAACGCTGGCACATCAGGGTAGTTATCTAATGCCTCTCCTGAATTACTTTAGCAATAAAGATCTCAGTAAATTAACCAGTGACCGGGATCTCATTTATTTCAGCCTTCCTTTCGGGGAATTTTTCACTTATCCTTTTGACTGGATCATGCCCATGCTGGTTCTGGCCATACTTATTTTTATTGGACTGATAATATATGGGTTCAAAAAAGAAAGACTTCTGGTAAAAGGCATATTTCAGGGGTTTCTTCCTCTCATTTTAAACCTGGTACTCTCCGGATTATTAATGTGGGGCTTCTGGAAGTTCTGCCTTTACATTTACCCGGAATATTCAGAAATGGAACACGGTTTCACCTACAATGGATACTTATACATTTCAGTTTCGATTTTCCTTGCTCTTTCGGTAAGTTTTGTGCTGTACCATGCTTTCAGAAAGAAGACAAAAGGCGCCTCTGCTTTTATAGCGCCTATATTCATCTGGCTGTTACTCTGTTCGCTAATTGCAGTCTATTTAAAGGGAGCTTCCTATTTTATAATCCCTGTATATTTCGGGTTACTCCAGCTTTTTATAATGATGAGGCAGGAAAAGCCTAACAGGCTGTTAATGGCATTATTATCCGGTCCCGCAATATTCCTTCTCCTGCCCTTTATCTGGAGCCTCCCGGTTGCATTAGGCTTAAAAATGTTATTCATCACCGCGATCCTGGTATGCCTGTTATTCTCATTGTTCATACCGGTATTCACTTATTTTAGAAAACTGAAATCTTTTGCGGTACTATGTTTTCTGATATTTAATGTACTGATCTTTATAGCTCACTTTAATTCTGATTTTAACATTAAAAGACCTAAACCCAATAGCCTGGTTTACCTTAAAGATCTTGATAAAAATACGGCTACCTGGTATTCCTATGACCAAATGGTCGATGAATGGACCGCTGAATTTTTTGGTGAGGAACCAATTGAAAGGTCGAATACTGAATCAAATTTTAGCAGTAAATATGGGAGCGCCTTCAAATTCCGGGATGAAGCACCTTTGATCCCTATTCCCGAACCGGGAATAATCCTGGAAAAGAAAGGTGAAGACAGTCTTCAAAATAAGTTATACTCTCTGAAGATTGCTCCCAACAGGCAGGTCAACCGCATGGAGCTATATGAAACCAAAGATGTGGATTTTATAGAATTCAAAGTAAATGGCCTTGAAGCTGATGAGATTTATCTTGGCGAGAATGCGTTCCATATGTTCAAAAGACGATGGAAGGAAAGACTCCTTACCTATTATGCAGCCAATCAGGATACCCTTAGGATTGAATTCAGTATAGACCGGGAAGACGAACCAGAATTTGTACTTTACGAGTCGGCATATGACCTTATTGGGAACAAGAAGTTAGAGGTAGAAGATCGTCCGGAAGGAATGATCCCCAAACCTTTTGTACTTAATGATGCGACAATTTTAAAGAAAACTATAAGCTTAAAAGACTAGGATGAAAATTGCAATACTTGGATGTGGATGGCTTGGACTGGAGCTGGGAAAAAGATTGAGGGAAAATAATCATGAAGTTAAGGGCTCCGTGACCAGGATGGAGAGAATGGGAGAATTAAGAACCGCCGGGCTCATACCTTACTCCATAAAACTTTACGAAAAAGGCGTGCAGGGAGATATCCGGTCCTTTCTTTCAGGAGTTAGTATTCTTATCGTCGATATCCCACCGGGGCTTCGGAAAAACCCTGAGGTCGATTTTGTAAAGAAGATCAGGAATCTCATCCCTTATATAGAAAAGTCTGGCGTAAAAAAAGTCATCTTTACAAGTTCTACATCGGCCTATGAGGATACCGAAGACTTCCCTGTGTACACCGAAGAGGATAAAACCGATAATTCGAACAATACTGCAATACAGCTTAGGAACGCCGAACTGCTTTTTTTAAACAACCAAAACTTTGACGCCTCTGTTTTAAGGTTTGGTGGCCTAATTGGAAGTAAAAGACATCCGGTTAAACATCTTTCGGGAAGGAAGAATGTCAAAAATCCGGATTCCCCAATAAACCTGGTTCATCAGGAAGACTGCATTTCAGCAATTCTGAAACTGATGGAGAAACAAAAGGACAATTCGGTTTGGAATGTTGTGTATCCTGAACATCCGCCAAAAGAAGAATATTATTCAAAAGTCGCAAGAAAAAAAGGGCTGCTGGAACCGGAATACGATCATTCAGTAAAATCGAAAGGTAAAAAGATAAGTTCGGAGAAACTCATTAAGGAACTGGATTTTAAGTTTAGTCAATCAATACTCTAATATTACTCTTCATAGAAGGCCTTAAACTCTGCATTTATTAGCTTAGACTTTGAGGGATCGTTTGCATTGAAGGCCCGGTAATTCATTACCCCTTCTATGTGATCGCCAGTATCCACATTAATTTTTATGGCCCCAATATTACCGCGGTAGATATCGGAATTCCATGAAACCCCATGATCAAAATAGTGGCAATAGTTTTGATTCCTGTTAGTGCCAATATAATAGACTCCCGGACCATAATATTTTTGTATAAAACCACCCATAGCCTGTACATTCTTTCCATTCTCCTCTATAGAGTCTCTAACCTTCAATGCAGAATATCTATTTTTATTTTTATAAGTCCAGGTGTAAATTTCTGCCTTAATTGTTCCGGAAGACGAAGAAGTATGATTTACTGCAATCCAATCTTTGCCGTCAATTTTCGCTTTAAAATATTCGTCAGCTAAAAGCACATCGGCCAGTTCATCTTCCGGTTGCAAGGTTTCAATATCCTCTGGCTGGCATGCCAAAAGCATTATGAAAAGAAATAAAAAGACAGGTGATCTAAAATAAAAATACATGACCCTGAAGTTTAGATGGAACAAACTGCAGGGTCTTAAGAATAATAATATAAAACTTTAATTGTTGATTTTCAATGTTTTATAAATTTTTTCGATAAAAGAAATAAAAGATCAGCCCCAAGTGGGGCTGACCTTTATAGAGTTCAAATTTTTCTTACTTATTTATGGATTATAAGCTTCAGCATAGGGTGACCATATCTCGTAGATTGGATCTCCTTTAGAACTTTTTCCTGAATGATGCCAGTCACCGTCCTTTACTTCATAATCAAAACCAAGACTGGCTCCTACCCTGCTATTATCTCTTGAAAAGAATTCAATATTTTCGGTATACTTGCCATCCTTAGCCGTATAAGTTCCTCCACCAGTACCAAAGAATTCACGGGTAGCTGAATTAAACGCAACCCACTGGAAGCGGCCTCCTCCAAGGATCTTGATGGTCCTTCTATCCCCGGGCGTCATACGGTTCAGTTCTCCATCCCTTTTTCTTCCAGTGATCACCCAGTTACCGCTCAGGTCAGTTTCATTATCTGAAATTCGTTCCCATATTTCATCTTGGTTAACATTATTGATCTCGATCTTATTATTTCCCTCCATAAAAGTGAGCCTGGGATCCAGAGACTCTCCAATCTTCTCAGGATTCTTAGTATCAAAATCCAGAGTTTCAGTATAATCCCCAGTTTCATATTCGCCTCCCAGGGCCCATAAGAATTCATTAGAGCCCAACTTCCTGGCTCCCTCAGCGAAATATCCATCCTGATAGATTCTTATTACTTCCTTATCGGTTACCTTTTTTCCATTTTTCTGAATAAGCTTCCAGGAACCTTCAAGTGACTGCGCATAGATCGGAGTACTAAATAGGAAAACTAATAATAGGATTATTCTTTTCATAACTTATAAGTATTTGATTCTTATAAATTTAAAAAGAATAGCTTCAAATATCGTTAAAGCTTTATTAAGCTACTTTTTCTCTCCGTATTTATCGTATTCAGGATACAGGAAGTTATTGTATGGGAAACGGGTAATGTGTATCTCTCTTACGGCTTCGTATACCTTTCTTCGGAAATCTTCAAGGTTTTCCTTATTTAAAGCTGAAATGAAAAGCACATTGTCCCCAAGCCTGTTCATCCAGGTCTTTTTCCATTCTTTTAAAGAATAATGAGCTGAAGTCTTTTCAGTGATAAGATCATCCTCATCCAGCTTCTCCGGTTTATAGGCATCGATCTTATTGAAGACCATTAAAGTAGGTTTCCCGATAGCCTCAATTTCAGTGAGGATCTGATTCACTGAATCTATATGTTCCTCAAAATTCGGGTGGGAAATATCCACGACATGCAACAACAGATCGGCTTCCCTAACCTCATCAAGTGTAGACTTAAAGGATTCTACAAGCTGTGTGGGCAGCTTTCTGATAAATCCAACCGTATCACTTAGCAGGAACGGTAAATTGCGTATCACGACCTTTCTAACCGTCGTATCGAGTGTGGCAAAAAGTTTATTTTCTGCAAAGACATCGCTTTTACTAATCACATTCATCAGGGTAGATTTCCCGACATTGGTATACCCTACAAGGGCAACCCTTACCAGCTGACCCCGGTTCCCCCTTTGAACTTCCATTTGCTTATCTATGGTAGCAAGTTTCTTTTTCAGAAGACTGATCTTATCACGAACTATCCTACGGTCAGTCTCGATCTCGGTCTCACCGGGACCACGCATTCCAATACCACCACGCTGTCTTTCAAGGTGGGTCCACATTCCGGCAAGACGTGGAAGCAGGTACTCATACTGGGCCAGCTCTACCTGGGTTCTCGCGTAACTGGTTTTCGCTCTTTGAGCAAATATATCAAGGATAAGACCCGTCCTGTCCAGGATCTTACATTTCAGGATCTTTTCTATGTTCTTTTGCTGTGCAGGAGAAAGTTCATCATCGAAGATCACTGCACCTATTTCCTCCTCTTTTACAAACTGGCGCACGTCTTCCATCTTACCCGATCCTATGAAGGTCTTCGGGTTAGGAACGTCCATTTTCTGGGTAAAACGTTTGATAACCTCACCACCGGCAGTATAGGTTAAAAACTCAAGTTCATCCAGATATTCATCAAGTTTATCTTCATCCTGTTCCCTAGTCACAATAC
>JAWWBH010000110.1:0-8895 GCA_033721075.1 Christiangramia sp.
AGATGTGGAGGATTTCAAAATGCCGGTAGATATTATTATTGATGAGGAAGAAACAAGACTCAATGCAACTTCACAATGGCAGATCCTGAATAGCGAGGAGGCTGAGCTTGATGAGATCGAAGTAAATGACCTTAAATTCTATATAGATATGGAGACACTGGATTAGGAGTATTTGATTATATTAATTTCAGTATTTTGCGCTGTAAATCAACATCCTATCTATCCATGAAACGTATATTACTTCTCCTTGCCCTTCTAATTCTCACCCTTTCCTGTGAAAATGAAAAGAAAAAATCCACTGAAAATGAGGAACTGAACGATGAAGTTCAGCGAACCTGGTGGAAGGAGGCGGTTATTTATCAGATTTATCCACGAAGTTTCAAGGATTCTAATGGTGATGGGATTGGAGACCTAAAAGGCATCATAGAAAAGCTTGACTATATCGAAAGTCTCGGGGTAAACATGGTCTGGCTCAACCCAATTTATGGTTCCCCTAATGCCGATAACGGTTATGATATCAGTAATTATCGGGCGATAATGGATGAATTCGGAACCATGGAAGATTTTGACCTGATGCTCCGGGAAATGCATAAAAGGGATATAAAATTCGTCATGGATGTGGTGGTGAATCACAGTAGTGATGAGCACAGATGGTTCCAGGAATCGAGAAAATCGCGGGACAATCCTTACCGCGATTATTATCACTGGTGGCCAGCCGAAAAAGGAAAACCTAATTACCGCTACAGCCTTTTCGATCCCAAAGGAGAGGCCTGGAAATATGATTCCATCACAGATGCTTACTATCTTCATTATTTCTCACGGAAACAACCAGATCTTAACTGGGAGAATCCAAAAGTACGCCAGGAAGTATATGATATCATGAAATTCTGGGCAGAGAAAGGCGTGGACGGATTTCGTTTAGATGCTTTTCAGTTCGTTTCAAAAGACACCAGTTTCCCTCCCCTTCCCGAAGGTTACGAAAAAGAGGTGATCAAATACTACGGAATGGGCCCCAACCTTCATAAATACCTGAAGGAACTCAACAAAGAAGTTCTAAGCCAGTATGATGTTTTTGCAGTTTCAGAAGGTGCCGGGAGCACTTTTGAAGATGCACATTCGTTAGTGGATGCTGATCGGAATGAACTGCAAATGGCCTATCATTTCGAGGGCATGGATGTAGGCAATAGCCTGGATGGCTACAAGTTATCTGAATTCAAAGAGGTTTATACCAGGTGGGACAGTGCATTTGCTGAAAAGGGGTGGCTCTCCATCTTCCTCGCCAATCACGATGTCCCAAGAATGGTCTCTAAGTTTGGCAATGACAGTCCTGAATACCGAAAAGCTTCCTCGAAGATGCTGAACACATTTATTCTTAGCATGAGAGGAACGCCCTATTGCTATTATGGCGATGAACTTGGGATGACCAATATTGGTTTTGAAAACATCGAACAGTATCAGGACATTGTCGCTAAAAATGGTTACCAGAAAACCCTGAACGAAGGTGGGGATATTTCAGAATATATGGCCCGGTTAAAATTCCTTTCCCGTGACAATGGCCGAACGCCAATGCAATGGAACGATACTGAACATGCCGGATTCACAGATGGCACTCCCTGGTTACCTGTTAACGATAATTATAAGGCTGTGAATGTTGAGGCAGAAGAAAAAGACCCGAACAGCTGTCTCAATTACTTCAGAAAAATGGTAGAGCTTCGAATGAAAAATCCCGTTCTGGTCTATGGAGATTACAAACTCCTCTTTCCTGATCATGAGCAGGTGTATGCATATACCAGAGAACTTGAAGCGCAAAAGATGCTGGTACTGCTTAATTTTTCAGAGCAGTCTGCAAATATTGAACTCCCTGAGAATTTTTCCTTAAATAATTTATTAATAAACAACCTGGAAGACCTGGATAGGGAAGGTTCACAAATTAAGCTTGAGGCATATCAGGCAGTGATCTTTGATCTTAAATAATACAAAAAGCAGTGAAAAATCTCCTTATAATACTGTTTTTTAGTAACTTAATGTAAATTTTCCATTATGTTAAGTATTAAATCACTTAATAAGTGGGCCAATGCGCACACTTACTACTGGTTAGACATTCTAAGGATTGCCCTGGGAGTTTTCTTTTTTATCAAGGGAATTCAGTTTATTTCCCAAACCGAAACCTTAGTAGAATTAATTAAACCCCTGCAGGGATTTGGAGGTATCATGTTAACTGTACACTACGTGGCACCCGCACACCTGGTAGGCGGTTTACTCATTGCCTTTGGACTGCTAACCCGCTGGGCTTTGATCGCACAATTGCCTATTTTGCTGGGTGCGATCATCATTAATTTTGTTGGCGTGATGAACGTCACCAACCTTATTCTGGCCTCAGTAGTATTGGTAATGACCATTTTCTTTATTTTTTATGGTTCCGGAAAACATTCGGCTGACTATAACCTGAAAATGGGATATTAAGACTGGCCCTTCCCCAGCTTTTTAATCTTATTCTGAAGGAATAAGAATGAGTTCGTTTTGCCTTTTATTCACGTATCTAAAACCTTCTTCACCCCAGAAACCTGCTTCCTCAAGCATGATCCTGATACTCTTCTGCCATTCCGGAACCTCTACTTCGGTATTTAATTCAATAGCATAAACAGTATTCTCATATAACGGATAATCCCCCGTTCCAGGAACGCCGCCCTGCTGATCCCACATACCAATGGTTGGCCCTGCTGAATGTCCATAAAGTCCTAATGGATGAGTATAGATAGAAGCCTTTAAGCCTTGCTCTTTCGCTTCCTGAAGTCTTTCTTTCAGGATCTCATTCCCTGTTGCCCCGGTTTCAAAATTTGAAGTTAGTATATCCTGCAACTGATTTCCTTTACGGAACGCCTCCTGAAGAAATCCGGGCGCATTTCCCTCTCCATCTTTTAATACATATGCCATTTGCTGACAGTCCGTGTTGAGCCGAAGATAAGTAATACCAAAATCGCAATGCAAAAGATCACCGGGAAGGATCACCATACTCCCATTCTCATCTGAAAAAGCTGTAATATGATCTACAAGTTTCTCTTTGCTTCGCTGGACATCAACCGTTGGATGAAACCAGGTTTCCAGCCCCATATTTGTCACTTTCTGCCTTATCCACCATACCACATCATCAGTGGTGGTTATACCGGGCTGAATAACATTCATACTGAAGGCCTCCGCTATTATATCATGTGTAATCTCTACGAGACTGCTGTAAAGCACCATCTCCCTGAGGGTTCTTGTTTCTATCCAGCCCACCGCAAGATCTTCTGCCGAAACGATCCGCTCTCTATATGTTTCAGGTAAGGCCTCCGTGAATTCATCGAAATCGGTTTTGACTAGGCCGTCGGCGATCCCAAAATTTTCTGAAATATTTAGACCTATCTTTTCCGGGTCTCTTTTTTTAATTATGTCCACTAAGGCCTGCCATTGATCGGGCTGTTCTTCCTTATTCCAGGATGACTCGATATTATCACCAATATTGTAGCGTGCGATCGCCAGCTTTTCGATAGTATCATTTTCTTTATCCCTGTAAAAAACCATTATAGTCCTTCTACGTGCATTCAGCCAGGTAGCGGGAAGCATAGTTTTTAAAACGGGATCTTCGTTATACTCGCGGGATATGATCACCCACATATCGATCTCTGCCCGGTCCATTAGTTCCGGCAGCACCTTATTAAACCTTTCTCCCAGGATCTGGTCTACAACTTTCGACCTTTCCCTTTCAGCCAGAACCTGACTTTGAGCAATAAAATTGAATAGCAATGTACTTAGCAGCAGTAATTTTTTCATAAATAGACTGGGGTTATTAACTCACCTTGCTCTTAACGGTATTCTCGCGGTGAATTTTGCCATTAGGTGTTTCTTCGAACTTTTCGATAAGATAGATCTTTTTGGGCCTTTCATATTTGCTAAGAGACTTCATTTCACTGATCGTCTTTTCAAGCCCGGCCAGGGTTTCTTCAGAAAAATCAGCTTCAACAAAAAGAACTAGCTTTTCTCCCAGTGAATCGTCTGGCATGGAAGTAACAAAAAACCGGTGGTCCAGCTCCTTATTTAATTTTCTTTCTATCTCTTCGGGATATAATTTTATTCCTCCGGAATTTATGACGTTATCATACCTGCCTTTCCATAAGAACTTTTTATAGGTAATGATTTCAACCACATCATTAGTGACTATCTCTTCATCCAGAATATTTGGCGCCTTAATTACCAGGCAACCTCTTTCATCCTGTGAAATACTAATATTCGGCAATAATTTAAAAGGTCTTGGAGACTTTTTCTTTTTTCGTGGATTCAAGCGTTTTGCCGCTATATGACTGCAGGTCTCGGTCATTCCATAGGTCTCATAAATCCTGGTGTCTATATCCACCAACATTTTCTTTATTCTCGGGGATACCACTCCGCCTCCTATGATAAGTTTCCTTACCAAATGTAGGCGTGCGATCGAATTATCAAGCTGAAATGGAGTCATAGCTGAAAAATCATAGACCTTGAATACCTGATCCAGTGGATTGGATGAAGGAGGTACAGTATCAAGTTGCCATCCCAGGTACAATGCTCGTAACAACATCATTTTTCCGGCGATATATTCTGCCGGGAGGCATAATAAAGCGGTAGTGCCAGCAGGCAGATCAAAAAACCTTGAAGTAGCAATGGCTGAATTGATCATATGCTGCTTTTTAAGCCGTATTTTTTTTGGTTTTCCGGTAGAACCGGAAGTGTAAACATCAACGTAGGCCGTAGGTTTCAACCAGTCTAAAAGAAAAGCACCTATTTCCTCTTCATAGGGCTCGCCTTCTTTTATAAGGCTATAAGCCACCTGACGAAGTTCAGAATTGGTAAAATGTTGTTTATTAAGTCTGAACTCCGGATGTGTCTCAGGTATTTTATACTTATTTGCCATATGTTATGCTAAGTTGAAAAAACGCTTGTTTCTTAAAGTTAACAAATTGATATGAATCTCTTAATTCTCTTCAGAAACATTTAGGAGTTGTGGCTTATGAACTTTTCCGGTTAATCTTTCTTTCCAGTTACTCCAGCCATATTTTCTGGCCATTATATAGAGGAAGACCGGATAGATTATTATCACAGGAATCAGTACATCCCAGCCAATAGAAGGATCTGAAACATCCTTGAATATGGAATTGGTCTGAAAAGCGGTCCAGTCGGCCGTGACAATTAGAGCTGTAAGTAGGTTGTTAGCCGCATGAAATCCAAGCGCCAGTTCTATTCCCTCATCCATTAAGGTCATTATCCCCAGTAAGAAACCGGTACCTATATAATGGATCATGATAATATTGCCCAGCTTGGTCACCTCGGGATTAAAAAAATGTAATCCTCCAAAAATAAACGAAGTTAAAATGAGGGGAAGCCAGCGGTTTCGTGAAAGAACACCTATCCCCTGCATAAGATAAGCCCTGAAGAAATATTCCTCGAAACTAGTTTGCAAAGGGACAAATATTACCGCTATCACTAACAATATAAGAAAAGGCGTTAGTTTAAAATTAAGGACATAATCACCGGGATTAGTAAAATAATCTCCAATGGTAGTAATGAGGATGAAAATGGATACCAGGCCAAAAGCGAACCAGAAACGGCTCCAGTCGATCTTATCTCTGGCGGTAGTCAAAGCCCTTAGTGGCTGCTCATGAAGTTTTTTAACAATAAAAAGCAGGAACACCAATGCCACCGCATAAGTAAGAAGCATTAAAAAGAGAAAGTAATTAGAGTCCAAAGCCGTCATCATTTCCGAGTCGGTCATACTTAAAACCTCATAGCCTTTCTCTACAAATAAAGCAATTACCAAAGGAATTTGCCCTATTACAATTCCGGCAACCACGATAACAACCCCTATGATATAACGCCAAAAATCGTGCTGATACTTAAATACCTGACTTATAAACATCTGTTTCAATAATTTATTTCCCAATCTTTTGCGGGATTATAATGAATATTTCCATTTTTTACTTCCAGTGGACTTTCAAAATTGTTGGTATACAAACCTCCCGTTCCCAATCCCTGGGGCAATTCCGGATCAAGCGTATATGTCCACTGTGCAATCGCGTTAAGGCCAATATTGCTTTCCAATGCGCTGGTTATCCACCAGGCTACCCGGTTTTTCTTGCAGATTTCCTTCCACTCCAGGGTTCCCATGAAACCTCCAATTAAACTTGGCTTAAAAATGGCAAATTGCGGTCTTATTGTTTGTATAAGCTTTCTCTTTTCTGTTACATCGGTCACCCCAATCAGTTCTTCATCCAGTGCTATTGGAAGGGGAGTTTTTTCACAAAGCCCGGCCATTGCCTTTATCTGGCCCTGCCTGATTGGTTGCTCGATACTGTGAAGTTCGTATTTTGATAACTTCTGAAGTTTTTCAAGTGCATTCTCAGGAGAAAAGGCACCGTTTGCATCCACCCTGAGTTCGATCTCATCCGCCGAAAAGTTCTCTCTAATAGATTTTAACAGGTCCAGTTCGGTCTCAAAATCAATGGCACCTATCTTCAGTTTTATACAATTGAAACCTGCTTCGATCTTTTCTGAGATCTGTTTCTTCATAAAATCCTTATCCCCCATCCAGATAAGTCCATTAATAGGTATAGATTTTTCACCCCTGGTGAATTCTGAAGGAAAAAGCAGACAGGGATCTTCAGCCCTTAAACTTCTGAAAGCCATTTCAACTCCAAACTGAATGCTGGGAAAATCCCTGAGCTCCTCCCATAGCTTTTCTTCTCCCAATTGAATATTCTCGCAAACCCATCTTAATTTGTCTTCATAGCCAGGCCGGTCATCATAACTCAGATTTCTTAAAATACCACATTCGCCAATTCCAAAGCTACCTCCATCAGATATCTTTATGAACCAGGTCTCTTTTTCAGTAAGAACGCCCCGCGAAGTTCCGCTAGGGCGTTTAAAATTGAGTATGTACTTTTTATAACTGGCAGTCATTAGACTTATGGATTATTGGATTGTTAGATTTAAAAGTAAATATAGCGCTGTAGGTATTATCATTCCTGATTGTTTTTAAGACGGGTTCTGAATTTAGATATCATTTTAATGATAGATGTAAGTTTCAATTGTAGGGCACTGAGTTTTTCATCATTTAGAAAATCCAGATCGTTAGAAATTAATAACTAAGTTTCTATCTCATAACAGGAACCTGTCACAATTTCAAGAAAACGATCAAAATCTCTCTGGGATTTCCTTGAAGCACCTTCTGCAATATTGGAAGGAACAGAAACACTGCTTCTTCTCAACTGATTTACAAGTCCGAATTTTTCCGCTTCAGGAAATTTAAGAGTTACCTGATAAATATCTATACAAAATTCGCGACTTTGCCTCCAAATCTCTAAATCCTTAAATCTGTGCATCTAAATATCCAATGATCCAAAGGTCAAATTACAACTCTATAGATTCCCCAATCTCAAGCAACATAAGATCCTTACCTTTTTCATAGAACTTTCTTTTTGCTTCCTCATGATCTATCTCAATATAACCGAAGGTATCATAATGGCATCCGAGAATTTTATCACACTGAATAAAATCGCTTGCGATAATGGCATCATCAACGCCCATGGTAAAATTATCACCTATGGGTAAGACAGCCAGGTCAAGTTTGGTTTGCATTGGAATAAGTTTCATATCCATCGTCAGTGCAGTATCGCCGGCTATATAGATATTCTTATGTTCCCCTTCTATCACGAAACCTCCTGGCTGTCCACCATAACTTCCGTCAGGAAAGGAACTCGTATGGATAGCATTTACATATTTGACATTTCCGAATTCGAAATCCCAGCTTCCACCATGGTTCATTGGATGCACCTCAAAGCCCTTGGCTTCATAATGGTTTGTAATCTCAAAATTGCTTACGATAACTGCGCCGGTATTCTTAGCGATCGCTTCGGCGTCCAGGGTATGATCCTGATGGGCGTGGGTCAAAAGTATATAATCAGCCTTCAGATCATTGATATCAACCTTATCTTTTGCCAGATCATTCCCTGTGATAAAAGGATCTACTAAAACATTTATTTCTCCTATTTTCAGTGCCAGAGTATTCTGGCCGTAAAAAGTGATTTTCATAATTCCGGTTTTTCGGTTTTCCATAAAAATAGAAATTAGTCTAAAAACCTTTGGCGCACACAGTATATAATTTTGTTAAAGCAGCCAAAAATTTACCAGATAAGTCCTAAAGCAAATAAAAAGGAAATTCCGAAGGTTGAAAGCGCTACAACCTTTAATTCAGAGTCCAGCAATGTAGGGTTTTCATTATTAACCACTCTTTGAAGGTGAAAAACAAGCGGAATAAAAGCAAACAGATAAATAAAATCATTAAGATCCTGAGAAGTGATCACGGAATATATGACCAGGCAGAATAAAGCCCCAATGATCAAAATATAATGGTAATCCTTAGCCCTGTTCTCTCCCAGTTTAACGACCATTGTGATCTTTCCTGATTTTTGGTCTGATATGCGGTCCCTTAGATTATTAAGATTAAGTACGGCCACACTTAGCAACCCGATTGAAACAGCCGGAAATACACTAATTAAGCTGTGATCATGGCTATACAGATAATAAGAACCATAAACCGCTACCAGCCCAAAGAATATAAATACAAACAGGTCGCCGAAACCACGATAACCGTAGGCGGAATCTCCCATCGTATATTTTATGGCGGCGATTATGGCACCCACGCCCAGAACCAGGAAAATCAGTGAAGTAAGTAGCATCCCGCTTCCAAATGCAGCATATATCAACAATACGGCCAACAGAAGTGTGGTGACCGTCGTGATTATAATAGCCATCAACATATCTTTCTGAGTGATCAGACCGCTTTGTATTGCCCGGGCTGGACCTATTCTTTCATCATTATCGGTTCCT
>JAWWBH010000111.1:0-8829 GCA_033721075.1 Christiangramia sp.
CGTGTAAAAGCACGAAGTATCTCTTCATGCTGAGGAAGATCAGGATTGTCCACCAGTTCGCGAAAGGTGAGATCATAATCCACCTGTTGACTTACATAAAAGCTCCTTTTAAATGCCAAAGCTGAAGTCTCTTCAAAAAAACCTATTGGCACTGGTGTCCCGATACCTTTTTCTTTTAAAATGCTGGCATATACAAAAGATCTTTCAGCCTTGGATTTCCTGAAGAAACGGTATGCTATTTTATTGATAAGATTAGGGATCCTGAACGATTTAATATTTATCCGGATATCGTTCACCTCGAAGGTCTTGATCATATTTCGTCCTTCATAAAGGATCTCACCTTCAGATTCAAAATTTTTGATACAATCGCAGATCCTTTCTTTTCGGGACTCGTATGCCTTGCTCCATTTAGCTTTCATAATACAAATCTACTATAATTGGGAATTATTAATATTTTTGACCTCGAAAAAGAATTCAGGGAATTCTACACACATTTATTTCTTTCCTGTTTAAATTCGTAGACTTGCCCAAAATGAAATTGATAAAATGCGGCCTGAAAAAAAGAGAATTGGTTTTTTATACCTTGATGAGATTCACCATCTCTATCATTTTATAAGCATTGCCGTAGAGTTGTCAAAAACTGAAGATGTGGAAATCTTGACACATCCCAGATGCCATGGTTTGCTGTTCGAAAGTATTAAGAAATTAGGTGGAGAAAATATTAAGGTAAGGCGTTTAAAAACCAAAAGGTTTAGAAGGTTTACCGATAAATTGAAAAATCGGGATCTTCCAAGAAAAGGCTTCTGGATCAAAAAACACAGGAAATTCCTGCTTGAAAATTTCGATGCCCTGATCTTTACAGATTATTTTCATCATTATCTTTTGAAATCCCGACAAGGAGAATACCCAAAACTGATCAAATTTGGGCATGGTCCACCGGGGAGAGCTTATAGTTATCATAAAGACCTGTTGGATTTTGATGCCCAATTACTATATGGACAGTTCAATTATGATCAGTTTGAGGAGATGGGAATACTGGGACCAAATCCTATGACCATTGGATTTCCTAAAATTGATGTGGTTGAAAAAGATGAAAGAAAAGAATATTTCGACAATCAAAAACCAAGGGTTCTATATAATCCTCATTTTGATCCGGAATACACTTCCTGGGATAAGGAAGGATTGAAGGTGCTTGATTACTTCTATAATCAGGAGGATTATAACCTGATCTTCGCTCCGCACTTAAATCTATTCCAGGATTTAAAAGGGAACCGTAACTTAAGCGAGATCCCTGAAAAATACTTTAAAGCAGATAATCTGCTGATAGATCCGGGCAGTGTTGATAGCGTAAATATGGCTTATACCAGGTACGCCGATATTTATTTAGGTGATGTTTCCAGCCAGGTATTCGAATTTATCATCGAGCCAAGACCATGCATATTTCTCAATCCTAACAATTTTAATTATAAAGATAATATTTCATTCAGATTCTGGAAATTAGGAGAAGTAATTCCTGGAACTGAAGAGCTTGACAAGGCCCTTAAAAACACCCGTCATAATTTTGAAATATATAAGCCTGTTCAGGAAGAAATGACCGCCGAGAATTTTTATACGGAAAAGGGCAGCACAGCTTCAGAAAGGGCTGCAAAAGCGATTATCGATTTTTTAAATTAGAGTTTTACTGAAAGGATGAAAGATATTGATCAATTCCTTTTTCGCACCGGGTTAATTTATTCTCAATGGCTGCAGCCTGAATTCCGGAATTTATCTTTTCCCTTTCTCTTGACTTTTCCACATGCCAGATATGGTACACGATTCCGGCATAGCGAAGGCGCCGACCATTTATTCCACTATTCAATAGCCGTACAACCATCTCAGAATCTTCCTTCCCCCAGCCTGTCATAGCTTCGTTATATCCGTTAATCGCTATAAAATCAGTGCGCCAGAAAGAAATATTGCAGCCCCTTACTTTTTTGCTCAGAATATCGCTTCCCTTATATAATGAGCTTAACACAGGAATACGAAGATTCCTCGTTCTCTTGGATATTTTACCCGAGAAGAAACTGAATTTTATTTTTTGCGCGGGCAAAACCCTTTCAAGTGCCGCTTCTTTAATATTTACCCTGCTCCCAAAAAGAAAATTCCCCTTTTCGGCGTTTAGTTTATGATCTTCCACAAAATTCTCATGAAGAATACAGTCACCATCAACCTGTATGATATAATCTGAATTACTGTTCGCAATGGCTTTATTTAAAATAGGCGACTTTCTGAAGCCCTTATCTTCCTGCCAGATATGCTTAATATCAAGACCGGAATCCATATATTTCTCAATAAGTTCGCGGGTTGGCTGGGAAGAACCATCATCAGCCACCAGGATTTCATCCGGCATAACCGACTGATACTGAACGCTCTTTAAAACGAGGTCCAGCGCCTCGGGCCAGTTATATGTGGAAATAAGAAGGGCTACAGTCATAACTGTTAATTAGAAATATACAACAGTCAAAAATGTTGCAACGGGCCAAAATTAACAATAAATCTGATCATCATTAAGATTTCATTAAACGGAAAAAGAATTCAGTAATATTATTTTAATGAATGGATTACTTTAGCTCTTCTTATCTTCGTGATCACCTTAAGTCTTTTGCTGATATGAAAGTTCTGCATTTATCTGCTGTAAAAACCTTTGGAGGCGGGGAGAATCATATTCTTAACCTGTGCAGGGAACTTGGTAATGCAGGCGAAATTGAAAATTTTATTCTGACTGTAGAAAAATCAGAATTTACAAAGGTTCTGGCAGCTCATAATATCGATTATATGAGTGCACCTCTTAGTATAAAATTTGACCTTCGATACTCATTCAAAATCATAAGCATCTGCAAAAAGAAAAAGATAGACCTTATTCATATCCACGATCCAACGGCGCTTACACTGGCAGTTACTGCTACCAAACTGGCAAAGCTACCTCCCTTTATCCTTAGTAAAAAAACTTCCTTCCCCATAAAAAACAGGAAAAGAACATTATATAAATACAATCACCACAACATTAAGAAAATCCTTTGTGTATCTGAAGAAACAAAAAGGATAACCGGCGAGGGGATCAAAGATGCTTCAAAGCTCGCAACGGTCTACCACGGGACCACGAACCATAAATCAAGCTCCACTCCTTTTAAATTGAGGGAAAAACTCAGTATTCCTTCAGATAAGATCCTCGTTGGGACTATAGCTAACCATATTCGCGCCAAGAACCTTGAATCCTGGGTAAACCTGATCGATTACCTCATCAATGAAAAGGGCCAAAAACAATTTCATTTTATTCAGATTGGAAGCTTTACAAAAAGAACCGGACTCTATACTGAAATGATCAGTGAAAAAGGATTGGAAAGCGCTGTAAGTTTAATGGGGTTTCTGCCAGATGCCTCTAATTTTATACCTCAATTCGATATTTCCCTTCTTACATCCCAAAGTGAAGGTCTCCCCCAGTTTATCTATGAGAGTTTCTATCATAAGGTGCCGGTGGTAAGTACTAATGTAGGAGGAATCCCCGAGATCATTAAAGATTCTGAAAATGGTTTGCTAACCAATCCTTATGAAATAGAGAGTTTAGCCAATAAATTGATAGCTTTGTCGCTTGACAGGAAATTACAGCAAAATTTCGCTGAAAAGTCATATAAATTACTTGAAGAGAACTTCACGACTCGCTTAATGGCTGAAAGAACCTTATCTGAATATAAAAATGTGCTCTATGGAAAAAATTGATCAGGAAATTTGGAATTGCCTCGAAGTAATAAAAAAAGGCGGGATCATCCTCTACCCTACCGATACCGTTTGGGGAATAGGCTGCGACGCTACGAATGCAGATGCCATCGACAAGATTTATCAACTTAAAAAAAGAGAGGAGTCCAAAGCATTGATCTGCCTGGTTTCTAATTTCAAGATGCTGGAGCAGTATGTCGAAGAGGTTCCTGAAATGGCCTATGATATCCTTAAATACGCCAAAAAACCTACTACGGTGATCTATGACAGGCCAATACGTATAGCAGAAAACCTCGTTGGTGACGATGACACCCTGGGGATAAGGGTTGTGAGGGATAAATTCTGCTCTGAGCTGATCAAAAAAATGAGAAGGCCGCTCGTCTCTACCTCGGCAAATATAAGTGGACAGCCTACTCCACAATCCTTCGATCAAATCACTCCTCAAATTTTAAAAGGTGTGGACTATGTAGTAAATTTGCAGCGTTCAAAAAAATCACCTCAACCATCGGCAATCATCAAATTGAGCAACGATGGGCAGGTGAAAGTGATACGCAAATAGACAGATGCCGAAATACCACAACTACAGTAAAGCTTTACATCACAAGATTTTCAATGTTATTTCAGAAGCTGCAGATGAACTTTCTGTTGAGGCCTATGTAATAGGAGGCTTTGTTCGCGATCATATCCTGGACCGCGGCGAGCCTAAAGACATCGATATTGTCGCAGTTGGCAGTGGTATTGAACTGGCTAAAAAAGTATCTGAAAAACTTCCCAACAAACCAAAAGTACAGGTATTCAGGAATTTTGGCACCGCCATGTTGCGAGCCGATGAACATGAAATAGAGTTTGTTGGAGCACGAAAGGAAAGCTACCGTAAGGACAGTAGAAAACCTATCGTGGAAGACGGCACCCTGGAAGATGACCAGAACCGTCGGGATTTTACTATTAATGCTCTGGCACTAAAGCTTAATAAAGAAGGCTTTGGCGACCTGCTGGATCCTTTTAACGGATATGAGGACCTTAAGAATAAGATGATCAAAACTCCTTTGGATCCCGATATCACCTATTCTGATGATCCTCTCAGGATGTACAGGGCAATAAGGTTTGCCACACAGCTTAATTTCATTATCGAAGCCGAATCTCTAAAGGCCATTAAAAGAAACCGTGACCGGATAAAGATCATTTCAAAAGAGCGTATTGTCGATGAGCTCAATAAGATCCTTCTTAGCGAAAAGCCTTCAAAAGGTTTTGCACTGCTTTACAAGACTGGTTTATTAAAGAAAATTCTTCCGGAGCTTACAGCTTTGCAGGGAATTGATGAAGTGGAAGGCCAGAAACACAAAGATAATTTCTGGCATACTCTTGAGGTGGTTGACAATATTTCTGAAAACACAGATGATCTATGGTTGAGATGGGCTGCACTGCTTCACGATATTGGAAAAGCCCCAACCAAGAAATTCCATAAAAAGGTAGGCTGGACCTTTCACGGACATGAGTTCGTGGGAGCCAAAATGGTATACAAAATTTTTAGGCGACTAAGGCTACCGCTGAATGAAAAGATGAAATTCGTTCAGAAGATGGTATTATTAAGCTCAAGGCCAATTGCCATTGCCGATGAGAACGTAACCGATTCAGCCGTTAGAAGACTGGTTTTTGATGCCGGCGACAATATTGAGGATTTAATGACGCTTTGTGAGGCCGATATCACCACGAAAAATCCAAAACGCTTCAAGAAATATCATAACAATTTCAAAAAGGTCAGGAAGAAAATCGAGGAAGTTGAAGAACGGGACCATATCCGTAATTTTCAGCCTCCGGTTAGCGGCGAAGAGATCATGGAAACCTTTGACATAAAACCGAGCAGGGAAGTCGGGCTTATAAAAGACGCTATAAAAGAAGCTATCCTGGAAGGCGATATTCCAAATGAATATGAACCGGCCAGGGATTTTATGCTGAAAAAAGGAAAAGAGCTGGGCTTATCTGTTCCCAACAATCCAACCACCAATTAAGATGATTTTGAGTTTTAGATACTTAATATTATTTCAATGAAAGACAACAAAAAGGTAGTTTACTGGCT
Source organism: Christiangramia sp. (assembly GCA_033721075.1). Taxonomy (GTDB): domain Bacteria; phylum Bacteroidota; class Bacteroidia; order Flavobacteriales; family Flavobacteriaceae; genus Christiangramia. Next base: position 5,831 of record JAWWBH010000111.1, read on the forward strand.
GCTAACCGGATGCTTACTGATTTTTCTTATGGTGATCGTAGGTGGCATAACAAGACTTACAAATTCCGGACTCTCTATCTCGAACTACAAACTTATCAGCGGAACCATTCCACCAATGAACGAGCAGGAATGGCAGGAAGCTTTTGAGCTTTATAAACAATACCCGGAATATCAGAAATTACATTATCACTTTGGCCTTGAAGATTTCAAGGACATTTATTTCTGGGAATGGATACATCGTGTTATAGGGAGACTTATAGGTGTAGTGTTCATTATTCCCTTCCTCTATTTTCTTATTAGAAAACAACTTTCAAGTTCTACTATAAAGAAATCGTTGATCCTTCTGGCTCTTGGAGCCTTCCAGGGATTTCTCGGCTGGTATATGGTCAAGAGTGGTCTGGTGGATATGCCCTGGGTGAGCCATTACAGACTGGCCATGCATCTTACCACAGCTTTTGTGACTTTTGCTTATGCCTTATGGGTAGCACTGGACCTTATTTATCCCGAAAGAAAAACCGTAGATAAAAGTTTCAGGAATCTTATAGGTTTTGGAATGGGTATACTTCTCATTCAGATTATCTGGGGTGCTTTTGTGGCCGGACTGGATGCAGGTTTTATACATAACTTCTGGCCAATGATGACCGAAGGAAAGCTGATCCATGAAACAGTTTATACCGAGCAGAGTCCGCTATGGCGTAATTTCATTGAGGGTAAAAGTGGTGTTCAGTTTGTTCATCGTTACCTGGCCTATATTGTGGTGGCTGTAATTGGGTATATCTGGTATAGATCAGGAAAAATGCAGCTTTCGTCCCTTCAGAAAAGAGGAATTAACTTTCTTCTGATCATGGTCTTTGTTCAGTTCATTTTAGGGGTGTTCACCCTTATTTATGCAGTTCCAATATGGCTTGGGGTTCTGCACCAGGTAGGTGCATTTATGTTGCTGGCGGGTATGACCTATACGCTGCACAGATTTAGCAAATAACTTCAATTTCCCATCTAAAAACGTATCTTTGTAGTCCAAATTTATTGTTATGGTCTATAGATTCAGAGTAATTCTCGATGCAGATGAAGACGTGTTCAGGGATATAGAGATGCTTCAGGAAAGTACCCTGGAAGATCTGCATAACACCATTGTACAGTCCTTTGGTTTCGATGGAACCGAAATGGCCTCTTTTTACATCAGTGACGATGAATGGAACCAGGGTGAAGAGATCCACCAGTTCGATATGAGCGGTCATGATACTTCTATCAAACTCATGAATGAAACTACACTGGACAGCGTCCTTTCAGAATCCCAGACCAAACTTATCTATGTTTACGATTTTCTTAAAATGTGGACGTTCTTCGTTGAGCTCGCCCAGATAGCCGAAATCGAAGAAGGTCGTGATTACCCTAATCTTATGTTCGTGCATGGCCAGATCCCCGAGAATGCACCCGACAAAGAATTTAAAGGTGAGGATGATGGGTTTTTGAACGGAGATTATGACGACGATTATGACCCGGATGATCTCGACAATATGTCTTTTGACGATCACTGGAATTAATCTCCCTAAGCTTCTTTAATTTTCTGCTGAAAAGCTCTTTCAGAATTAATTTTTTTCTGCTTTATTTAGCCAAAATTCAGGATATAAATGATCAATCTTTATAATGCTCAAATTGAATCTCTTTCCATACATCGTGTAGGAAATAAAAGCCGTGGTGAGAATATATTTCTTTCCGCTTCTACCTTTCATCTGAACGATGAGATAAAACCTTTAATCAAGGAATATTTTCTCAAACCTTTCAGAGAAAAAGAGGAGTCTTATTACAGATTTCAGCATGATACAGATATTGACTTCCATGAGCTTTATAATCTTTCGAATTCAATTTTTGATGATCCGCTGAACACCCATGAGTATTCCAAGAAGATAGCAACACTTTTATATGAGCAATCCAGCCATCCGCATATTAAGAGCGGGGAAGTTTACGTGGTGTATTTTGACAATATGCAGATAGACAATGAAAAGGTTTCAGCTATTGGGATCTTTAAATCTGAGCTAAAACACGATTTTCTTCAATTTGAACAAAAAGCCACCAATCTGGAAATGATCGTTCAGCAGGGAGTGAATCTGAACAAGCTGGATAAGGGAGCGATCATTTTTAATACGAATCGTGCCGAAGGGTACAAGATACTTTCTGTAGATTCCAACCGATATGACGCCAAGTACTGGCTGGAAAATTTCCTTGGTGTGGATGTACTGGCAGATGAGAACTATTTCACTAAAAACTATCTGAATTTTGCCAAGAACTTTGCAAAAGATGTGGTTTTACCTGCAGAAGACAAAAAGCAGGAAGTTTTGTTCATGAACAGAAGTATGGACTACTTCGCCAAGAACGATGATTTTGAGGAGTCGAATTATATCAATTCAGTAATTGACAACCCTGCTTTGATCCCTGAATTTCAGAATTATAAAACTGAAAAGGCGCCAAAATACAAGGTAGAAGATCTTACCAACTTCCCCATCGCTAATAAGGCGGTGACAGATGCCAGAAAAAAGATCAAAAATGTGATCACTCTTGATACGAATATCCAGATCAAGTTGGATTTCGTCAATGCCGAGTCTGCCGATAAATTTGTTGAAAAGGGCTGGGATGAAGAAAAGCAGATGTATTACTACCTCGTTTATTTCAATAAGGAGGAGAAGAAGTAAAAAAAGCCTTAAGCTGTAAGTTGTAAGCCTTAAGCTCATTCGAACCGTCATCCCGAGCGAAGCGAAGGAATCTCACCTTGAGACTGCTTCACTATGTTCGCAGTGACTATCCGGAAAGGCTTATAGCTACTCCAGCATACGCTGCATATTCACATTCTCATAATTACGCTTGACGAAATCCAGTGCAGTTCTAAGGATCTGCCCCATTGTACTGGCTCGTTTGAATTTCATATCCTTAGAAAAGGCATAAAGATCGGTGCGCAATTCCTTTACATTTTCTTTGCTAGAAACATGGTCATTGATCATACA
>JAWWBH010000112.1:0-8702 GCA_033721075.1 Christiangramia sp.
GATGACCAGGGGGAATGGAAATTTCATGAAAATCAGTATATCTATATTTCAGTACCCGATCTGGGAAGCCTTAGAGATAGAATGAAAAAGTCTGACTGCAGGTTTCTGGGAGAAATTGAAGAAATGCCCTGGGGAGAAACTTTATTCTACGCGAATGACCCGTTTGGAAATCCCATTTGTTTTGTGGATGAAAAAACAGTTTTTACTGGAAACTAATATCGACTAACTACAAAGCATAACTCAAAATAGAGGTAACATCTCAAAAAAAACTATGGCAAAAAGTAAATTACCTCAGATGCATAATGTTGGAATTGTCGTGGAATCCCTCGATAATGCCATCTCATTTTTCGAGGAAATAGGTTTGCAGCTGGAAGGGCGAACCACAATAGAAGGGGAATGGTCCGGACGTGTTACCGGCCTGGATTCACAACAGGTAGAGATCGCCATGATGGTTACACCAGACGGACATAGCCGACTGGAACTTTCAAGGTTTTTAAATCCACCTGTCATTGCTGACCACAGGACCGCGCCTGTGAACTCCCTGGGTTATTTACGAATAATGTTCACGGTAGAGGATGTTGACGAACTGGTATCCCGGCTCACCAAAAAAGGGGCGCAGCTGGTTGGAGATATGGTTAATTATGAAGATACCTATCGGCTTTGTTACATTCGGGGAGTGGAAGGACTCCTTATTGGACTCGCGGAAGATATCAGCGGGAAATAATCATAAAGCCGTACATAAAAAAGAGAATTTAGGCGCCTGCCGGAAACATGCATTATAATTTGTGGCCGATCTTTCCAACAAAAAATGCTTAACTTATAGGTGGTTAGATTTTAAAAATTATTGACCGGAACTTCATATTTTTTATCATGAGACGTAGCTATTCTCCATTCATCATTTTACTCTTCCTGCCGGTAATGATCCTGGGCTGTAAAGGTCAAAATTCAGTAAACAGGCTCGTTGGTGGACCGTGCGAAGGTTGTGAGGCCATATTTGAATACGGCGACAGGAAATTAAAACCTGCAGATACCCTGCCCGATTTTAATCAGGAAGGCCGAAAGCTTAAATTATCAGGAACGGTTTATCAGGAAGATGGAAAGACTCCGGCTGAAGATGTGATTGTATATGTTTATCATACCAATCAGGAGGGAATATATCCCACCCGCGGTGACGAGAAGGGATGGGCAAAAAGGCATGGTTATATCAGGGGCTGGGCCAGGACAGATAAAAATGGTCGTTATACTTTTTATACCCTTAAGCCGGCGCCTTATCCCGGCAGAACTGATCCCGCACATGTGCATTATACTATCCTGGAGCCTGATGGTAAATATTACTGGCTGGGCAGTGTTCATTTTGAGGGTGACAGCCTGCTCACAAAGAACGAAATGAACCCCGAAGCTCCGCGGGGAGGCACCTCAGGTCTCTTAAGCCTGGAAAAACAGCGCGATATCTGGGTAGGAGAGCGGGATATAATCCTCGGGAAGAATGTTCCTGATTATGATTAGTGTAACATTTTTGTTTTGATGGCATCTTTCTTTAAGAACTAATCATCAAATCAAAAAACGAACATGCATTATCTAAGATCTCTAGCTACAGTATTCACCATATTTTTAACGCTAAGCACATACGCTCAACCCGGGGTCGAACCAGGAAAAACAAACGAAACATCATCCCTCGAACAGAAACTGAAAGAATACAAGGTCCCGGCACTGGCACTGGCAGTAATTAAAAATTGGAAGATATCAGATGTTGAGGTATATGGTGAATTATATAAAGGAAAAAAAACAAAATTAAATTCAGTTTTCAATGTCGCGTCGCTCACCAAGCCTGTTGTCACAATGCTCACCTTAAAACTGGTTGAAAATGGCGACTGGAAACTGGATGAACCGCTTTATAATCATTACACCGATCCCGATGTAAAGGACGATCCCTGGAGCAAAATATTAACCAGCCGACACGTACTTTCGCACCAGTCGGGTTTTCCAAACTGGCGCAACGCAATTGAGGATGGAATATTGAAGTTTAATTACATCCCTGGGCAGGGATATGGGTATTCTGGCGAGGCTTTTGAATATCTGAAAAACGCCCTGGAATCCAGGTTTGAAATGCCTATTGAAAAGCTTGCAGATTCCCTGATCTTTCAGCCCAATCAAATGGCAGCCACTAAATTCTACTGGGACGATTCGATAACGGAAGAGAATTTTGCCAAATGGCATGATGCAAATGGCGAAAATACCTATCCCACTTATAAAAATAAAAAAGCCAGTGCTGCCGATGACCTGCTGACGACAATAGCGGATTATGCCCGTTTCGCGGAATATGTGCTGGACCAAACGACTTCAACTGATGGGATATATAAAGAAATGCTCGTCCGCCAGAATGGAAAAGAGAACAGCACGGCTATGGGCCTGGGATGGGAGATCCTTCCCGATCTTAAGGACGGCCAGGATGCAATCCTGCATACCGGAGGGGATTATGGCGTGAATACGATCATAATCCTGTTGCCCGAAACCGGGGAAGGCCTGGTGATCTTTACCAACGGGGATAATGGGAAGAATTTGTATTTCGATCTTATTGAAAGACATCTTTCACTTTGTAAGCAGATAACGGATACCGCCCAATAAATCATGGTAAGCATGCCGGTTATTATATCCCTGATTTTTTTCTGGAAAATAAGTATCTTCATTCCTTAGAGGGACTTTTCCTTACAGAATTTTATCATTATGCCAGTAAAAAGAGAGTTGTCAGCTCGGGAGGCAGAAAAACTGATCGCTGTTCTAAAAGCCCGTTTTGAAAAGAACATGGACCGTCATAAGGGTATTGCATGGGCGAAAGTCCAGGTAAAACTGGAAGCTAACCCTGATAAGCTCTGGTCGTTAAATGAAATGGAACGTACCGGTGGTGAACCCGATGTGGTTGGGCATGATGTGAATACCGGGGAGTACATTTTCTATGACTGCTCAGCCGAGAGTCCGAAAGAACGAAGAAGTTTCTGTTACGATCAGGCTGCTTTGGAAGCCAGGAAGCAGCATAAGCCCAAAAGCAGTGCTGTGGAGATAGCGGCTAAAATGGGGGTCGACCTTTTAACTGAAGAAGACTACAGGGAATTACAGAAGCTTGGTGACTTTGACGCTAAAACTTCCAGCTGGCTCAAAACACCTTCAGAAATAAGGGAACTTGGAGGCGCCATCTTTGGTGATTTTAGATATAATACGGTCTTTATATATCATAATGGAGCCGAGTCCTATTATGCTTCCAGGGGATTTAGGGGGAAACTTAGCCTGTGAATTCGAAGAATATTTTTAGGTTGCAAAAAAATATAAAATGCCGCCAATATTGCTAAAACTTATCCTTGTAAGATCGAGAGACCTGCAAATATGAAAGAGATAGATTATACTAAATGGAAACGAAAAGAACATTTTGAGTTCTTTTCTAAGTACGATAATCCTTTTTTTGGATTCGTATCTGAAGTAGACTGTACCAGGGGCTATGAAATTTCAAAACGCGATGAGGTCTCCTTTTTTGCATATTACCTTCACAGGTCTATCCTTGCGGTAAACCGTGTGGAAGAATTAAGGCTTAGAATGCATGACGGGAAATTGGTAAGTTTTGAGAATATACATGCAGCCTCCACTATTGGAAGAGAGGATGGCACTTTCGGGTTCTCATTCGTTGAATTCTCACCAGATTTCAATTTATTCAATGAAGGTTTACAAAAAGAGATTGCAATCGTGAGAAACTCTACCGGCCTAGGGGCAGGTCGAAATTCGGAAAGACTGGATGTTATTCATTATTCCAGCCTTCCCTGGATCAGATTTACGGGGGTGACCTATCCCAGGAACTTCAACACCAATGATACGGTACCTAAGATCACTTTCGGAAAGTCTTTTGAGGAAGGGAATAGAAGGAAAATGGCTGTTTCCATTGAAGCGCATCACGGTATGGCCGATGGGATCCATATAGCAAGATTCCTTGATGAATTTCAGAAGGCTATGGATGAATAATCAGCAGTGGAATGAATTTAAAATGGTTATTTTTGCCATCCAGTTTAAAAATTTTGAATGAAGATGGCAGATAGTGATTCTCAGCTAACCGACTCAAACGAGACTCAATCCAGGACACAGGAAGTTCTTCCCAGGCTCTATTCCAAAAGAGTTATTTATGCTTTTTCAGTGATCTTTTCCTGTCTATTCGGGACGGTACTGTTGATGAGTAACCTTAAACAGCTTAATGAAAGAAAGGCCAGGTGGGAGGTACTTATCTTTGGGGTCATTTTTACAGTTGGGACCGCGCTCACCCTTAACACAGTTGAAATGCAGGTAAACCTTGGGATACCCTTGAATATACTGGGAGGTGTAATTCTTAACGAATTTTTCTGGAACCGTTATATAGGCAGGGATACGGAGTTCGAGAAAAAGAGCTGGCATAAACCTGCTATTATTTCCGCACTTATCACGCTGCCTTTTGCTGTAGCACTCATCGCTGCAGGTTAAGCTCCTCCTGGCAATTTTTCATAATTAAGTGCTTCAGGCATTCTGTTCTTAGGTCAGGCTGTTTTTTGTATTTTTAGCAGAATTGAAAAATCTTCCACTTTCCCTATTTAAAATATTTTAGGGGAATTAACTTTGAATGTAAACTCAATGATAAATATGAAATTAATTAAGGCCAGCATTTTTTTCCTCATTTTCAGTATTCCGGTTTTCACTTTCGCTCAACTCTCCCGTGCCGAAAAAAAGATAGTTAAATCTGTAGATAAGCATACTCAGGAATCTTTAGATCTTCTTGAAAAGGCAGTGAACATTAACAGCGGTACGATGAACTTTGAAGGGGTACTGGAAGTTGGAAAGCTTTTTAAGGCCGAACTGGATAAACTGGGATTTGAAACAAAGCTAACCTCTGGCGAAGCCTATGGCCGTGCAGGCCATCTTATCGCAACTCATGAAGGCAAACCGGGTTTAAGGCTGCTGTTAATTGGCCATCTTGATACGGTTTTTGAGCTGGACAGCCCTTTTCAAAGCTCCAGCATGGAAAATGATTCCATCATGAAAGCACCCGGAGTGGCCGATATGAAAGGAGGGGATGTAGTGATCATTCTTGCAATGCGGGCTCTAAAGGAGGCCGGGGTTTTGGATGAAATGTCGGTTGAGATCGTAATGACCGGTGACGAAGAGAAGAGTGGAGATCCTATTGAACTTTCCAAGAAAGATCTTGTGGATGCCGCGAAAAGAGCTGATGTCGCTCTCGGCTTTGAAAATGGAGACGGTAACCCGGAGACCATTGTGATCTCACGAAGAGGTTCTTCCAGTTGGAAACTTGAAGTAAGCGGGAATGCGGCACATTCTTCACAGATATTTTCAGATAAGGTAGGTACAGGAGCTATCTATGAGGCTTCCCGTATCCTTAATGAATTTTATTCGCAGTTGTCTTCAGAAGAGAACCTTACGTTTAACCCGGGTTTTATTCTCGGCGGTACTTCGGTAGAGGTCAAAGAAGATAATACCGGAGGTTCTGCATTTGGTAAAACGAATGTGGTTGCTCAAAAGGCTATAGTAAGGGGAGATATCAGGGCTGTTTCCCTGGATCAGCTGGACAGGGCGAAAAGCATTATGAGCAAAATAGTATCGGATAACTATCCGCAGACCGGGGCGAAACTTAGTTTTGATGATGGAGGTTATCCTCCTCTCGCACCCGCCGAAGGAAATAAAAAATTACTGGAATATTATAATGAGATAAGCCAGGACCTTGGGTTTGGTGAGGTCTACGCGGTTAACCCGAGAAACGCGGGTGCGGCAGATATCTCCTTCACCACGGGACATGTGGAGATGGCAGTGGATGGACTGGGGCTAAGCGGAGCCGATGACCATACGGTGAATGAAACCGGAAATCTGAATATGGTTTCCCGCCAGGCCAAAAGGGCAGCTATCCTTATGTACAGGCTTTCGAAAAATGAGCGTTTTAAGAAATAAATCTTGATTGGATCATAAGATGGAACCCAAAATAGATCATATTCAGATCACGGTAAAGGATCTGAAGGCTGCTGAAGCTTTTTATGACAGGCTCATGCCGGTGCTTGGTTTCGATATTCAGAAAAAATCCAAGGGCCGGGTGCCTGAAAATGATTTTGAGGTTATAGAATACCGCCATCCCAATTTCACTTTCGGTATCAATTCACCCAGGAAGGTATTTCAGGAGGATAGTATTCATCGCCGGAAACCGGGATCTTTGCATCATCTGGCATTCAGGGCTCAAAGCAGGGATGAGATTGACAGGATCTTTCCTGAAATAAAGGCCGCAGGAGCAATGATCGTGGATGAACCTAAATATTACCCGCAACATGGGGAAAGGTATTATGCCCTGTTCTTTAAGGATCTCCAGGGTATAAAATATGAGATCGTATATGAAGACTAAAGCCTGAAATAAATAATATTTCGGAATTTTGAAACTGCAGGTCAGTAATAAATAACTGATCCATTTAAAAAGATCATTTTTGAAGATTATGCAAATTGAATTGAGATCGAAGATCACCTGTCCGGAGTGCGGACATGAAAAAGAAGAGATAATGCCTGAGAACGCATGCCAGTTCTTTTATGAATGTGAGGGGTGTAAGAAGATCATAAAAGCTAAGGAAGGAGATTGTTGTGTTTTTTGTTCGTATGGAACCCGGCCCTGCCCTCCGGTTCAGAAGAATCAAAGCTGTTGCTGAATGCTTTAAATCTACCGGTAAATCCGTAGAAAAGCCTTAAATTACTTTTCTAATATCAAAGCAAAATTTAACCCGGCGCAGGAATGTGTGAAAAACCCATTTGCTTTCGGCTTACCCAATCGGAGGAAGATCTGCATAAGATCCTTGACCTCCAAAAACAGAATTTAAAACAGAACCTGGATCCCGATGAGGTAATGACCCAGGGATTCGTGACGGTTCAGCATTCTTTTGAACAACTAAAGAACCTTCATGAGCTCGAGCCTCATTTGATTGCTGAAAAGAACGATGAACTCGCAGGCTATTTACTAGCCATGACCAGGGATTCAGAAAATGAGATCCCGGTTCTAAAACCAATGTTCAAAAGGTTCGGGGAGCTTCAGTATAAAAATGAAGCTTTGGAGGATTTTAATTACCTGGTGGTTGGGCAGGTATGTGTCGCTAAAGATTACAGGGGGAAAGGCATTCTGGATTCCTGCTATGCCGCCTATCATGAATTTTATAAGGAGAAATATGATTTTGCCATCACAGAGATCGCTAAGGATAATCAACGTTCCCTGAAAGCTCACCTTAGAATTGGTTTTAAAATAATCGATAGTTATTTTGACGAAACCGGGACTGAATGGATCGTGATCCTTTGGGACTGGAATGATTTTTAAGTTACATCTATGATTGAAAAAATTAAGGAACTGGAACATTTATCCAGGATTTTAAGCCCTTCCCGGGAGCAAAAAGAAAAATGGAATTCACAGGTAATTCAATATTCAGATTCCTTTCTGAAGGATATTGAAAAAGATAAAGCCTATTATCATTCCGAAGAAAAAGGCAGGGGTATATATAAATTCGATATTAGTGAGGAACCTGCTGAACTCGAAAGCCTTATAAATGCCGTAGAAAGTAATATTGACAATGCCGGGATCAACCCTGCTTCAGGCGGACATATGGGATATATCCCGGGAGGTGGGCTCTATCCTTCAGCCCTTGGGGATTATATGGCGGCGATCAGCAATCGCTATGCCGGTGTTTTCTTTGCAGCTCCGGGAGCTGTAAGACTCGAAAATATGCTGCTCAGGTGGATGTGCAGGCTCATGGGGTTCCCGGAGGATTCCGCAGGAAATCTTACTTCAGGAGGCTCGATCGCAAATCTTATCGCTATAGTTACCGCGCGTGAAGCCCAGGGACTTAAAGCCCGTGATTTTGAAAAGGCGGTGATCTACCTTTCGGAACAGGCCCATCATTCGCTGCATAAGGCCATTCGTATCGCCGGTTTATCTGAAGCGCATTTGAGATATATACCCATGGATGAAAACCTTAGGCTTTCAGCCGGTAAACTTGAAAAAGCGATCATAAAGGATAAAGAGAACGGGCTTATTCCTTTCTTCATTAATGCTTCGATAGGAACTACAAATACCGGGGCCGTAGACCCGGTAAGTTCCCTTGCGGAGATCGCTGAAAAATACGGACTCTGGCTTCATATCGATGCGGCATATGGCGGATTCTTCAAACTGGTTCCGGAACTAAAGGATAAGTTTGAAGGGGTAGAGAGAGCCGATTCCATTACCCTCGATCCTCATAAATCCCTTTTCCTTCCTTTCGGTACCGGGGCTGTGCTGGTAAAGAATAAAGAAGCCCTTTTAAAAGTTCATCATTACCTGGCCGATTATATGCAGGATACCCATGCCGAGAAGGAAGAAATTTCCCCTGCCGATATCTCTCCTGAACTTACCAAACACTTCAGGGGAATGCGACTCTGGCTGCCTTTGAAACTGTTCGGATTAAAACCCTTCAGGGCCGCCCTGGAAGAAAAAATATACCTGGCCCGTTATTTCCATCAGGAGATACAGAAAGTTGAAGGCTTTGAGGCTGGCCCTTTACCGGAGCTTTCGGTCGCTATGTTTCGTTATGTGCCAGAGGAAGAAACAAAGGCAAATGACTTTAATAAAAAGCTGCTTGAGGAAATAAGAAAGGATGGGCGCATATTTCTGTCCTCTACTAACATAA
>JAWWBH010000113.1:0-8649 GCA_033721075.1 Christiangramia sp.
GAGTATCAGGGATGGTAAATTAGGAAACATTGCTCCAACTATTCTAAAACTTATGGGTATTGAGAAACCAGATTTAATGACCGAAGACCCTTTAATCTAAATTTCATGAATAAGATTTTAATATTGCTAGCGGTAATTACGTTAAGCTGTGGAAATACTATTAATAAAACATCTGGTGAAAATGAACCAGAAGAAAATGAAGTAAGTGAAATCCAGAAGGATATGCTTCTGGGAGAATTCAGTAAGGAAGATTTAAAGCAAAAACCATTTGTTACCTGGTTTGAACCTGAATATGAGAGATTCTCCCCTAATGAGGAGTCAATGAACAGCATAAAGGAGAACATAAGTGATTATGAAATAAAGTTGCTAATGGGTACCTGGTGTGGCGATAGCAGACGGGAAGTTCCAAAATTTCTGAAACTTCTTGATAAATCTAATTACGACTACAACAAAATAGAAATGGTGGCCGTAGATCATAATAAAACAACACCATCTAACATTGAAAAAGAGCTGGATGTTCATCATGTTCCAACTATTATTTTTTATAAAGACGGCAAAGAGGTAAACAGGTTTGTAGAATATCCGCAGGAAGAAAGTATTGAGGAAGATATCGCTATGATCGTTAGCGGAAAAAAGTACAAAAATTCCTACGCAGACTAAGTTATAACTAAGCTAAGGACTCAAATTAGAAAATATTATTTAATTTCGTATTATGCCCAATTCTCTTACGATAGCAGTAGATTTTGACGGAACTATAGTAGAGAACAGATTCCCCGAAATTGGTAAACCTATACTTTTTGCTTTTGAAGCCTTAAAAAAATTGCAGAATGAAGGGCATCGCCTTATCTTATGGACCTATCGGCACGGTGAGCGGCTGGAAGAAGCCGTTGAATTCTGTGAAAAGAATGGACTTGAGTTCTATGCGGTGAACAAAAGCTATCCTGAAGAGGAATATGACGATACAATTAGTAGAAAAATCCTGGCCGATATTTTTATTGACGACCGTAATCTTGGTGGTTTAAAAGGCTGGGGAGAAATATACCAGAGTTTAACGAATAACAAACCGGGAAAAAACGGCAAGAAAAAGAAACGATCCGGTTTATTTGGAAGATTTTAATAAAGAATATGATAATACCAAAATCCAGAGAAGAAATTGAATTAATGCGCGAAAGTGCCCTAATCGTTTCCAAAACACTTGGAATGTTAGCTCCCGAGATCAAACCGGGAGTGACCACTCTGGAACTGGATAAAATGGCCGAAGAATTTATTCGTGACCATGGAGCCGAACCTGGCTTTTTAGGACTTTATGATTTCCCCAACTCACTTTGTATGAGTCCTAATGCCCAGGTAGTACATGGTATCCCAAATAAAACTCCGCTTAAGGAGGGGGATATCATCTCAATAGACTGTGGAGCTAAAAAGAATGGTTTCTATGGAGATCATGCCTATACTTTTGAAGTAGGCGAAGTAGCTCCTGAGGTAAAGAAATTACTTGAAGTCACTAAAGAATCTCTCTATATAGGAATGAGAGAGTTCAAAGCGGGAAATCGTGTTGGAGACGTAGGCTATGCCATACAGAAATACACAGAAGATCATGGGTATGGTGTGGTTAGAGAGCTTGTAGGCCACGGCCTGGGTCGTACCATGCACGAAGACCCTGAGATGCCTAACTACGGAAAACGTGGGAGGGGTAAAAAATTCATCGAAGGAATGGTTGTAGCCATAGAACCTATGATTAATATGGGAACCAAGCGCATAAAGCAACTACCAGATGGGTGGACAATACTAACCGCCGATAATAAGCCAAGTGCTCATTTTGAGCATAATGTGGCTTTGGTTGACGGCAAACCCGAATTACTATCTACATTTAAATACATTTATGAATCCTTAAACATTAAAACCAAAGAAGAAGACGAATTTAGAGCAAAAGTTTATGATTAAAAGTTACAGACAGGAAATCTGGAAGACCCTACACAAAGATTCCTGGGAAGACCGCTTTATCTATAAGGTCTCAAATTTCGGAAGGATGATCAGTTATCTGAAAAATCCGGAAGGAGAGCTTATGAAAGGCGGAAAAGTAGGTGGATATTTAAACTTCGCGGTTAAATTGAAGAATGGAAAACACAAGACGTATTACATTCATCGTATCATCGCAGAGATGTTTTTAGAGAAGAAAGAAGGCGATCAATATGTGATTCACAAGAACTTCGTGAAAAACGACAATCGCGTTTCTAATTTGGCCTGGGCCACCAAAGACGAATGGGTCCAACATCAATACAACAGTCCTAAAGTAAAGGAAAACAAAAGGAAGAGAAAACTTCGAAAAGTCACTTCTTATTCCAAGTTAACCTATGCTCAGGCCGTGATCCTAAAGAAAAAACTTTTAGATCCCGAAAGAAAAACCCGAATAAGAGTTCTCGCCAAACAATTTGGCGTATCCGAGATGCAATTGTATCGCATTAAATCGGGTGAAAACTGGGGAGATATCGAAGTATAGAATGAGTAATCTTTTTAAACTGGCCTTAAATAGTATTCCCAGGCCGGTTCTTATAAGAATTAGTTACCTGGTAAGGCCGTTTTTAAAGATTTATCTTAAGGGTACTCGATATACCGATCCTATTGACGGAAGCGGTTTCAGGAAGTTTTTACCCTATGGTTATGAGGATCAGCGGGAAAATGTACTTTCCCCTTCTAGCCTTTCTTTGGAAAGGCACAGACTCCTATGGCTTTATTTGAAAAATGAAACCGCTTTCTTCAGTAGAGATCTTAAGGTATTGCATTTTGCCCCGGAACAGGCTTTTTATAAGCGTTTCCGAAAACTTTCGAATCTTGATTACACAACCACAGATCTCAATTCCCCTCTTGCCGATGTAAAGGCAGATATATGTGATCTACCCTTCGAGAATGAAAGTTTCGACTTTATTTTATGCAACCACGTGCTGGAGCATATACCCGATGACCGAAAGGCGATGAAAGAGCTGTACCGTGTTTTAAAGAAAGGCGGAACTGCTATCTTGCAAATTCCACAGGACCTGAATAGAGAAAAGACCTTTCAGGACGACTCAATTACCGACCCTCGCGAACGCGCCAGAATCTTTGGACAGTATGATCATGTAAGGGTTTATGGGAGGGATTATTTTGATAAATTAAGACAAATAGGCTTTGAAGTAGAAGAAGTTGATTATACATCGAACTTGAGTCCAGAAGAGATAGATCGATACCGACTTGCGAAAGGGGAAATAATTCCTGTTTGCAGAAAGAAATAATTATTCTACGAGCTGTTTTTCGAATCCCGGAGTAGCATATGTTTTTACCTCACCATTCTCACCGGAATAGATCATATAAACCTCAACTCCATCTATACGACCCAACATCTCTTTGGACCTCTCCAATCCCAAAGCCATAAACGCAGTCGCATAAGCATCTGCATTCATACAGGTTTCCGAAAGTACAGAAGTACTTAATAAATTACTTTTTTCTGCCTTTCCAGTTAGTGGGTTGATGGTATGAACATATCGCTCACCGGTTACAGAATCTAGCCTGTATTTCCTGTAATTTCCGGAAGTGGCCATAGCTGAGTTTTCCAGTTTCACCTTAGCATATAAGCTTCTCTGTCCCTGCTCCTGCATGGGATCATCGATGCCTACGATCCACACTGATTGATTGTTTAGATTCTCACCTTTTCCTCTTAATTCTCCGCCCAGCTCAATAAGGTAATTCTGAACACTATTATTTTCCAGGTAATCAGCGATCACATCAATAGCATAGCCCTTGGCAATTGCATTAAAATCTAGGTATATCAAAGGGTTTTCTTTGCCAATTGAATTATCAGGTTTTAAAGAAAGTTTATCAAAGCCTACAAGAGCTTTTAAAGAATCCAGGGTTACGCTATCAATTTCCTTTAGCCTCTTTTCCGGCCCAAATCCATAGGCATTCACCAGCACACCCACCGTGGGATCAAAGAAACCATTGCTTTCTTTGAAGATCTTTTCTGAAGCTTTAAAGACTTTCACAAAATGATCATCAACCTGAACAGTTGAATCACCACGGTTGATCCTGGAAATATCAGATTTCGTAGTGTAGGTGCTCATGGAGGAATTGATCTCGTCAATTATACTGTCCATAGCCTTTTCAAATTTCAGATCTTTCTCTGAAAAATACTGGATCATATAAGTGGTACCAAGAGCTTCTCCCTGATACCTCTGAGCCATTTCCGTTTCCTTATCACAGGAAAGCACTAATAAAACTGAAACTAATAATAACGAAATTTTCCTCATAACTATATTTCCTTCCAGCCTGAATAATTAACTACATAATCTTCTTCACTGGAGATTGGTTTTTCATAATCACTGGAGTTTGCAAGACCTACAGCTGCATAAAAAGTACGAGCATTGAATTTTTCTGCGTGTTCTTTGATCTCTTTAAAGAAAACAGGATCAAATGCGGAGGGATCATCCGGATATTCAATAGCCCTGACGATAACAAAATGTAGTTTCTTTTCTTTTAAGGCAACGAACTGAGGGTTTTTCTTGAGTTCTGAATTAACCCCCAGAAACTCATAACCATGATCCTCAAGATCCTTCCCAACGATATTCATCGCAAGGTTATGCAGTTCCTGTCTATTAAGTTTAGGCATGGTTCAAAGATAAAAATAAGCTGGTTAAAATCCCCTTTCGTCAAGTTTAAACCTGCCAGCGGCAGGCAGGTTTCAGCTTCTGTTAGATATTTTATTAAATGTGATCCTGAATTAATCCCGAACCCTCGGGACAGGATGACGCAATAAATCATTTATTGGATAAAAGTAAAAAATCCCGCCAAAGCGGGATTCTGTTTTTTCTATCCTCCGAAGTCATCGAAGCGAATATTCTCTGGCGGGATTCCAAAATCCTCTCCCATTTTCTGAACAGCTTTGTTCATCAATGGAGGTCCACAGAAGTATAATTCGATCTCTTCCGGTTCTTCATGATGAGACAGATAATTATCTATCACTACCTGGTGGATGAATCCTACGAACCCATCACCTTCGTCATCAAGGCTTGATTTTACTTTCCAGTTATCTTCTTCCATTGGTTCTGAAAGCGCCAGATAGAACTTAAAGTTAGGAAAGTCCCTTTCTAAAGCTCGGAAGTGTTCAGTATAGAACAATTCCCGCTTAGAACGACCACCATACCAGTAAGTAACTTTTCTATCGGTCTTCAAAGTTCTGAAAAGATGGTACAGGTGAGATCTCATTGGTGCCATTCCGGCTCCACCTCCAACGTATAGCATTTCTGCATCGCTTTCGTTTATAAAGAACTCTCCGTAAGGTCCAGAAATTGTCACTTTATCACCTTTCTTCAAACTAAAGATATAAGAAGAGGCAATCCCCGGGTTAACGCTCATCCACGTATCTTTTGCCCTATCCCATGGTGGAGTGGCAATACGCACGTTAAGCATAATCTCTCTTCCTTCAGCAGGATAAGAGGCCATAGAATAAGCTCTCTCCACCGTTTCAGGATTCTTCATTACAAGAGGCCAAAGCTTAAATTTGTCCCACTCAGCCTGGAACTTATCAGGAGTATCATGTTCTTCCGGGTGCGCGGTGATGTCCATATCCTCGAACTTCACTTCACACTTAGGAACCTCTATCTGAATATATCCACCGGCTTTGTAATCCATATCTTCCGGAATCTCAACAACGAATTCCTTGATGAACGACGCCACGTTATAATTTCTAACTACGGTCGCATCCCACTTCTTGATACCAAATACCTCTTCAGGGATCTGGATCTTCATGTCCTGCTTCACCTTCACCTGGCAACCAAGCCTCCACCCGTCAGCGATCTCTTTCCTTGTGAAATGAGGCTCTTCAGTAGGAAGAATGGCTCCCCCACCTTCTTGCACGATACACTTACACTGGATGCAGGTTCCACCTCCACCACATGCTGAAGGAAGAAAAAGCTTATTATCACCAAGAGTTGAAAGTAATGTTCCTCCTGAACCTACTTCAATATCTTTTTCATTATTAACATTAATAGTAACCGGACCGGATGGTGCCAGCTTTGCCTTGGCTCCCAACAGAATGGATACCAACAACAATATTAAAATTAAGAATACTACTACACTCGCTATAATAACTGTCATAATCTTTCTTTTCGATTATAATTTAATACCCATGAAACTCATAAATCCTAAAGCCATCAATCCGGTAATGATAAAGGTGATACCAAGACCCTTTAAAGGCGCAGGAACATTTGAGTATGCAATTTTTTCTCTAATGGCAGCGATTGCAAGAATAGCCAGGAACCATCCTATACCACTACCCACTCCGTAAGTAACCGCTTCCGAAAAACCGGTGAAGTTCTTCTGCTGCATGAACAATGATCCCCCAAGAATCGCACAGTTTACCGCGATAAGTGGAAGGAAAATACCCAGAGCACCATACAATGCAGGAGCAAATTTTTCAACTACCATTTCCACAAGCTGTACCATGGAAGCGATCACCGCAATAAACATGATAAAACTAAGGAAGCTAAGATCTATACTGGCATATTCTGCACCAAGCCAGCCTAAAGCTCCGGGGCGCAGCAAATAAGTATCCAGCAGATAGTTGATAGGAACTGTAATGGCAAGTACAAATATTACCGCAGCACCTAAACCAACAGCTGTCTTTACAGTTTTTGATACCGCCAGATAGGAACACATTCCCAGAAAATAGGCGAATATCATATTTTCAATGAAAATACTTCTTACAAAAAGGTTAACCAATTCCATTTCTTATATACTTTTTAGCCTGTAGCTGTTAGTTTTCTTCGATTAGTTTTCGGTTTCTTGAGCGCTGTACCCAGATAATCACACCTACCACTATAAGTGCCATTGGAGACAGTAGCATCAATCCGTTGTTCTCATATCCCAGAGCGTATAGTCCAGTAGAATCAGCCAGCGTAGCTCCCTGATGTCCCAATACTTCAAAACCGAACAGTTTCCCGGAACCTAAAAGTTCTCTGAAAAATGCCACGATGATAAGTATCAAACCGTAACCGGCAGCATTACCAATTCCGTCAAGGAAAGATTTGTAAACACCGTTACCCAGGGCAAAAGCTTCCAATCGTCCCATTACAATACAGTTAGTAATAATAAGACCAATAAATACCGAAAGCTGTTTGCTTACATCGTATGCATAAGCTTTAAGTATCTGGTCCACCAGAATTACCAGTGAGGCAACAACCACAAGCTGTACAATAATCCTGATACGGCTTGGGATCATATTTCGTAACATTGAAATGATCATGTTACTGAATGCCATTACCGCCATTACCGCAATTGCCATTACCACCGCAGGTTCCAGCTGAACAGTAATTGCCAGCGCTGAACAGATACCAAGTACCTGAACCGTAATAGGGTTATTATCGTCTAAAGGATCAGACAATAATTTTCTATTCGCTTTGGAAAGAAAGTGCTCCTTTTCTTCAGAATCTGAAAGAAAAAGGATCATTTCTTTTTTCTTTTCTTCCTCTTTAGCAGAGTTGTATGTTTTCTCTTTAGCCATAATTATTTTATTGCTACTTTAATTTCTCCTTGCTTTTTGAAGTAAGGAAGGTATCTTTTCAGTCTCTCTGAGATCATATCTGAAACACCATCTCCAGTAATAGTGGCTCCAGAAATAGCGTCCACTTTATTATCACTTTTATCTGAAGGATCTATATCTCCTTTTACCACAGACACTCCTACAAGGTTTCCGTTCTCATCAAATATCTTTTCCTCTTCAAAAGATTTCTTGAACCAGTCTTTAGTAATTTCTGCACCAAGCCCGGGAGTTTCTCCCAGGTGGTCAAAAGTGGCACCCTTAACGGTATTTACATCATCTTTAAGAGATATATAACCAAAGATCGCATTCCACAATCCGTTACCTCTTAAAGGAACTATATAGTATTTTTCACCATCTACATCTGCAATGTAAAGTGGGAACACCTGCTCTTCCACCGGTTTTTTCAATTCTTTGGCAAGATCTACCTCAAAGGCATCTATAGATTCATCTACTTCTCCTTTCTGGTCCAAAGCCAGTTCTTCTACTATATACTGGTCATATAATTTCTGCGCTCCCGGCCTGTCTGTTTCCACTCCAACAGTAGCCAGGATATTCTGCATTTTTTCCTGACGAACATTCTCACGTTGAGTTGGCTGTAGTGAAGTTGCAGCAAATGCAAGTACTGAAGCCACTACAATCACCATGATAACGGCAAACATAAAAGTATAACCGTTGCTATTCGTTTTGTTTACTGATTTTTCCTCCATAACTAAACTGCTGTTTCTACCTGGGTATTGGCGTTTTCAAGTCTTTTCTTCCTTCTTTTAATATTCGCCTGGATCACATAATGATCTATGGTAGGTGCGAATACATTCATCAACAAGATACCGAGCATAACTCCTTCCGGATAAGCCGGGTTGAAGACACGTATCATAATTGATAGGAAACCTATCAAAAATCCGTAGATCCATTTACCTTTCATGGTTTGTGCAGCAGAAACAGGATCGGTCGCCATAAATACAACCCCGAACGCCAGTCCACCTACAATTAAATGTAAATACCAGGGGAAATTTGTAAGATCGTTCCCTTCAAGTCCCATTGATGGCAGCGCATTAAAAATAAGCCCCATCACAGCTGCTCCA
>JAWWBH010000114.1:0-8560 GCA_033721075.1 Christiangramia sp.
AAGTCATTCTTCACCTGGAGGACTGAAGCCACACATTCAATAGCACCCGACGCGCTCAGGCAGTGTCCCGTCATTCCTTTAAGAGAATTGATATAAGGAAAATCTGAGCCTTTTCTTCCAAGTGAATTGATCCAGTTCCTAATTTCAGTGGAGTCCCTGTTGGTAGCAGTTAAATGCCCATTGATCGCATCAATATCGTTACCAGAGATATTTGAATTTGTAATAGCCCCAATAATGCATCTTTCAACAGCTTCATTATTCGCCGCGGTCATACTCCCCTCTCCTCTTTGCCCGCCACTATTTATTTCACCACCCATCACTTCCGCATATATATGGGCACCGCGTTCCCTAGCCGAATCGAGCTCTTCAAGTACTAATGCTCCTGCTCCACTGCCAGGTACAAAACCATTTGCCGAGGCACTCATAGGCCTGGAAGCTTCTTTCGGGTTTTCATTATACTTGCCGGGAAGAATTCTCATAGCATCAAAACCTCCCCACACATAAGGGCCGTGGTCACCACAGCTGCCTACCAGCATTCTTTTCGCTCTTCCTGATCTTATCCTGTCGAATCCCATAAGTAAAGCTTCAGTTCCCGTTGTGCAGGCAGACGAATTTGTGGTCACCTGATTACCACAGCCGAGTATCCCCCCTAGATAAGCGCTTATGCCACTTGCCATGGTCTGTACCACACTCGTACTGCCTAAACGACGGGTCTTTCCCTCGTCGATAAGATGTATGGCTTCCCTGAATTTATCTACGCCAAGGATTCCTGTACCAAAAATGATCCCTGAATCCCAGTCTGGTGATTTTCCATTTACAACTTCCAGTCCGGCATCTTTCCATGCATCGGTGCCAGATATAACGCCATATATGATGCCACTACTGTTAAGTCTTTTCAATTGAAGTGGATTAAAATAATTGCTAAGAAGTTCCTTTGAGATTTGAGGCTTCCCTCCTATCTGGCAGGTAAAATTGAGTTCCTTAAGTTCAGGAAAAAAACGAATGCCACTATCGCCATTTTTCAATGCCTGTTCAAAATTTGCAAGGCCTACTGCGTTAGGCGCGGCAACGCCCATTCCCGTTATTACAACTCTCTTATCCATTTCCCTTATTCTCTAAGATCATTCCTGCAATGGTTCCCTTACATACAAGTACTTCACTGGTATTAAACATTCTCACCTCACATTTTAATTTGTTGAACCTGAAATATTGTTTTTCTGAAACCACTTTTACCGTCTCTCCCGGAAAGACGGGTTTAAAATATTCAACTTCTGAAGAAGAGAGGGCCATATGTGGATTTTCAGAAATAGAACTGTCTTTGTTCAATAAGAATATCCCAAGACATACAAGACCTATCTGCGCCATACATTCTGTAAGAATAACCCCTGGTGTTACCGGGTTATCCTTAAAATGGCCATTATAGAAATCATGATCGGGAGTAAAGGTATATCTGCCGGTCACCGAATTCTCATCGATGTGTGAAATCTCATCCACAAATAAAAAAGGTTTTGAATAAGGCAGGCTATTTAGAATACTTCTTTGATCCACAGGATTTAGAATTTACATAAGATGTTCGCCACCATTAACCGGAATGATGGTACCCGTTATCCAACTGGCTTCATCTTTGCTCAATAGATACACTACATTTGCCACATCATCTGGAACGGTTAGCCTCCTAAAAGGATTATGTTTTAAAGCATGTACCCTTAAGGTCTCATTTCCCGGGATCATCTGGAAGGATCTGGTAACGGTTATTCCAGCCTGGATACAATTAGCCCTTATTCCGTGCCTGGCAAATTCCAGGGCCATACTTCTGGTAATTGCTTCCAGAGTGACCTTAGCAGCAGAAACCGCGGCATAATTCTTCCAGGCTTTCTTATTACCATCACTGGTAAAAGATATAATCCTGGCGTCTTTTGTAAAAAGCTTGTTCCTGAAAACCGCCTGTGCCCAGTCATACAAACTTAGAGCCATGGCATCTATGGTAAGCTGAAAATCTAAATTCTCCAGGATCTGGTCATCACCTATCATCGGCTTTAAATTCCCCTTGGCTATACTATGTAAAAGTGTCCTTATCTTTCCTTTCTCCCCAAGAATTACTTTGATCTTTTCAATGAGCTCTTCCCTGCTCTCTTTTTTTACAGCATCTGCATTAAAACTTTCAAATTTCACGCCCGATGCTCTTATCTCGTCAAAGGCTTCTTCAATATCTGGTATTTCTGTTCGCCTGTCCCGATGAATAATTATGATATTCATTCCGTGTTTAGCCAGTTTCTTGGCGCTGGCATAGCCCAGGCCACTGCTACCTCCTAAGATGAGCGCCCAGTAATCCTGATCTTTGAATTCTGTTACCATTCCAATAAAATTCTTTGAGCCGAAAATCCGGGTCCGAAACTAAGCATGATCCCCTGATCCCCTGAAGGAATATCTTTTTTGAGAAAACGCTCAAGAACATAAAGAACCGTTGCACTGCTCATATTCCCATATAAGCGTAAAACTTCCCGGGTATCGTCTATATTCTTTCCTAAGTTACCAAAAAGATCAGAAACCGTTTGTACAATTTTTCGTCCTCCCGGATGAAATATCAAATGATCCACCCTTTCAATGGAAGATCCATATTTTTTAAGGAATGGGTGAATGATCTCGGGGAAATGTTCAGATATGGTCTCCGGAACTGCAGGGTCCAGGATCATCTGAAGCCCATTATTGGTGAGATCGAATCCCATCAAATGAGTGGAATTGTAAAAGTGATACATATCCTCTCCAACTATTTTTGGACCCGAAATATCTTCTTCTGAAGAAAGTAAAACACAAGCGGCACCATCACCGAAGATCGCGGCACTCACCATATTTGCCATGCTGAAATCTTCAAGCTGAAAGGTAGCGGTAGGACTTTCTACTGCTACCACAGCGGCTCTTTTTTCAGGATTGGCCTTAAGAAAATTATAGGCATAAATAATTCCTGAAATTCCTGCGGCACAACCCATTTCGGTTACGGGAAGCCTGGTAATATCTCTCTTTAGTTCTAGCTCATTGATAAGGTAAGCATCAAGAGAAGGTATCATAATCCCTGTACAACTAACGGTAATAATGAAATCGAGCGACCTGGCTTTCCATTCTGAATTCTGCAATGCCTTCTCAAGAACATTTTTCCCTAATTTCTTAACTTCCCTAACGTAGATGTTATTCTTCTCTTCAAATGAAGTAGCAGTGAATACATCTTCCGGCGACATGATAGAGTAGCGTTTATCTACACCTGCACCTTCAAAGATCTTCAAAACTTTTCTCCGGAACCTTTCCTCCTGCCCCTCAAGCCAGTTCTCAACCAGAGGAAGTATCTCCTCTGTATTCCTGGAATATTCAGGCAACTCCTTTTCTAGGTTTACAATTTTTACGCTCATAAAGCAATATACTTCTTTACTTGATGATCCACAGGTATCTGAATGCCCACCTCCAGTGGATATAATGATCGCTGGCTGGAATATGACCTGAAAACTCTTCTATTTCCTTCTTTTTAAAACCCCTAAGAATTGAAACAAGTCCATCTTTTCTCGCGATCTCGTTATTTACAAAGACCGAGCAAAAGAGCTGAAACAGGAAATATGCAATTCTACTGCGGTGCAGATCATTTATCACCACTCCCAGCCTGGATTGGGTATGTAACCGCTTTACTAAATTTATGATCTCCTCGTTCCTGAAATGATGCAGCGTTAAGGTACACAAAATGATATCGAATTCCATTCTCCGGAAATCATCGCTAAAAACATTGAGATTTAAGAAGCTTATTTCAGGGTAATCCTTAGATAGCTCTTCTGCGATTTGTATTGCGTGAGAATTGGCGTCTATCCCAACAAACTCAAAGCTATAGCCCTTATTTCTTCCCCAAACCGCTAATTTGCGCATCATCGCACCATTACCGCAGCCAATATCAGCGATCTTTATCGTTTTACCTTTTATCCTGCTGTTAAGCAGCTTTTCAACCCCATCTTTAGTGATCTTATTTCCCCCAAGCCAGGAATTTATTTTCTCAAGGTCTCTCAATGTCTTCTTTAATTCCGGACCATTTAATCCAAAATCGTCCATGATCTCGATCATCTCAGTTCTCCGGGAGGTATCAGGTTTAAACATAGACAGGCTTCCCATGGGTTCTTTTAATGATATGTGGCATAACAGAAGGGAAATTTTTAATAACTCCCTGAGTGATCCCCGCCAATACCTTATTCAAAAGTATTTTCTGAAGTAGTCTACCCGCTCTTATCCTTGATCTAAATTCCTTATTCCATCTATTCCTGTAGCTGGCTTCCACATATGCCCTTCCAATATGCTCATTTTCGTAGAACTCAGTTATAGCTTCGGCCCCCAGCTTGGCACTGTGAATAGCCATTGCCATACCATTACCACATAAGGGATGGATCAAGCCTGCTGCATCTCCAAGCATCAGCATATGATCCTCGATAATATCTTTTTTGTCGAAAGAAACCTGAGCGATACTTAATTCTTTATCAAAAACCGGAGTAGAATTCAGGAAGAATTCTTTTAATTCGGGATTTCGCATTAAAACATTTTCCTTAAAGGTTTCTATATTCCTGAACCTTCTAAAGCTTTTATAAGAAGCCAGATAACAGGCATTCACATCTCCGGTTTCGGTCTTGGAGAGTCCGCAATATCCTCCATTGAAATTGTGCAAGGAGACTGTATCTTCAGGATACTGATCATTTTTATAATGTGCCTTTATGGCCAGCCAGCCACTTAGTCGCTCAAAAAATGGGCGCTTAAGTTCTTTATCAAGATTGGATCTTTTGCCGTAAGCTCCTAAAACAAAATCGGAGTTAAGCTTCTTTCCTCCCGATAGTTCTACCTGGAACTTATCTTTTTCAAAATGAACAGCTGAAACCGTATCATATATTATCTGGCAGTTTGGAGAAATACTATGCCGGAAAAAGTAATTATCCAGGGCATACCGGCTTACACCAAGACCACCCATTCCCAGGTCACAGAAAATGCTTTCTCCATTTTGGTTTGAGTATTTCAGACGTTTTATTCTAACGGGATCCAGAGAATCAAGATCCAGCCCCAAAAACTTCAGGTAAGGAATCACTTCGTTGGATAAATATTCTCCGCAAACTTTATGATGGGGATATTTTTCCTTTTCGATCAGGATCACATTAATGTCCTTAAGGGATAAATGAATTGCGGCAGTAAGACCTGCCAATCCGCCTCCAATAATTATAACCTGGGTGTTTTTCACTCCTTTAAGTTAAATAAAAGAATAAAAAATCCCGGAATGTATCCGGGATCTTTCTTTTAAAATAATCTTATCATTAATTCTCATTATTCTTTTGTTGTTCAGCCTTTCTTTTAGCCTCTTCTTTCATCTCTTCATTGGCTATAATGGCAAGCTCTACCCTACGGTTCTTGGCACGACCTTCCACGGTATTATTGTCATATTTAGGCTGACTTTCTCCGTACCATTTAGTTGTAAAGCGTCCTCGATCGATGCCTGATTCAACCAGATATCCTGTTACGGCCTGAGCCCTGTTCTTAGACAGTGTTAGGTTATAGCTATCACTTCCCGTATTATCGGTATGTCCTTCAACAAGAATGTTTGTGTTTGGATATTCCTTGAAAATTCCGGCCAGCTTGTTCAGGGTTTGCTGTGACTTGTCATTAATATTATACTTGTCTGTAGCAAAATAAACACCACTGGATTCATCAAAGGTTACATTAATACCTTCTCCCACACGTTCCACATCTGCTCCCGGGATCTCCTCTTCGATCTCCTTGGCCTGTTTGTCCATTTCATTTCCGATGATCGCTCCGGCAGTACCACCTACTACACCTCCAATAATGGCTCCCAGTGCGGTATTCCCATCTCCGGTGTTATTACCTATAACACCACCAATCACAGCGCCACCAGTTGCACCAATCACGGCTCCTTTTTGTTTGTTATTAGCATTCCTGGTTGCTTCACATCCAAAAATAAGGGTTGAAACTACCACCAAGGCTAACATTCTATTTATCACTGTTCTCATAGCTATTCAATTTTAATTAAATTTTTGAAAAATTCATTCTAATAGTAAAGGGAGAACCATCAAGACTCACGGTTTGTTCCCATACCATATTCGTATCACTTAAACTTTTGAGATTCAAACGGAATCCCTGATTACCGGTTGTTGATTTATAATCTTCATTTGTAGGTTTAAGAAGAAAATCATACACTCCGGCAGGAGTATTTTCTTCATCTATAGACCAGATAAAGTAATTAGTGTCCCCATCACATCCAACTCCTGTTACCGTATAAGTACCACGATTGTTGTTGGAAACGAAATCCCAGGTACTGTTCTCAAAACAGGAAGCCGATGCTTCATTGAAAAGAGTCACGTTGAATTCACCAGGATTGTTAGGATAAGTGACACTGGTTAGTGTCCAGTTGCCATCAAATGTTTTACGGGCCTCTTTGGCCGTTTTACTTGGTCCGCAGGATGCTATTAAAGCAACTGCAGATAATAGGATTAAAAACTTTTTCATAGTAGAATTGATTTTAAACTAAAAATCCAATGTGCATTATGGTTTTGCATAAGAACACATTGGATGATATGTACCTGATTTTATTATCTTCTGAATAATCTGCTTAACAGTGAAATTACAAGTAGCACAAGGAAAATGTAAAAAATAATTTTCGCGATATCTGCTGCACCTTCAGCGACACCACCGAATCCAAAGATTGCGGCGACGATCGCAATAATCAGAAAAATAACGATTAAGCGTACCATAATTTATAGTTTTAATTGATTAGTTGTATCTAAATTACAGTAGTGCTTATCCTTCAACAAAAGATTATTAATACTTTAACAGTGACTTTGTTAAGGATTCTTAATTAAATCATCATTAATTTACAGGCTTATTAATATTCTATTAAATATTGAAGTTTTTCCCTGAATCTTTTCCGTGGAAGATACTGCTTCTCGAGATTTTCAGCGAAAGGAATCGGTGTTTCAAGACTACCCACTCTCATTACCGGTGCATCAAGGCTTTCAAAACAGTTTTCAGAGATCATAGCAGCAATTTCTGATGCCAGGCTTCCGAATAAGGAATCTTCAGTGAGAATGATAGCTTTCCCCGTTTTGGTAACCGATTCGCAAATACTATCTATATCCAGAGGCTGAAGACTTCTTAGATCGATAAGGTCGGCCTTGTGAAAATCCATATCATCAAGTGTTTCCATCGCCCAATGCACGCCAGCACCATAAGTAATGATACTCAAATCATTACCTTCCCTTATCCTGGAAGCTTTACCAAATTCCAGGGTATAGTAATCTTCAGGCACATCCTGCCTTATACTTCTATAAAGTGCCTTATGTTCAAAGAACAACACTGGATTGGGATCATTAAAAGCTGTATTAAGCAAACCTTTAGCATCATAAGGAAAGGCAGGATAAACTACTTTTAATCCCGGAACTTTAGTAAACCAGGCTTCATTGGTCTGGCTGTGGAAAGGACCGGCTCCTACTCCGCCTCCACAGGGCATTCTAATGACAACATCGGCATTCTGGTTCCAACGGTATTTTACCTTGGCAAGATAATTTACAATGGGATTGAATCCTGAACTCACAAAGTCACTGAACTGCATTTCCACCATGGCTTTCATACCGTTAATGGAAAGTCCCATAGCGGTACCTACAATGGCCGACTCACAAATAGGGGTATTCCGTATCCTGTCTTTGCCAAATTGCTCAATGAAACCCTCAGTGATCTTGAATACTCCCCCATAATCTGCTATGTCCTGTCCCAATAATACCAGGTTTTCATGTCTTTCCAGAGAAGACCTCAGAGATTGGGAAATAGCGTCAATATATCGAATATTTTCAATATTTCCTGAAGGCTTAACCTCCTGATATTTAAATTCCTGAAACACTTCATCTAATTCTTTACTTTCATAGGACTCAATAGCAGGTTCTGAAAATGCCTTCTCAAGATTTTCTTCAATTTCCCGGGTAATCTCCTTTTTAATTTCCTCCTGAAGAGTCTCATCAAGGATCGATAGTTCAAACAGGTGATCCTGAAAATTATTTATCGGGTCTTTTTCATGCCACTCATCCATCAATTCCTGTGGTACATACTTGGTTCCACTGGCTTCTTCATGGCCTCTCATCCTGAAAGTTTTGAACTCAATCAAAACAGGTCTTGGATTCTGCCTTATATCTTCAGCTATTTCAGAAACCTTTGAATATACCTCAAGGATATTATTCCCATCGATTATATATGAATCCATGCCATAGCCTGCAGCCCTGTCTGCAAGGTCTTTACACCTGTACTGTTCACTAGTAGGTGTGGAAAGGCCATAGCCATTATTCTCAATGCAGAATATTACTGGAAGATCCCATACTGAAGCAATGTTAAGAGCTTCATGAAAATCACCTTCACTGGTTCCTCCTTCTCCTGTAAAAACCGCTGTAAGCCTTTTTTCATCTCTGAGTTTATGAGCAAGTGCAATCCCGTCTGCCACTCCCATTTGGGGTCCCAGATGCGAGATCATGCCAACTATCTTATATTCCTGGGT
>JAWWBH010000115.1:0-8519 GCA_033721075.1 Christiangramia sp.
CAGAAGTTCGCCACAATAAGTCCAAAAATAATGATGAACATAGCATTAAGAGACTGGAACCATGATGCGGGAACTTCATTTCCTATCAAAGGCAAACTAAAAGGGAGCGACCTATCTGTATTATCAAGAGCATAAATGTTCATCAATCCACCGGCCTGTTCAAAAGCTCCCCAGAAAACGATCACAAGAATAAAGGACAGTAGCATGACCACATACCTGTCTTTCATCACTTTTGTTGTAAGATCTTTATATACCATCATCATCATAGAGATCACTCCAGTTAGGAAGATAAAAAGTAAACCATAAGCAAGCCCCATTTCATACATCCCATAAAGAGACGCAGCAAGAAGAATAAGAGAAATAACCAGCTGCGTTGGCGACTTCATAAGATCATTAAAAAGGCCTCCAAGTGATGCTCCCTCATCCCTTTCGACTTTAGAAAGTAAGTTACCAACATTCACAAGATGTTTCTGCCCCATAAGGTACACTACCAGGCCTAAAGCCATCGCGATACCTGCAAGTCCGAATCCATAATGCCATCCAATATTCTCTCCTACATAACCTACGATCAAACTGGAAAGGAAAGCTCCAAGGTTGATCCCTATATAGAAAATCGTAAATCCTTTATCCCTTCTAATATCACCTTCCTTATAAAGGCCTCCAACCATGGTGGAGATATTAGGTTTAAGGAATCCAACTCCTATAATAATAAGGGTTAAACCGGTATAAAAAGCCCACATTTGTTCTACGGCAAGTATTCCGTGACCCGCCACCAGGACAATCCCACCAATAAGGACGGCCCGTTTCTGACCAAAGACCTTATCTGCCAGAATACCCCCGGGAATGGAAGCCACATATACCAGCATGGTATACCACCCATACAGGGCAAGAGCTTCACCTTGCGTCCATCCCAATCCTGCATTTCCTTCTGTAGTGGCACTTACAAGATATAGTACCAGGATTGCGCGCATTCCATAATATGAAAAGCGTTCCCACATTTCGGTAAAGAATAAAATGTAAAGCCCTACAGGATGCCCAAAAAGCTCTTTTTGTTTAACACGTACGTCTCTAGTTGCCATTTATAGTTTTGTATTTAATTAAAGTTTTTCAAGTATAAAATCGGTCATCATATTATAGAGGTGCAATCTGGTATTGCCTCCATAGATCCCATGATTTCTATCCGGGTAGATCGCCCAGTCGAATTGTTTGTTTGCCTGAACAAGCTCTTCCACCATTCTCATCGTATTCTGAAGGTGCACATTATCATCTCCTCCACCGTGGATCAACAGGTAATCTCCCTTTAGTTTCTCAACATGGTTCAGAGGAGAATTCTCATCATAGCCTGAAGGGTTCTCCTGGGGAGTCCTCATATATCTTTCGGTATAAACCGTATCGTAGAATCTCCAGCTCGTTACCGGCGCCACCGCTATTGCCATAGAGAAAGTATCATTCCCCTTAAGGATGGCATTAGAAGACATAAAGCCACCATAGCTCCAACCCCAGATACCAATCCTGTCTGCATCTATATAATCTCTATCACCCAGCTTCTGTGCGGCAGAGATCTGATCTTCCACTTCATATTTCCCAAGTTCCTGATAGGTCACTTTTTTGAAATCGGCTCCTTTAAATCCGGTTCCCCTGCCATCAACACAGGCAATGATATAACCCTTATTAGCCAGAAGCTGATACCAGTAATCGTTGGTCCCGAAATAAGAATTTGAAACGGACTGTGAACCCGGACC
Organism: Christiangramia sp.; assembly: GCA_033721075.1. Classification (GTDB taxonomy): domain Bacteria; phylum Bacteroidota; class Bacteroidia; order Flavobacteriales; family Flavobacteriaceae; genus Christiangramia. Next base: position 1,743 of record JAWWBH010000115.1, read on the forward strand.
TGAGTACTGGAACATTAAAAGTGGATATTCCTTATTAGGATCAAAATCAGTTGGTTTGATCATCCACATATTCAGTTCGTTCCCATTCACATTTATGGTAGAAAGCTCTTTCGCGGAAAAGTCGTAGCCCTCAACTTTTTCCAGAAGTTTATTATTGTTCAGGATCTCACGAACCTGTTTCCCGTCCTTAGCCCTGTGAAGCGTATAAACATGCGGAGTATTAACGTTTGTGAAAGAATTGATGAAATAGGTATAATCTGCACTGAAGTCGGCAGAATTCATCCCATCTCTTGCGGTAAGTCTCTTCTTTGATTTCCCATTGGGTTTTATAGAATATACATCACGATTCACACTTCCGTTTTCGGTGCTCTGATAGTAGATCCTGTCAGTCTTAGGATCGTAACCGTAATAATTTGTCACCTCCCATTGGCCGGAGGTTACCTGATCAAGTAACTCCCCATCATCATCGAAATGATAAATGTGATTATAACCATCCTTTTCGCTGGTCCAGATAAAACTGTTGTCTTCTAAAAAAGTCAGGTTATCTGTAATATCCAGATAAGCCTTATCTGTCTCATTCATTATAAGTTCTGCATCGTTATCTTCTGCATCCACAAAGATGAGATCAAGATTGTTCTGATGTCTGTTCAGCACCTGAACACTAAGCAGCATGGGATCAGCCGTCCATTTTATACGGGGAATATAAAAATCGCTAAAATCTTTCGTGTCAATTTCGGAAGTTTCGGAAGCTACATCGTATTTATCTCCCAGATCGATCTCCTGAGATGATCCGGACTCTACATCATACATATGCAGGCTCACTTTTGAATTCGATTCACCGGCCTTAGGATATTTAAACACATGCTGTGTTGGATAGAGGTCCTTTCCGAAAAGATCCATAGAGAATTCAGGAACTTCAGACTCATCAAACTTAAGGAAAGCAATCTTTTCCCCTGTAGGGTTCCATGCAAAAGCCTTTACAAAAGAGAATTCTTCCTCATAGACCCAGTCAGTAATTCCATTAATAATGGTATTAATTTCCCCATCTTTAGTAACCTGCTCTGTTTCTCCACTATCAAGATCATGGATATAGATATTGTTCTCAAAAACATAGGCCACTTTTGAGGCATCTGGAGAAAAGGAAGCCTCCTGGATCTTTTTGTCACCAAGCTTAGTTAACTTTTTCGAGCTAACATCGTACACATAAAAGATCTCACGTGAGGACCTTCTGTAAATAGGTTCAACCTCTGTAGAAAGCAGTATCTTATCTTCATTTTTACTGAATTTAAAGGCCTGGAAAGAACCTATCTCCTCCAGGTCTTCACTATTTACAAGAGTTCTGGTCTTTTCCCCGGTTTTATAGCTGTATACATCAATGCTTGTGTTCCCGGTATTTCTATCCCGGTTAAGCACCACATATTCTTCGCCGTTATTTAATGATTGAAGGGATTGAAGTCTTTCTTCACGAAACGTCCCGCTCCATATTTCTTCGAGACTAACTTCCTTTTTTTGTGCCGTAAGCACAGAAGATGTTGCTAAAATTAAAGCAACCAGTATTGTAGGGAACTTCATAAAAATTCAAGAATATTTAATGAAGGCCAAGTTTAATAAAATTTGACCAAAAAATATACATTCAGACAGAGAAATACTAACAATTTGTTAAAAAAAGTGGCTTTAGAGACAAGTTTCCTCTTTTCAAATTTATAGCAGTCTAAAAATATGAATTGTATCTTTGGACTCCTGAAAGACAAAAAGAATGACGAAACCCGTAAACGGATTCTCGAGGCTCACCAAAAATGAGAAAATCAGCTGGCTGTCCGAGAACTATTTGAAGAACGATCAAGCTGCCGTTTCAGTACTTAAACAGTACTGGAATGAAGATGAGAAATTACAGAAACTTCACGATGAATTCATCGAAAATACGGTATCCAACTTTTACCTTCCGCTAGGGCTTGCACCTAATTTTCTGATAAACGGAAGGTATTTTACACTGCCCATGGCCATTGAAGAAAGTTCGGTTGTGGCAGCTGCAAGCAAAGCCGCGAAATTCTGGAGTGAACGGGGAGGCTTTCATGCAAGGGTGATCAACAATAAGAAAATCGGTCAGGTTCATTTCCTTTTTAAGGGAGATTATTCAAAACTTGAGAACTACTTCAATAAAATAGAACCCAGGCTTCATGAAGCCGTGGAACACATCACCAGGAATATGATTAAACGCGGTGGTGGAATTCTTGATATAAGCCTCGTTGATAAAACCGCAGAGCTTGAAAATTATTACCAGCTTTTTGTGAAGTTCGACACCCGTGACTCGATGGGCGCTAATTTCATAAATTCCTGCCTGGAAAAATTTGCCGAGGTTTTAAAAGAAGAAGCTACAAATGAGCAGGATTTCACTACTGAAGAGAAGGACCTTCAGATCATTATGAGCATTCTTTCCAATTATGTACCCGAATGCACGGTTAAAGCCGAAGTATCCTGCCCGGTAGATGAACTATCTGAGGATGAGAGCATTCCAGGTAAGGAGTTTGCAGAAAAATTCATCCAGGCTGTGAAAATCGCCGAAATTGAACCATATCGTGCCGTAACCCATAACAAAGGAGTCATGAACGGGATTGATGCGGTAGTCCTGGCTACAGGTAATGATTTCCGGGCTGTGGAAGCCGGCGTTCATGCCTATGCTTCCAGAAGCGGAAAGTACACGAGCCTAACTCATGCAGAGATCGATAATGGAATATTTAAATTCTGGATGGAAATACCCCTGGCACTGGGTACGGTTGGAGGACTTACAAGCCTGCACCCCCTGGTAAAACTGGCACTGGACATTTTACAAAGACCATCGGGTCCACAACTTATGGAGATCGTGGCTGTTGCGGGCCTTGCCCAGAATTTTGCAGCCTTAAGATCCCTCATCACCACGGGTATCCAACAAGGGCATATGAAGATGCACCTTATGAACATCCTGAACCAGCACCAGGCAACCGAAGAAGAAAAAGCTGAAATGGTGGAATTCTTCACCCATCATACGATCACCCACAGTAGCGTGATAGAACAACTTGAAAAAATGAGATCCTAATGCAGTTATTCCGAAGCAATGGAAAAATATTATTAACCGGTGAATATGCCGTTCTGGATGGCGCAAAGGCTTTAGCTTTACCCACGAAAAAAGGTCAGAGTCTTGAGGTTGCCGAAGCTGGAAAGGATATTATAGACTGGACTAGCCTCGATGAAAACGGAAAGTCCTGGTTTCAGGCAAAATTCACCATTGACAATGGCCAGTTTCAACCCTTGCTGGACATGGAACAACAGAAGGATCCCGAGCTAAGGAATACAGCTCAAAGACTTCAGCAGATACTTAGCAGCGCCTATAAGACCAATCCATCAAAATTTGCCGACAACAAGGGATACGCTATCACTACCCGACTTGATTTCAATCGCAAATGGGGCCTGGGCACTTCTTCAACCTTAATAAACAATCTTGCGCAATGGCTGGAAATAGATGCCTATAAACTGCTTGAAGACAGTTTTGGAGGCAGTGGTTATGATATTGCAGCTGCTCAAAACGATAATCCCATAACCTATCAGAAAACATCCCACGGACCGGCTGTATTTACTTCAGATTTCAATCCTGTATTTTCAGACAGTTTATTCTTTGTTTATCTCAACCGCAAACAGAACAGCCGTGAGGCCATCGCCCATTACAGAAATCAGCCTGAAGAGAATATTCAGGAACTAACAGAGAAGATCTCAGGCATAACAGAACAGGTGACAAGAAGTGAGAATCTTGAAGAATTCAAACTCCTGCTCAAAGCTCATGAGATGCTGATCTCAAAGGCTATAAATTCACCACGAATACAATCGGAACTATTTCCAGATTACAAGGAATTCATTAAAAGCCTGGGAGGCTGGGGAGGTGATTTCATTTTAGCCACAGGCGGTGAACATGAAAAGGAGTATTTCAGAAATAAAGGCTACAACACCATTTTTGATTATCCAGACCTGATACTTTAGCCGTCAACAAAAACTATATTGAAAGAATACAGAAGCTAAAACATCCCGATAGCTATCGGGGCCGCCTGACGGATTAATTAATCAGAATTATGAACATAAAAAAAACCCCACCAGTTGGTGAGGTTTTTCTTTTATCATTCTAAACCAAATTCTAGTAGAACCTGGCTCTGTTATCTTCGATTTCAGCTTTTTTCTTAAGAGCTTCAAAAACTCTCATTGAAGCTTCAGCTCTACGAGCCATACTCTCCTGCTGAGCAAAAGCCTTGTATGAGTCCATAGCAGGTGCCTCAAACTTGCTTACAAGCTCTACTACATACACTCCTTTTTCACCAGCTATTGGCTCACTTACCTCTCCCGGTTCCATAGCGAATACAGCACCTACAACCTCTGGCTCCTCACCTGCTCCGGCAAGAGTAGGACTGTTAAGATTTACCGCATCGGCAGTCTGAACACTTTCTCCATGATTGCTGGCAATCTCCTGAAGAGTATTTCCTTTTAGCCTTTCTTTGATAAGCTTGGCTTTCTTCTCTTTTATAAGAATTGGGGTTACGATAGAAGATGCTTCTTCCACGCTCATAAGCCCTTTATCCTTCTTAGCTGTTAATTGAGCAACTATATATCCGTTATTAGTATCAAATCTTCTAACATCGCCCACTTCAGCCTCATCTTCAAACGCCCACTGAATTACCCTGCGCTGAGCTCCCGCTCCAGGAATATTCTCATCAAGGGCCTTTACGTCTCTAACCGTTTTAACCTCATAATTGCTCTCCTTGGCAACATCGGCAAAATCACTTTCAGAAGCCGAGATCTCAAATTTAGTTACCTCATTGAAGAGCTGATTCATGGTAGTCTCTGATGCCTCTATCTCTCTGGCTATAGTAGCAACTTTCACAGCTCTTGCTGCTTCCGTCTGATCATCTATAGAGATCACGTGGTAACCAAGTGGCGTTTCAACAACACCTACATCACCAGTTTCATTTTCAAATACATAGTTCTCAAATTGAGGGATCATCATTCCCGGAGTAAAATATCCAAGATCCCCAGCCTGCTCCTTATTGGAAGTATCTTCAGAATATTCTGAAGCTAGTTCAGCAAATTTAGCCTTGTCATTTCTAACTACTCCGGCAATACTATCGGCAAGTTCCTTTGCTTCATCCTTAGAGCGGCTTACACCAGCCCCAAGTTGAGACCCCTGATAAGTCACAAGGATATGACTTGCTTTAACAGAATCCGGAATATTCCTGGTCTCCACAACCTTGCTTAATTTCCAGTACCCATTTTCTTCATAGGGACCAAATGTTTCTCCTTCTTCAAGATTGAAAATGGTTTCAGCATTTTCTCCCGTAAAGTCATTTCTGAACTTAAACCTGTCCTCGTAAGGAAGGTCTGAATTATTGCTTACAAACTCAGCATAATCATCGGTAGTATCAAATCCTGGAAGCGTATCGTTAGCACCAATAGCAGAATTATATTCCACACGTTGCTTTCTAAGTCCATTCAAAGACTCTTTAGCCGTAGTTTTATCTTCAGAAGAGGCAGTTTCATCAAAGATAACGTACTGGATATTTCTTGAAGCTTCGGTCTCAAATCGAGCCGGATGCTCTTCGATATAATTTTTGATCTCAGATTTTGAAACCTGTACTTCGCTATCCGGGATCGAAGAATAAGGAAGCTGAACGAATTTCATATTGATATTATCGTTCTTCATTCTATAAGCCTGCTCTCCTTCGATAAGTGTAGCGCCAACACCGGCGCTAACCATATTATAATAGCTATTTAATTTGGCAGTTTTGGCAAGATTTGAAGTAAAGTTCTGCCACTGCTCGTATGCCTGTGGAGAAGTCTCCTTTAGGTTGGCCACATACTCTCTCAACCTGTTCTCATCGAACATTCCAGCCTCGTTGGTAAAATTAGGGTTTCCAGCCATCTGCGAACGAACAAGGTTTGTAACCTGTGCTTCTCCGGCCCTAATGCCAAGTTTTTCAATTTCTTCGGTAAGGATCACCTCTCTGAGCTTCTGATCCCACACTCTGTTTACAGCCTGGGTAGTACTGATGTTACGACCCATATTTCTTTCAAATGCATCAACGTCACGGGCGAACTCTTCTCTACCTATTTCAGTACCATTCACGGTTGCAATCACATTCTGGGAATTTTGAGAGCTCATTCCACCATTTCTTATCACATCGGCCAATACGAATGAAAACAATGCCAATGCAATGATAATAATCAAGAAAACAGACCTTTGTCTGATTTTATTTAATACTGCCATTTGAATTTAGAATTTATCAAAATATAGGGGGCGAAAATAAGGTTTTTAGGCTAATAATAAAATTTAATATTAGCAAATTCTTAACTTTTAAGCTTTAATCTTCGGCTTTGATTTTTAGCTCTACCAATTCGATTTTGGTATTGGAAGTTTCAAGGATTTTTATTTCAAAATCCTCAATAAATATCACCTCCCCCTGTTGCGGAATTTCTTCGGTATGGTTCACTATAAAACCACTAAGAGTCTCGTAATTTTCTCCTTCCGGAATATCGATCCTATAGGTTTCGTTAAGATAATCTACCTCCAGCCTTGCCGAAAACCTGAAATGATCCTCCCCTATCTTTTCCTCGATAAGGACAGCCGAGTCGTGCTCATCTTCTATCTCTCCAAAGAGCTCCTCCACAATATCCTCTACGGTCATCATCCCGCTGGTCCCTCCATATTCATCTATAACCACGGCAATGCTCTTTCGTTTTTTAATAAGGATATTCAGCACATCC
>JAWWBH010000116.1:0-8479 GCA_033721075.1 Christiangramia sp.
ACTAAATAGGTTCTTTTCTGAAATATTGACAACATTAAATCTATTTTACGCTTCAAAATTACATAATTTAAATTCTTATTAGTAATATTTGCAGGTTCCCTAGATCTGTTACATGAGAATAAGAATCCTGGCAATCTTTTTACTTTTACTGAGCTCTGAACTTTCAGCTCAGATAATTGATTATAATTTTGATTTCGAAGGGACTGGTCAATTATATACGGGAGATCGATCTCCTTTTTGGATGCATACTAATAAAAAGGGAAGACTGGATGAAAAAAGTCATTTATTTACTCTTTTAACTGGCCTAGGGGAAATTAGGGTTACTGATTCTACTTATTTTAGATTAGGAGCAGGTGTCTTATATAAAGACGGATATGAAGATGGAGTAAAACTCGACGAAGCTTATTTTGAGTATACCTCCCCCAAACTTGGTGTAGTCCTGGGGAAAAAACATAAAGAAGACTTATTTCAAGGGCTTAGCGCGAGTAATGAAAATATCCTCTGGTCTTTAAACTCATCTGCCATTCCCGGTATAAAAGTATTTACAAGGTCTCCCCTTTTTTTGCGTAAAAATCATGGAATAGGTTTTATGGCTGCTCTGGAGGAATATTTGTTAGATGATGATAGATATGTGAAAAATACACGCCTTCATCACAAGAGCTTTCATATTGTATATAAAAGTAAAGCTGATTTAAGGATCGAACTTGGAGTACAACATTTTGTACAATGGGCTGGTATTTCACCAGAATACGGAAAACTGCCTAATTCATTACAAGACTATATAAAAGTTGTTACCGGAACCTCCGGAGATCCAGTAGGAGGTGAAGAAGTAAATGCCCTGGGAAACCAGATTGGAAGCTATGAAATAAAATTAAACTCTAAAATTAAGGGACTGGATCTTCAGTTTTTGTATAACCATATTTTTGAAGACGCTTCTGGTATGAAAATGGGTAATTTTCCCGATGGTCGTTATGCTCTGTATATTGAAGATAACCGTGATGAGTTTTGGGGAACCCCCTGGTTAAAAGCGTTTATGTATGAATTCTATTATACCAAGAACCAAAGTAGGGATCGCGCCGGGTCATTAATAGACGGCGCAGATAATTACTTTAATAATAACCTTTACCGTACTGGATGGGTGTATAAAAACCAGGTAATTGGGGTTCCATTTATTTTACTTAATGAAGACCGTTTTAGAATAGGAACCAACATAATTGCCGTTCATCATATGGGTTTAAAGGGTAAAGTATTCAGTGAATTTCCCTATCGACTTTTACTGAGCTATCGTCAAAATTATGGAGTTAAGGATTCCTTTTTTGCGGAAAAAAGAGAAATCTTTTCAAGCCTTCTGGAGTTGGAGTTAATCGATTCCAATTATAAGTTAAAGGCTCAAATTGGAGCCGACATTAGTTCCTACCAGAATTCAAATTTAGGTTTTGGTTTAAACTTCACTAAGACAATTTTTTAGACGGGAAATTATATTTTTTTCGTATTTTGAATCCCAACCCAATCGACCTATAAATTTAACCGAAAACATTGAACAGGAAGACCAAAGCTTCTACGCAAAGAGTTCAGGCTTTCATTTGTCTGGACAAAAATCTAAAGGTTCTGGCTTTTAATAAAGAAGCCAGTAATTTACTTTCAAAGTTTATTAAGGCAGATATTCACCAGGCTGATTATTTCCCAGCACTTTTCAATACGATCGAATCAGATATTAAAAGTAATTTGGAAGGGGCTTTGGAAGGAAAGGATAAGACCTATACTCTTCCCTGCGAAATGGGCAATAGTGGTTATCGTCTAGTAATTCTCCCGGTTCTCGGAGAAAATAATGAGTTTTCTAAACTTTCAGTGTCAATTGTTCCTTTAACAGATTCAGAAGATGTCTCAAACCCAAAGGAGCAGATGCTACGGGCTATCATAGATTATATCCCTGATTATATTTTTGTAAAAGATAGAGAGCACAAGGCAATTCTTTCTAACAGGAAATTCTATGAAAATATAGTAAGGGAAAATAATCGGGAAGCGGCTTATGGTCTAACTCCTATGGATTATTTTGAGAAGGAGAAAGGAAAGAACATTATTGCCGATAATGAAAAAGTAATGAGAACAGGAAAGCCGGTAATTAATCGGCCCGATGTGGTTATCAATAAAAGGGGTGAGGAAGAAAGAGTCTTGTTAACCAAAGTGCCCCTTAAAAATGAAAATAATGAGATTACTGGACTGGTGGGTATTGCAAGAGATGTTACCCTAAGTTATAAACAGGAAAAGAAAAAGGAACTCATTCTCAATATTATTAAGTCATTTGGGGATAATCGTACTCTAAAGGAAGCAATGGCTGAAACCCTTAGATTGTTGTGTACAGAATTGGGATATGATTATGCTGAATCCTATAAGATAAGTATGAATAAAAATAACCTGATAAGGACGGCCTTCTGGCCACCTCATCAGGATCTTTCGGAAAAGGAGGATTATTTTACTTATGAAATGGGTGAAGGTCTTCCCGGGCAAGTCTGGGAGAAAGCCGAACTTAAAACGCTTAATCAGGAGACGGGTTTGCTGAATAATATGCTGATTGATGGCATAGTGCCATTAAAATCGGCAGTTGGTTTTCCTGTTTTATATAAGAATAAGATTGTTTCGATTTTGTGTCTTGGGTCTACTGAAGAAGATAAGGAAATTGATATCGAGTATTTACAGGAAGTTTCAATCCAGATCGCTTCAGTAATAGAAAGTAAAAAAAGTCAGGACCAGCTTAATGATTTTTTCCAGTATTCTTTAAACCTTATCGCAGTGGTAGGACTTGATGGTTTCATAAAAACAGTGAATCCATCCTTTGAATACAAATTCGGCTATACACAAAAAGAAATTTTAAGTATTCCTTTTATAGAGTTTATTCATCCAGATGATCTTAAAAAAGTATTTAAGGCCATGGAGGATTTGGCTATCCCCGATACTAAATTTGAGATTAGGTGTAGAAAAAAAGATGGAGATTATTTATGGATTTCCTGGCGTTTTTCACGTTTCTTCGAAGAGGAAAATGTGGTATATGTGTTTGGAACAGATATTACCCCTCTTAAAAATGCTTACGATGAACTGTCGGCACAAATTATTGAGCGGGAAAAAATACAGGATAAACTTTATTTATCTGAAGAAAAATACAGAAGTCTTTTTAATGTAAGCCCTTTACCAATGTGGGTTTTAGACAGGGTTCAACTAAGGTTTCTCAGTGTTAATCAGGCCGCTATAGATCTGTATGGATATACAAGGGAGGAATTTCTTAAAATGAAGGTACAGGACCTCTGGGCACCAAATCAGGAAAAGAGGATTAATAAAATAGTAGATGAGAATCATGATGATTTCTTTAAAGTAAAAGTTAAACATGTAACTAAAAATGGAGATTTTCTTTATGTAATAGTGAATAGTAATCCTTTAATTTTTGACGGTATAGAAGCTCGTGTTTCTTTAGTTAATAATGTAACGGCCAGGGTAAAAGCTGAAGAAAAGCTCCTGAACAGTGAAAAAAGATTTAAGGCTTTGGTACAGGAAGGCTCAGATCTTATTTCAATAATTGATTGTGATTACAATTTTAAATATAATAGTCCGGCTTCTAATTGGGTTTTTGGGTTGACTCCGGAAAGTATCAAAGGAACAAATTTTAGAGATTATATTCATAGGGAAGATCTAGCCAGGGTAGATGAATACCTGGCTAAATTAAAAACCCAAAAAAGAATTCAGTTGCCATCATACCGGATTAAAAATGTTGATCAGGAATGGCGATGGATTGAGACCATTGTCACGAATTTAAAGAGCGATAAGGCGGTAGAAGGAATCGTAATGAATTCAAGAGATATTACTGAATTTGTTGAGCAGGAGAGAAAGCTTATCGATAGTGTGAAACGTTATGATATCGTTGCAAAAGCCACAACCGATATTATTACCGACTACGATATTGAAAAGGATGAAGTTATAGTAAATGAGGCAGCATCTAAAATGCTTGGTTTTTCATCAGAAGAAATTGGGAAAAATGGGGCCTGGTGGCAAGATAAGATTCATCCTGCTGATCAAAAAAATGTAAAAACCCTCTCTGAAAAAATGATAAAGGAGAGAATTAAAAATCTAACTGTTGAATATCGTTTTAGATGTAAGGATGGTTCTTACAAGTATATTCTTGACAGGAGCTACCTCCTTACCGATGAAAATAATGTTCCGAAAAGGATAATAGGTTCCATGCAGGATATTACTGAACGTAAAAAACATCTTATTGCCATAGAAAACCATAATAAAAGGCTAAAGGAGATTGCCTGGACGCAATCACATGTAGTTCGTGCACCTTTAGCCAAAGTAATGGGTCTGGTAGATCTTCTCTTAAATTATAAAGATGATCTGGAAAACCTGGATGAATTACTTCAAAATATCTTAAATTCAGCAAATGAACTGGACGAAATAATTAGGAAAATAGCAGTGCAGACAGAAGAACAGTTATAAAACCCCAAAATGACCCTACAGATGTTACGAACAATTATTGTTGATGATGATACTATAGTTAATTTTCTGCAAAGTAAGATTGTTACTAAAACCGGCCTGGACGAAGCTCCAATTGCATTTAAGGACCCACATGAGGCCCTTGATTTTTTAAAAATTAATTTAACTGGAGGGGAAACACTTCATTATTTGATCATGTTAGACATCAATATGCCGACAATGAGTGGATGGGAGTTTCTGGATCAACTAAAAGAAATTCCATATAATGACCAGTGTCATGTTGTGATGGTAACTTCATCTATAGATCGTAAGGATAAGAGGAATGCAGCCAACGATTCACATGTGGTCGACTTTATAGAAAAACCTGTTTCGGCCAAACATTGCAATAAGCTTAAAGGAATATCTACCCTGGCTGTATATTTTGAGGAAAATTAAGATCTATCTTTTGCTGAAGCGGATCGGCATTTTGAATTTTTTCTTCAGCCCATTCTTCTTCTTCCGGTTCAGGTTTCTCGGTGTCTTCGTTAATCACTTCAGCAGTAGGCTCATAGTTCAGTTTAATATACATGGGAAAATGATCTGATCCTATATTCCGTTCCCTGGCGATTTCTATAAGGGTAAAATCCTTTGTATGGAAAACATGATCTAAAGGCCATCTTAGCAAAAAATAATTTGCATGGAAGGTATTAAAGAATCCACGGCCAATTCTGGGATCCATCATACCGCTCATTTTCAGAAAGAGCTTGGTGGTGCGCGACCAGGCTACATCATTAAGGTCACCAATTACAAGAGTGGTTTGTGTATCTGCGTCTACATCTCTTCCCAACATTAGTAATTCTGCATCGCGATTGGTAGAGGTTTCACTTTCGGTTGGGCTGGGCGGCATAGGGTGAAGGCAATGAAGCTTTACTTTTTTCCCGCTTCTAAGAACCACATAAGCATGTATGCTTGGAATATTCTCCTGAACAATATTAAGCACCTTAACATCTTCAAGTTTAAGTTTTGAGTAGAGATGCATACCGTAAAGATTGTCTTGCGGGATTTTCACAGTGTATTTATATTCATCCTCAAATACCGAAAGTTCCTCTTCCCATCTTTTATCGGTTTCAAGCGTTAAAAGTATATCTGGCTGGCGTTCCTTGACCAGGGAAATTAGCTTATCACTTCGTTTATTAGGAGTTAGTACATTACTTACCAATACTGATATAGTCGCTCCGGGATCACTTCCTTTAAATCTTAAAACTTGCTTTTTAGAAATATAGGTATATGGAAAAATCTTGATAAACTGGTAAACCAGGCTTAAGACAAGGATGATAATCGCTATAAGATGCCAGGATTTTGAAAAATCATAATATACCGCAGAGGCGATTATTGTAACTGAAATTAAAAAACTTATTTGTATCCTCGGAAAATCAAAACCCCTTATCCACCATTGGTCAAATCTTGTAATGGAAGCTAATGTTGGAAGGCACATTAAAACCGTGAAGAATAAGATAATTATTTCTCCAGTATCCATATTTTAAAATTTTAAAAAGAATAGGTCATTCCAATACCTTTACTATGTATGCCGGTTCCCAGCACATTATAACTTACGGTGGGATAGACATCTATAGCCCTATTATCTGCCTTATGTATCTCTGGGACCAAGATACCGCATGCTGCCCCAACCCCAAAGCCAATAAGATTATCTGTCAAAAAATGTTTTCCTGCTTTAGTCCTAAGATAACCAACATATGCAGGAACTGCAACAGCGCCAGCCCATACAAATGGTACTGCGGGTGAGCCTGGGTTGAAGTCATGAAAAACCTTCGCAGTAAAGAATGTAGCAGCTGCTGTAGCCGCGGTATGCCCAGCAAAAAATGATCGTTGTGCATCACTATCCAGGCGGTCTTTCATAGGGAGGTCTTCATTATACACCAATGGACGGCTTTTTTCTACAGCTCCGGCAGTAATGGAAAAAGCCGCACCAGTAGTGGCCATGGTTTCAATGAATAACACAGATATCTGTCCAAAGTTTCTCCTTTCATCTTCACCTGCCAGGAAGAGTAATGGCGCCGCAAATGAACCAAAAAAAGGCAGGTAACTAAGTTCATCGGCCTCTTCAGAATAATTTCCGGCAGCCCTGCGGTCTATTTTCCAGATATTGTTTCTGTCCAGGCTGGCCAGATCAGCTTCGCTTAGGTTTGGTTTATTTTGAATGGTGTATACTCCCAAAACATTTAGTCCAACTCCTCCTGCGATCCAGGTCGCATCCTGCCAGAAATTTGTTTCATAGGGTGAACTTTTCTCCTGTGCTTTAAAAGTCAGTGATACCATGCATACAAGTAGGAGGCAGAAACTGTTTTTCATCTAATCTTTTTTTCAAATCTCTTTTTTTCCGAAGGAAAATGAAGAGTAATTAAGAAAAGAATAACAATCAGGAAATTTCGTTCTGAAGATTTCAATTAACAAAAGTTTAGTCTGTGTTTATACACTATGTTTTCAGTTTCTGTATAAAATAAGTTATTTTTAAGGATATGAAAAGGAATATGGAAAAGCCGTTAAGAGGTTTCATTTTTGAAAAGTATGATGAACCCGATAAATCTCCTTTCGATAAATTGTTCGAGATCTTCAAGGAGATCATCACACATACTTCGGGTGACCTTGATGAAGCTTTGGACTGGCTGAAACAACTTGATGAAGAATATCAGCTTACTGATGATGATTATACCCTGGATGATTTTGTAGAAGACCTCAAGAAGAAGGGATATATTCGGGAAGAGATAGATCAAAATGGAGGTGGTAAGATGGCGATTACCGCTAAAACTGAAAGGGCCATCAGGCAGCAGGCCCTTGAGCAGATCTTCGGAAAACTAAAGAAAGGTTCTTCAGGTAGCCACAGGACTAGCCATATTGGGCAGGGCGATGAGCATACCGGGGATTTTAGAGAATATCAGTTTGGTGATTCCCTGTCACGAATTTCAATGACCGAAAGTCTTAGAAATGCACAGATAAATCACGGAATCAGCGATTTCAGGATGTCAGAAGACGACCTGGTGGTTGAAGAGACTCATTATAAATCGCAGATGAGTACGGTGCTAATGATAGATATTAGTCATAGTATGATTCTTTATGGTGAAGACAGGATCACTCCCGCAAAGAAAGTGGCGATGGCGCTTTCTGAACTTATTACCACAAGATATCCAAAGGATTCCCTGGACATCCTGGTTTTTGGAAATGACGCGTGGCCTATTTCTATTTCTGAACTGCCTTATCTGAAGGTTGGACCATATCATACTAATACTGTGGATGGATTGCAACTGGCTATGGACCTGTTACGCCGAAAAAGGAATACCAATAAGCAGATCTTTATGATCACCGATGGAAAGCCCAGTTGTGTGAGAGAAAGGGATGGAAGCTATTATAAAAATAGCATGGGACTGGATCCCTATATTGTAGATAAGTGTTATAATATGGCCAGGCAGGCCAGGAAACTTCATATTCCCATCACAACATTTATGATCGCCCAGGATCCCTACCTTACCCGTTTCGTTCAGGAATTTACTATGGCCAATCAGGGGAAGGCTTTCTATACTGGCTTAAAGGGTCTGGGTGAAATGATATTTGAGGATTATGAAATAAACAGAAAAAAAAGAATAAAAGGCTAAGAAAAAGACAATATGGATAAAGATAATATAAAGACGCTGGGCGCTCTAAAAGAAGCCGGATATCAAAGCAAAAGCATTAAACAAGAACTCAGGGAAAACCTTAAGGATAAGATAAGGAATAATGAAAATGCCTTTGAGGGAATTCATGGGTATGAATATAGTGTGATTCCGGAACTTGAAAGAGCGATCCTTTCAAAACATAATATCAATTTCCTGGGGCTCCGTGGCCAGGCAAAAACCAGGCTGGCACGTCTTATGGTAAATCTATTGGATGAATGGATCCCTGTAGTGGAAGGTTCAGAGTTCAATGATGATCCTTTAAATCCAATAAGCCGGTATGCGAAAGACCT
>JAWWBH010000117.1:0-8437 GCA_033721075.1 Christiangramia sp.
GGAATATTAAAACTTTCCTTGATTTTGTAACCCCGGAATTTCAAACGATATCCATGCATCAACATCCTGTGTTCGGCTATAATAATGAAGCCCTGACGGAATACCTATTACGGGCGGGAATTCTTACTACGAATTTCAGGTACCCAACAAAAACATCTCCCCTGGTTAGCAAAATTGTCCTGAATGCCGATCATAGCTCAAAGGATATTCTCAATTTGACACAGGCCATCAATTCTTTTTTTGCAAAGGCCTAAATCAATTATATTTCTTAAAATAGATCTTAGCAGCCTTCATCACTCTTGGAGCTAGAATTAGCGTCGAGATCATGGTAGGTATAGCCATTAGAGCAAAGAATCCGTCAATAAGGTTCAGAATAAAACTTAATGAAGTGGTAGCACCAACTATGATACTTAGTATGTATATCCAGTTGTAATACTTCTTATTTTCAGCTCCAATAAGGAAAGACAAACATTTGGTTCCATAGTACGAGTAGGAGAATAGCGAGGAAATACTGAAAGCAAGTATACAAAGCAAAAGCAGATAATTGCCTACAAAGGGAATGGAATGATCAAATGCAGCAGCGGTGAGACTCACTCCATTTACATCGGTACTCTGCCACACGCCCGTTACGAGTATTGCCATTGCAGTTAAGGTACAAACTACAAGAGTATCTATTGCAGGTCCTAACATGGCAATGAGTCCTTCTCTGATTGGTTCCGAGGTTTTACTGGCACCATGGGCCATAGTAGCCGTACCTATCCCGGCCTCATTGGAGAATGCTCCTCGTCTTATTCCAAGGAGGATAAGTCCTCCAAGAACACCTCCAAGCAACGGATCTCCTTTATAATGATTAGCTGCGAAAGCATCAGTAAATATGAGGGTGAAATATTTTAAAACTTCGGTGTAATTCACGAAGAGTATTATCAATACCGAAATGAAATACAAAGCCACCATGGCAGGAACCAGCTTTGAAACGGTCTTACTTATCCTGTCCAGTCCGCCAATGATGACAATGGTCGTAATGATGGTAAGTAAGATCCCTATCACAAGGCTTGAAGTGAATCCTGTTTCAATGTTATTTGGTTCCAGAAGTATATAGTTAATGGCCTGTGTTAACTGGTTTACATTAAAAACCGGAAGGGCTCCTACCAGTCCGGCGACTGCAAAGAACATTGCAAGTGGCTTCCATTTTTTTCCCAGCCCCTCAACTATAAAATACATCACACCTCCCTGAATCTTTCCTTCGGTATCTCTTCCGCGATACATCACCGCTAAGCTATTGGTAAAGAATTTCGTCGCCATTCCCACGATAGCACTTACCCATAACCAAAAGATTGCACCTGGACCACCCAGGGCAATCGCTACGGCTACGCCTGCAATATTCCCCATTCCAATAGTAGAGGAAAGAGCTGTTGAAAGTGCCTGAAAGTGATTGATATCTCCCGGATCATCGGGATTGTTATATTTTCCCCGGAGCACTTCAATAGAATGACCCAGGAACCTGAAAGGTAGAAACCTTGAGTAGATTAAAAGAAAAACTCCTCCACCAATAAGAAGGATCACTAATGGAATTCCCCAGACGGCTGAGGCAAAATCTGCAATAAACTTATCAATTTGGGACATGGATTTTATTTGTTCCCGAAAATAATAAATTTTATCAGCCTATCTCGCAGGTGGTGATTTAAATTAATGAATACATCAAAGTCAAGCAGAGCGGAGTAGAGAAAACCCAGATCTGGTCATGCTGAACTTGTTGCAGCATCTATTCATAATAGAATATGAAACAAGTCCAGGTTGGTCCTGTATCCTAAAATTCTGAAGTGAAATGGAATTCTATAGATGGATACTTTTGCTGTGTCATTTGCAGTGAGAATTGGGAATCTGCAAGGAATACCAGCTGGCCTGATTTATCCTTGGCAAGAAATTTAGCTTTGACCCTTTTAAAGTCCTTGAATTCTTCACTCTTCTCATCTTCGGGCTCAACCCAGGTGGCCTTAAAAACGTTGAGGTTCTCGTAAGTACACTTCGCACCATATTCATGTTCCAGTCGGTACTGTATAACTTCGAACTGAAGAGCTCCAACCGTACCAATAACCTTTCTTCCATTCATTTCCAGGGTGAATAGCTGTGCTACACCTTCGTCCATCAACTGATCTATTCCTTTTTCCAGTTGTTTGGATTTCATTGGATCGGCATTGTTGATATACCTGAAATGTTCAGGTGAGAAACTTGGGATACCCCGGTACATAAGGTTTTCACCTTCGGTAAGCGTATCTCCGATCTTGAAACTCCCTGTATCGTGAAGTCCTACAATATCCCCGGGATAGGAGACATCCACCACTTCTTTCTTTTCAGCAAAAAAAGCATTTGGAGATGAGAATTTCATATTCTTATTATTCCTAACATGCAGGTAGTTCTTGTTTCTCTCGAACTTACCTGACACGATCTTAACAAATGCCAGCCTGTCCCTGTGTTTAGGGTCCATATTGGCATGTATCTTAAAAACGAAGCCTGTAAAATCCTTTTCATCGGGTTTCACTACACGTACGTCACTTTCCTTGGGTCTTGGTGGAGGAGCGATCTTGATAAAACAATCCAGTAATTCCCTTACTCCAAAATTATTTAAAGCCGAACCAAAGAAAACTGGCTGTAAACCTCCTTCCAGGTAAGCCTCCCTGTCAAATTCTGGGTAAACTCCCTGGGCAAGTTCAAGTTCCTCCCTGAGTGTTTCTGCTGCTTTAGAACCTATAAGCTCATCGAGTTCTTCCGTGGAAAGGTCATCGATCTTAATGGTTTCTTCAATATCTTTTCGCGGGTCACCGGTAAACAGGTTTACATTCTTTTCCCAGATATTGTAGATCCCTTTGAAGTCATATCCCATCCCGATTGGGAAACTCAATGGTGTAACCCTAAGCTTAAGTTTTTGTTCAATCTCATCGAGAAGTTCAAATGCATCCTTCCCTTCACGATCAAGTTTGTTGATGAAAACGATCATAGGAATATTTCGCATTCTGCAAACTTCCACAAGTTTCTCGGTTTGTTCCTCCACACCCTTGGCAACGTCTATAACAACGATCACGCTATCTACAGCTGTAAGAGTCCTGAAAGTATCTTCAGCAAAATCCTTATGCCCCGGTGTATCCAGAATATTGATCTTGATGTCACGGTATTCGAAAGCAAGTACAGAAGTTGCAACAGAGATACCTCTCTGGCGTTCGATCTCCATGAAGTCACTGGTAGCACCTTTCTTGATCTTGTTAGATTTCACGGCACCTGCTTCCTGAATAGCGCCACCAAATAAAAGTAGCTTTTCAGTAAGCGTGGTTTTACCTGCATCTGGGTGAGAAATGATACCAAAGGTCCTTCTTTTATTTATCTCTTTCTGATACTGCTTCATTCTGCTGATATTGGAGCGGCAAAAATACTATTATTTTAAGGAATTTCCTTTTTCATTTAACGGCTTTTACAGCAGCCTGTTCTACGTAAGGTTTTTAACTGAAAAGATTATTGGGTATATGGACAAATTGTAAGATATTTAGATAAAGTTTTGTCAGAAATAATGGTTCTCTCCCTACAGAAGCTTAGATATGTTTTAATCTGCCCGATGGTTATTCTTCTTTCCTTAACCGTAGCAGGTCAGGATAAAACCGAGGTTTTGGCGAAGGGTTCTTATG
This sequence comes from Christiangramia sp., assembly GCA_033721075.1. Lineage (GTDB taxonomy): Bacteria > Bacteroidota > Bacteroidia > Flavobacteriales > Flavobacteriaceae > Christiangramia. The sequence continues at coordinate 3,675 of JAWWBH010000117.1, forward strand.
CCATAAATATGGGAATCACACCACAAACCAGGTCCAACGCCCTGAAACCATACGGACTCATATATGAATTGCTGAAAGAATATCCAATGGAGATCAAATGGGTGATCAATCCTGATAAGAAAAAGGACGGAGTTGATTTTAGTATAGGTGATCAGGATTTTCGATCGGGATCCTTTGTGGTCCCTGTATCATATATAACAGAGGAGTTGAGGCTGACTATTGAGAAATGGGAAGAAAAGGGTGTTGTTGGTAGTTATTTGCCAAAAGATACAAGTCTTCCCGTGTTTAGCGATCTTTCTGTAGCGCCAAAATGGACCCTGGATAAGCAGAATGGAAAGATCGCTGTCGCCTATTTTGAAGCCGCCGGCATCCCTGAATCGGCTTATGGAGGTTATGACCGGGATAACTGGAAGCTACCAGGTGAACTGGGTGTGTGCGATGATATTTTTGTGATGCCTCATGCCGAACCAAAATTTGATTCTCATAAGAATCTTTATTTCTGGAACAGAAAGTTTAAAGGGGCTATCTGGGCAGGTTGCCATGCGGGAAGCGAACTGGAGAATCTTTACGGGATTGCTACAGAAGGAGGAAAGTCGAAGCTTATCCAGTTGAATTTTCTTTCAGAAGGTTCTGCAGGCGCGAGAACCACCGGACTTATTCCATTTCATGAACACAGATACGCTACCCCTCCATACTCGCACGAGTTGCCAGCCGATCCCGTCTCGCAATACCTTGGCCGGAGTGATATGGCATTGATCAATGGTTCGGAAAGGATCTTTTACCCCAAAAAAGCGAATGTATGGAGAATGGGTGCAAAAAAGATCATTATCGATCATTCAGCGCCGGATGTTCCATCACTGTCACATGGTCCCGGATGTATTTTACTCTACGGGCATGGCTTCGATGACCCCAGGAACGGGCTGGTAATGTACCAGGTTTCGCATGATTTTGCTGGGGATGCTCCTCCTAATATCGCTGCAATAAGGGCTTTTTTGAACTGGAGCTTTTATGCGGCAGAGGTCAAAAGAAAGGAAAATATCATTCAATTTCAGAATATAAAGGGGGATAAGATATTTGCCGCCCGGGTAGGGGATGACCTTGCAAGAAAACTGAATCTTGACCCCATTCTTTTCGATCTGGATAAAGCTGAAATAAAACCTAAGGCGGCAAAGCAGCTAGATGAGATAGCCGCATATATGGTGGAATATCCTGAACTTTTGATAGATATAAGATCTCATACAGATAGCCGGGCCGATGATAAATATAATATTGAGCTTTCACAGAAGAGAGTGCAGGTTACCCGTGAATATCTGATTAATATGGGCGTGGATGAATCAAGGATCTCCGGCAGAGGCTATGGAGAAACCGAACTTGTGAATAATTGCAGGAATGGGGTTCCATGTTCTGAAGCTTCGCATGAAATGAACCGCAGGTCTGAATTTATACTTTCCATTAATTGTGACCTTTATAACGGAAAACTAAAACTTTAGGAATTGCTTAATCAGCTTCCTTGTGATAGAAATCACCGTTTTTGTACATTTGGGCTTCAAATAAAAAAATGGCGGAAGAAAAAGTAATTTTAGTGAACGAAAAGGACCAGCAGATCGGCCTTATGGAAAAGATAGAAGCTCATGAGAAAGCACTTCTTCACAGGGCATTCTCGGTATTCGTCTTCAATGAGAATAATGAGCTGATGATACAACAGCGAGCTTTTTCAAAATATCATTCTCCAGGTTTGTGGACCAATACCTGCTGCAGTCATCAGCGGGAGGGGGAGACCAATATTGAAGCAGGAAAGCGAAGACTCCAGGAAGAAATGGGTTTTACCACCAGTTTAAAGGATACCATTTCGTTCATATATAAGGCACCATTTGATAATGGTCTTACCGAACATGAATTTGATCATATCCTGGTAGGAAAATTTGACGGAGTACCAGATCTGAATCCCGATGAGGTTGCAGCCTGGAAGTGGGTTTCTCTTGAAGATCTTAAGGAGGATATGAAAAAAAATCCCCATATTTATACTGAATGGTTCAAGATCATTTTTGACAAGTATTATTCAACTATTCAGCAATGAAAATAACCGTACATAGAAAAGCTCATTTTAACGCTGCACATCGCCTGTTCAGGAAAGACTGGGACGATGAACGAAATCGCGAGGTATTTGGAAAATGCAGCAACCCTAATTATCATGGACATAATTATGAGCTTATTGTATCGGTGACCGGGGAACCCAATCCTGAGACTGGCTTCGTGATGGATCTTAAAATACTTAAGGATTTAATATTCAAAGAGGTAGAGGAGTCTTTTGATCATAAAAATCTTAACCTGGAAGTTCCTGAATTTAAAGAGCTGAATCCCACCGCTGAAAATATCGCCGTGGTGATCTGGAATAAACTTAGAACGAAGATCAGGGAAGATCACGATCTGGAAGTGACACTTTATGAAACCCCCAGAAATTTTGTAAGCTATAAAGGTGATTAATATGAAGGTAGGAGAAATGGTTCCTGATATTAGTCTTAGCGATCAAAATGGTGAGAATTTTAGTTTTGATCAGCTTGTTGGTGAAAAGTCTTTTGTAGTCTATTTCTACCCGAAGGATTTTACCCCGGGTTGTACCAGGGAAGCCTGTGGCTTTAGGGACAGTTACGCGGATTTTAAGGAACTGGAAGCTGAAGTGATTGGTATAAGTGCCGATTCACATGAGTCTCATTCAAGATTCGCCAGGAAATATGACCTGCCTTATATATTCCTTTCTGACGAAAATAAGAAGGCCAGGGAAGCTTTTGGAGTAAAGCCTAACCTTTTGGGCCTTTTACCGGGAAGAGAAACTTTTGTATTTGATAAGAATGGAAAACTGATCCATAAGTTCAACAGTATGAATGCTGGAAGGCATATGCCAGAAGCTTTGACTGTTCTTAAAAAGAATCAAAATTAAATTTTTATCGAAAAGCATTTTCATATTAAAAAATAGCTTAAATTCGCAGCCGAAATTTATTGAATATGGCAAGTAAAAGATTATTGAAGAAGGATGTGAATTATGTGTTTGGCGATATCATTGATGCAGCATATATTCATCAAATGGCTCATCCTAAAGAGGACCCTGCGAAGTCTGAGGCGATCGTGGATGAGGCTATTAAGGATTATGACGAATTAATCACAAAGATCAACCGTCGTGATGTTGAGAACAAGAAAAAACACTTCAATGAAATTCAGGATGAACTTGAAACTAAGGCGAAAACCTTAGTGGAAAAGCTGAATTCATTATAAGAAATAAGTTGCCGATGTAGCTCAGCTGGCTAGAGCAGCTGATTTGTAATCAGCAGGTCGTGGGTTCGAGTCCCTCCATCGGCTCTTGGTAAAGCCTCTCCGCAAGGAGGGGCTTTTTTAGTCGAAATATTCTGGGACGAGAAGCCTGTCCTGAGCGAAGCCGAAGGGAGTCCCTCCATCGGCTCTTGGTAAAGCCTCTCCGCAAGGAGGGGCTTTTTTGTATTTCATTTTGGGTGTAAAAGAAGAAAATAAAATAGGAGCCAATTGGCTCCTTTTCGAAATAATAACTTTCCTTGTTTAGGAATTATCTTCTTTTGATTGCTCTTCTACTTTTTCTTCCAGTTTTTCCTGGTTTCTACGCTCCTTCAGGAAGTCCTTCAGTTGTTGGCCATACTTAGACTTTCTTACTTTCGGCTTCAATGAGGAATAGATAGTATCAAGGTATTTTATATTTGCGTCAAATACTTCTGAAAGTGCGAGATAAGGCGCAATCTCAAGATCCTTGTTATTAATGGCAAAGTTTACGGTATAAAGATATTTTCTTCTTAGGAGTCGGTCATACTTCTTATCGATTTCCATCAATTTCTCTTCATCTTCGGCTTTTTCAGCTTCAAAACTTTCCTTGATCAGATCTAGGTTCTGGTCATTGAATCTGCTTATCATCTTCCGGTACTCCATCAACTTTTCCTGATTTGCAGAACCAACGATTTTAGCATCGGTCTCAAATTTCTCGAGACTGGTATTAATGGTAACCTGGCCTTCATCTGCAAAGAAATCTATTCGATCATCAAAACGGTTGTTATCTACTTTCTCCAGATACAGGTACATCATCTGCGGACTGTCGATATAGGTCTCTAAAGTAAAGGTTGGATCGCCGTCAACTAACATAGAGTCCACATTTACCATTATAGTGTCTTCGATCTTTTGCAGGTATAAAGTTCCTTTTTTAAGGCCTTTTACTGTACCGCTAACAATAAGATTGCTTTCTTTTTCAGAACAGGCAGCTAGGCTGATCAATATCACTAAAAGAAGAGCTAATTTTTTCATTTTTTGTATTCAGATTTTTAGGAGCGCAAATATCTTATATTTTTCGGTTTAAAACTAACTGCCGGCAGCGATTTGCATTAAAATTGTACATAAGATTGCGCCATAGGTTCCTACTACATAACCAAACACTGCAAGGAGTACACCAACTGTTGCTAACGAAGGATGAAAAGCTGCCGCTACGACAGGAGCAGAAGCGGCTCCTCCCACATTGGCCTGGCTTCCCACGGCTAAAAAGAAATAAGGTGCCTTTATGAGTTTTGCGGTAATTAAAAGAACTATCACATGAATAAGTATCCAAACCAGTCCTATTGCAATAAGGCCAGGGTTGTCAAATACCATGGTAAGGTCCATTTTCATACCAATGGTTGCTACCAGGATATAAATAAAGATGCTTCCCAGTTTACTCGCTCCTGCACCTTCGTATGATTTGAACCTTGAAAAGGATA